>CAXTKV010000254.1:0-5878 GCA_964244895.1 uncultured Deinococcales bacterium
GCACCCGCTGGCCACGGAACGATTGGAACTCTCCAGCGACGCGATCACGACGGCCAGCTTCAAGACGGGACTGAGGAGCTTCAAATGGGGCACCCGGCAATACGTCAACTCGAGCGGCGTGACGCTCACCCCAACCGCTGCGGTCACGACCCGCGCCCTGGACGAACGCGCCGAGATCGGCGATCTGACGCGCAACATCGTGATTCAGGGCGCGGACGACAGCGCCTGGACGACCCAGGGCTTCGGCGCGCACGTCGTGGCCATGCGGGACTCGAGCCTGAAATTGGACGGCGTGGAATTGCGCCGCGTCGGGCAGCTCGGGCGCTCCGGGCGCTACCCGATCCACTGGCACATGCAGAACTCGGACGGCGCGAACCCGCTCCCCAACACGCCCAACCAGGACGCGCAATTCGTTCAGAATTCCAGCATCTGGAATTCCACGAACCGCTGCGTCACGATCCACGCCACCAACGGCGTGCGCTTCGAGAACAACATCTGTTTTGATATCAAGGGCCACGCGGTGTTTCTCGAGGACGGGGTCGAGCGCAAGAACGTGATTCGCGGCAACCTGATCGCAGGCGTGCGCAACCCACCCGCCGCCAAGCAATTCCTGAAACACGATGGCGACACGCAATCCGGCGGCTCGAGCGGCTTCTGGATCACCAATCCAGACAACACCATCACCGACAACGTCGCGGCGGACGCGCAGGGCAACGGCTTCTGGTTGTCCATCCCGAACAAACCCTTGGGTTTGAACAAAGCCATGAGCGTCAGGCCGAACAACATTCCGTTCGGCAGCTTTGATGGCAACGTCGCGCACGGCAACCAGAAGTTGGGCATCAACTTCGACTGGGTCGTGTTGGATCAGGACGACACCGGCGCGACTACACCCCAGAAGTACGTTCCGACCAGCGACGGCGGCCCGGATCGGTACGCGGACAACCGAGTGCGATTTGGGTTGAACCGGATCACGGTCTATAAAAACCGCGAGGGCGGATTCTGGAACCGCGTCTCGTGGCCCGATTACAAGGATTTCGTCAGCGCCGACAACGGCGGCACGTTCTTCGCAGGCGCGGGCGACGACGGCGTGATTTCCGGCGCGCTGGTGGTCGGGCACAGCCTCAACGACGCACCCCTGCCCGCCACCAGCATCGTCTCGAACGCGCCGGACGTGACCGGGCCGCGCGTCGCCTTCGCCAGTTACCACAGCACCTTCGTGATGCAGAACAACACCGTCGTCAACTTCCCGTTCGCGGACGGCCAGCCGAGCGGCGCGTTCAAGACCGACGATTACTACATCACCGCCGTGGACAAAGGCCCGGTGCGCAACCCCGGCAACGCGTTGATCAACTCCAATTCCGGCTACCGCGTGCTGCCCAAATTGAACGAAAACTGGACGCTGGCGGGCGCGCTCTGGGACCCGCACGGTTACTGGGGGCCAAAGGGTAACTTCTGGGTGTACGACGATCCGTTCCTGACCACCGGCGCGACCTGCGTGGACGTGATCCCGGCGGGCAAGAACGGCAAGAGCTGCGACGGTCAGTATTACGGCGTGGTGGATTACATCACCGATTTCGATACGAACCGCTACAGCTTCAAGGCTCCGCTCGAGGTCGTCCGGCAGGACGCGACGGGCGCAGAAATCGGGCGATGGACGGTCGGGGATGGCAACACCGCGCCGAAGCTCGGCAACATGCGGCACTTCGCGGCCCGCGAGGGTGGGCGATACGTGCTGCGCTTCCCGAAGCGCGCGGGTTCCGGTTACGACCTGCCGAAAACCTTCGAGGCCAGCATCACCAACGCCTTTCGCGCCAGCGACGAATTCCTGCTCGGCATCAGCTACGACGGCAGCGTGACCCCCAGCCAGGTTTACGTCTCCACGCGCCGCAGCGAAGCCGTGAACTGGAAACCATCCGATCCGTGGTGGAACCAGAAGCGCCCCATGACCAGTGCAGCCAACCTGAGCGAAGTTCAGACCTCGAGCGGCGACAAATACTGGCGCGATGCGGCCAACAACCTGGTCTGGGTCAAGTTCAAAGGTGGCATCGCCAACCCGGATCACGACAACGAAGTGGTCAGCAACCCGACAGGTGACAGCGCGATTTACGGCACGCTGAACCTGGTGATTTACCCGTGAGCGCGATCTCGAGAACACCGTCCAGCACGCGAATTGAATAATGCGTGCTGGACGGTGTTCTTTGCTTCTAGTCCTCCCCTACCCGTAGGGGAGGCATTAAAAGCGAGCTTGCATTGATCGTCCGACTCGAGCCGCAACAATTCAGGCTTTGACGGATTTCGTGCCGGACGTGCGGAAGATCAACTTGTCGGCGTCCAGGTCGACCTCGAGCGCGCCGCCATCTTTCAGGTTGCCGAACAATAATTCGTCGGACACGGGTTTCTTGATCGAATCCTGGATGACTCGGGCCAGCGGGCGGGCACCGTACAGGCGGTCGTAGCCCTTTTTGGCCAGCCACTCCCGCGCGGCGTCGGTGGCTTCCAGGCTGACGTTTCGTTCCTTGAGTTGAACCTCGAGTTCGAGCAGGAACTTGTCCACGATGCTGCGCATGACCTGGCTCGAGAGCGGCGCGAATTGCACGACGGCGTCCAGGCGGTTGCGGAATTCGGGCGTGAACAACCGTTTGACGGCCTCGGCATCCGCCCCCGATTTGTTGCCGCCGCCGAAGCCGACGAGTTTTTCGGAAGCTTCCGCCGCGCCCGCGTTGGTGGTCATGATCAACGCGACGCTGCGGAAATCGACTTGCTTGCCGTTGTGGTCGGTCAGCTTGCCGTAATCCATGACTTGCAACAGGATGGAATACAAATCTGGGTGCGCTTTTTCTATTTCGTCGAGCAGCAGGACGCAGTGCGGGTTCTGGGTGATCGCGTCGGTCAGCAAGCCGCCCTGGTCGAAGCCGACGTAACCGGGAGGCGCACCGATCAATCGGCTGACGGTGTGCTTTTCCATGTATTCGCTCATGTCGAAACGCAGGAATGGCACGCCCAGGCTGCGCGCGAGTTGCTTGGCGAGTTCCGTCTTGCCCACGCCGGTCGGCCCGGCGAACAGGTACGAGCCGATGGGTTTTTGCGGATCGCGCAGGCCCGCGCGGGACAATTTGATGGCGCTCGAGACTTCCGCCACGGCGTGCGATTGCCCGAACACCGCCGCTTTCAGGTCTAGCTCGAGGTTGCGCAGGACTTCGGCGTCGTCCTTGCTGACGGATTTTTCGGGGATGCGGGCCATGCGCGCGATCATGGCTTCGATCTGCGGCACGTCCACGCGCTTGGCGCGTTTGGCTTGCGGCATCAGCGCCTGGGTCGCGCCCGCCTCGTCCAGCACGTCGATGGCGGAATCGGGCAGTTTGCGGTCTGAAAGGTGTCGCACCGCCAGATCGACGGCGCGTTCCAGCGCGGCGTGCGTGTACTTCAGGCCGTGATGCACCTCGAAACGCGTTTTCAGGCCTTCCAGAATCTTGACGGTGTCGTCGCGCGAGGGTTCCAGGACATCGATCTTCTGGAAGCGCCTGTTGAGCGCTCGGTCCTTCTCGAAGGCCTTGTATTCGGAGAACGTGGTCGCGCCGATGCAGCGCAAACGGCCCGTCAGGGCGGGCTTCAACAGGTTGCTGGCGTCCATCGTGCCGCCCGTGGTCGCGCCCGCGCCGACGACGGTGTGGATCTCGTCGATGAACAAAATGGCGTTGTCGTGGTCTTCCAGGGATTTGACGACCGCCTTGAGGCGCTCCTCGAAATCGCCCCGGTAGCGCGTGCCCGCCAGCAGGGAACCCATGTCCAGCGCGTACAGTTCAGCCCCGATCAGGCGTTCGGGCACGTTGCCCGCCACGATGCGCTGCGCCAGCCCTTCCAGGATGGCAGTCTTGCCGACGCCCGGATCGCCGACCAGCAAAGGGTTGTTCTTGGATCGGCGCGACAGTACGACCTGGACGCGCTCGAGCTCCGCGTCCCGCCCGATCAACGGGTCGAGTTCTTCGTCCCGAGCGCGGGCGGTCAGGTTGGTGCAGTACGCCTCGAGCGGGTTGCGCGCGATGCCCGCCTCGTTGCCTTCGGGGTTTCCGGGAGCGGGATTCGCGCCGGGTTCGTCGCCCGGATTGCCGGAATTCAAGCCCCGTGGGGGTGCGGCTCTCGTGATGGCGCTGGTCACGTCCACGCGCGATAGACCGAAGGATTCCAGCAGGCCGTACACGCGCGATTGGCGTTCGTCGAAGATCGCGACCAGCACGTTCGCGCCGTTGGCCTCGTCGCGCCCGGCGCTGCGCATGGCCAGCACGGCGCGTTGCAGCACGCGGCTGAAGGCGCTCGTCGGGGCGGGTTGCTCGCCGTCGGTTATTTCGAGTTCCTCCAGGTAGCCCTCGAGTTCCTCGCGTAAGCCCGTCAAGTCCACGCCGCAGCGCGTCAGGATGGCGCGCGCGTCGGGGTCATCCAGGAGCGCCCACAGCAGGTGCTCGAGGCTGGCGTATTCGTGCTGGCGCTCCTGGGCGACCTTGAGGGCCCGTTGCACACTTTTTTCGAGCTCTGGCGTCAGCATCTCAGCTCCCACTCTTCACGACGAACATCAATCCAGTCTTAGTGCGTTTTTCACCCTTGTAAAGCGGCTTCACACACGCATCGGTGGGAAATAAACCTCGAGAATATCGTTCTGGACGGTACTTTTGAGCACGAATACCGTCTGGGACGGTGCTTGTGGTGTTCATTCAGGCTCCAGCGTGCACTGCAATGGGTGTCCAGCCTCGCGGGCGGCATCCTCGACCTGATCGACCTTGGTTTCGGCGATCTCAAAAGGGTACACACCACAGAGGCCGACGCCCGCCTGGTGGACGCTCAGCATGATTCTGATCGCCTCCGATTCGGACTTGCGGAAAAACCGCACCAGCACGTCCACTACGAAATCCATCGGGGTGTAATCGTCGTTCAAGATCATCACTTTCCACAGACGCGGCTGAGCGAGCTTGACGCGCGTCCTGGTCTTGGTTTTTGTATTCGAGTCGGCCAAATCGATCATGCCCCTTCAGGTGGTTGCGGAACACTCCGGTTCGTCAACGCAGATCACCCTCGGCATCTACGCTATACCTGAGAATCTCAAGTTGCAGCCCCTGTTTGAAATCATTGCCTCGAGCAGAAGCTGCCACAGCGAAACGAGGCGGCTGGCTGACCTGGGATGTGCCCGTGGGGCGAGGGTTCGTTCGAGGTCTGCCCATCGCGGTTTTTCTGTTGACTTGAACCTGGAAAACGTCGAGCTGATCTCAGCCTCGATCCGCAACTCGCACTTATCCCGCAGCACTCAGAGATTCTACCCGCTCGAAGGGCTCTGGGATGCCGTTTCAGTCTCGAGCCAATACGGCGGTATTCCTCCAGGTTCGCCTGCGGAAAACCTGGTCAGTTGGAACCGCGCACGTCGTTGCGCCCTCCGAAAATCGGTTTTGAGTTCAGGTTTTTGCTCGCCGCTGTAGACCGATCGAGGAGGCTCGAGCGCCGTGGCAAAACCTTCCAGAGACAGCTGCGGCAATGGGCCAACCGTTCCTCTTCGACCCAGGTGGGAAGTGCGCCTTCACGCGTGTCGGCGAACTGGTCGGGCTTCGAAGGCCCGACGTGACCGTCCAGCGCGACGGGATTTACGGGTTTGCGAGCATTGATTCGTTCGGTCGCGGTGCCTTTAACGGATTGAAAAGTCAGGGCCAACTTGGCGCACACGAAGCCCGAGCGACTCGCGGCGCACACAGCGCCCGAGCGTCTCGAGGCGAAAAGCGTTGTCTTCCCAAAACGCATGGCCTGAAAAGGTGCCTTCGGTGTCGTGTCGCCCGAGTGAGATGGCCGTGCGATTGCGACTGCGTTTCCTGTTTTCGAGATCGACCAGGATCGCGCGCTG
>CAXTKV010000255.1:0-5811 GCA_964244895.1 uncultured Deinococcales bacterium
CTTCTGGCCAGCGTCAAGCCCGCGAACGCCACCCCGACGAGTGCCAGAACCGGCACCCAGGCCAGCGTGCGCGGCCCGACGGACGCCAGCCAGCCGCCCGATCTGGTCAGCCCGTCTCGTTCCAGCACGAAGCGCACCAGCCCGACCAGCACGGGCACGAGCGCCACCACCAGCACCACCAATCCCAACGGCGAGAGGGCGTTCAGCAACGATTGCCACGAGTCCAGCAGCCACCGCAACGTGTTTTGAACCATGCCTCACGCTAAAGAACGCCCGTGAGCCATCATGAGACGTTCAGATTGCCTGAAGACCGTCTGGCACGGTGTTCAGGCAATCGCGTCCCAGACGCTGTCCCCGAGATTCGGGTTTTCCGGCCCAGAGGGTATGCGCGCAGTCTCGAGGGATGCTCGAAGGGTGTGAACCACCAGCCCCACATCGGAACAAGCTCGAGCCGAGCGTCAGAACAAGCTCGAGCCGAGCGTCAGAACAAGCTCTTGATTTTCGCTTTCACCTTCTTACCCTTCACCTCGCCACAGGCTTTCAAAGCCCCGAGAGGGTTTCTTTCCGGTTGAGCGCGTAGGTCAGCCCGCCATCCGCCGTGTCGAACACCAACCTCGATGGCAAGCCCGCCGTGGCCGCGACGCGTTCCAGCACCCAGCGACCGTTCTTGCCGTCCTCGCCCAGCACGGGTGCGCGGCTGGCGTAATCCTCGAGCTTCAAGCCGAGCTTCCAGCGCGCGTCCACCACCAACTTGGCCAGATCGGCGTTTTCCAGGGCGCGGTAACGGCGCACTTCCGGCCCGACCAGTTCGACCACGACCGCTTCCTGACCTCGCCCGAAGGCCACGCGCGCGCCGGGGCCGAAACGCACGTCGGCGCACGACAACGGCGCATTGGTCGCATCCCCGCCCGCCTCGAAGGACAGCGCGGGCTGTCCGGGGCGTTCCAGACGGTAATTGCGGGTGTAACTGACCGGAGCCCCGACGCTCGAGCCGGTCTGGAGGCCGCCCTGGACGTACTCCTCGAGCGCCAACTCGCTGCCCGACGGGCCGGGGCAGCGCGCGCTCGGGGTGCTGGTATCGATCGTCGTGCCGCCGTCGCGCGCGCCCTGAATGATCGGGCGCAGCAGCAAACCCGCGCCCAGACCGACCGCGATCACGGCGATCCAGATCCACGCGGGTGTGCTGGCGGGTTTTTGCGGTTGGGGTTTCATGGTGACCAGCTTAACAGGCCGGGTTCCTGCGGCAGAATTTACCGTGCCCGACGGTTCTCTCGAGCCGGGACGCCGGAAACGGTGACTCGAGAAAGAATGTCTCGCGCTGATCGCGAAGCGATCGTCAGGCACGGTGTTTTAGACACGGTGTCTCAGGCACGGTGTTCTCGAGAATGCCCGGATACGTCAATCGATGTGCTCGAGCTCATTCGCGCCCGAGTCTCACGGATGCCGTCTGGGACGGATGATGCGTTAGGCTAGGGCATGATCGACGTGACCCGAACCATCTCGAACGCGAGCCCCAACTGGCCCGGCGACACGCCCGTCAGCTACGAACTGGTGTCGCGCATGGCGGATGGCGATAGCGTCAACGTCGGGGCGCTCAGCATGAGCACGCACACCGGAACGCACGTGGACGCGCCCTGGCATTACGACGACGCGGGCTTGAAGCTTCACGACGTACCGCTCACCACCTGGATCGGGCCGTGCGTCGTGGTGGACGCGCGGGGCGTCTCGAGCCTGACGCCCAAATTGCTCGAGCGCGTTGATTTGACGGGCATCGGCAAGGTGATTTTCAAGACGGGACAGCCGGACGCGTGGGACGCCTTCCCGCAAGAATGGGCGGTCGTAGACCCCAGCTTGCCAGCGTTCCTGGCGGCGCGCGGCATCACCCTGATCGGCACGGATGCCCCGAGCGCGGACGCGTTGACCAGCAAGGACTTGCCGGGTCACAAAGCCCTGGCGCGCGCCAACGTCTGTATCCTCGAGAGCCTGGCGCTGCAAAAAGTGCAACCCGGACGGTATCGGCTGGTGTGTTTGCCGCTCAACCTGCACGGCGCAGACGGCGCTCCGGCGCGCACGATTCTCGAGGTTATGTAACAAGAACACCGTCCAGCACGCATTTCTGCATTCGTGTCCCGGACGATGTTCCCGCCTCTGGGTCGCTCGAGTAGAATCCCCGCGTGCTGATCTACGAAATCGTGGGCGACCTGGAATCGCTCGATCATCTGACGCCCGCCCTGTGGGACGCGGGCTGCCAGGGGCTCGAGGAAGCCACGCTCGAGGATGGCGTGGACGTGCTGCGCGCGTACTTCGCGGAGCTCGTCGAGCTGCCATTTCACGGTCGCTGGCTGCAATTGGACGACACCGACTGGCTGGAACGCTACCGCAAAAGCCTGAAACCGATCCGTGTGGGACGCGTCATCATCACGCCGGGTTGGGACATCTTTCCGGGCGATCCAGACGAGATCGTGATCGATCTGGAACCCGGTCTGGCCTTCGGCACGGGTCATCACGAAACGACCCGGCTGGCGATTCAGGCCCTCCAGAACATTCCACTCGAGGGCGAGGCCGTGCTGGATGTCGGCGCGGGCAGCGGCATTCTGGGTATCGTGGCCGCCCTGTTGGGTGCGCGCGTTCTGGGTGTGGACAACGACGCCAGCACGGTTCCGGTGGCGATTGAAAATGCGCGGCTCAACGGTGCGCGAGCCACCTTCGTTCACGGGACGCTCGAGGACGTACTGGATGGCAGACTGGAACGCGACGCGCCACTGGCGCGCGGGGCCTTCAGCGTGGTGGTCTCGAACCTGTTCGCGGAATTGCACGATCTGCTGATGGGTCAGTACCGGCGGGTGCTCGAGCCTGGGGGCCGGTTGATCATGACGGGCATCATGGCGGGTTCGGGTCAGGCCGACGCGGACGAACGCGTCACCTGGGACACCTCATCCGGGCGCGAGAACCTGGTGCGGGACGCGATTCTGCGCGAGGGCTTCGAGTTTGTGCGCCGCGAACAGGAAGGCGAATGGGTACTTTTGGAGGCCAGAAAACCGTGAAAATCACCGGCGTCAACCTGTCCCTGCGCGACCGCAAGATGAGCGACCTCGAGACCTACCGACGCTGGATGACCCCGGACGCCGAATGGAAGCGCTGGGACGCACCCTGGGAACCCGTGGAACCCATCGGTGACGCCGACCTGATGGAATGGCCGCTGCGGTTGAACATGGCGCTCTCGCAGAACCCGCGCCGACGCCTCGAGATCGAATCCGTTGATGGCGAACACCTCGGCAGCGTCGGCTGGTACTGGATCGAAGAGCGCGGCGGCTGGGCGGACGCGGGCATCGATATCTGGAACCCGGCGCACTGGTCCAAAGGTTTCGGGCGCGAAGCTTTCGAGCTGTGGACGGACTACCTGTTCTCCACCACCGACTGGGCGCGCTTGGGACTGGGCACCTGGAGCGGCAACGCGCGCATGATTCGCCTGGCGGAACGCCTGGGGTTCAAGCTCGAGGCCAGCTTCCGAAAAGCCCGCGTCGTGAGCGGCCAACGCGCCGACGCCGTGCGTTACGGCATGCTGCGCGAGGAATGGCAGAACGCCGACTGGATCGGTTGCTCGAGTGACCGGGAGTGACGCGTATCCCTCGCGAGCCCCGTTGCACGCGCAGGCAGACCCGCCCCTTTCCCTCGACCCGATTACCGAGAGCACCGTCCTGCACGGTCTCTTCTGATTCTCGAGAAACTGCTTCCCAGACGGTGTTGCCTTGAGATCGCACCGGGTTTTCGTCTCGAGCCTCCAGCCGCGCATCCAACTTTCGGGGCGCGAGTTCGACCATTTGCGCGTGCTGCGCGCCAATATCGGTGATCGCGTGATGGTCTTTGATGGCGCGGGATTCGAGGCGGAGGCCGTCATTCTGGAGGTGAGCGATTTTTCGATGGCGCTCCAGGTCGGGGAAGCCCGAGCCGTCAGCCTCGAGCCGCCGCAAGCCCTGACGCTGGCGGTCGCGCTTTTGAAGGGCGACAAGCTGGCGGAAGTTGTGCGCGCCTGCACGGAACTGGGCGTGGCGCGGTTTCAATTGCTGGTGACGGACTTCGCGGATGCCCGCGAGATCGGCGCGCAGAAGCTCGAGCGTCTGCGCCGGGTCGCGCTCGAGGCGTCCAAGCAGTGCAGGCGCAGCCTCGTGCCGGAGGTGCTCGAGCCGATCAGAATCGCGGATTTGCCCAGCGTGGCGTGCGGCATCGTGGCGCACCCCGGTAGCGCTGCTTTGGCGCGCGAGGTCGCGACCTGGGATGCACCCGTGACCGCGGCGACCGGGCCGGAGGGCGGGTTCTCGGGCGCTGAAATCGAGCTGTTGGGGCACAAGGGTTTCGTGGCCGTCGGGCTCGGGCCGCGCATTTTGCGGGCGGAGACGGCTCCGGTGGCGCTGGTGGCTTCGATCACGTCCGGCGAGGGTATTTGAGGCTCGCCCGTACAGATAGAATTGTGGATCGTGAAACCATTCGAGCGCGGTATCGGTGCGTGGGCGATTCTGAGTCTGATGACGTTGAGCTTCGCCCAGTCGGATAGCCCGAGCTTCACGGAAACCTTCAACGGCCCGGTCTAACGTTACCTGGAACGCACTGAAGATTTTGGCAGTACCGCCTACGCCGATGGGGGGTTTCGGCTTCGGCTGACGAAGCCCGGAATCTGGTTCCAGAACATCAAGGTTGCATCGCCGGACGTGAAGCTCGAGGTCGAGGTTCGCCAGACGGGTGCGTCAGAAGATGGTGGCGCGGGGCTGGTTTGTCGCAACGATGGTCGTTACTTGTACGCGTTCATGTTGTTCCCGGAATCGTTTAGCGCGAGCATTTCGCGGTACGACTACGAAACGGACGAATGGGTTTTTCTGGCGGGCGGTGATCTGCCGGACGATGTCAGGCTGGCGCCTTCGGGGCAACCGAATCGTATCGGTGCCGAGTGCATCGGGCGTCGTCTGACGATGCTTTTGAATGGTCGAGAAGCGCTAGTGGCGTTGGCGGTCGATGATGCCATCGGGCAGGTAGCGATTCTGTCCTCTGCTGAACGGGTGCGCCAGCCGTACGACGCGGTGTTCACCGGGTTCAAAGCCTGGTGGCGTTGAGTTTCTGGCGCGTCAGGTCAGGGTTTCTTCCATTTCGGCGCTCGAGGAAGCCGCCTTGAGTGATTTTGTGTGCCAGGAGTGTTTAACGTTCCTTTATTCGGCTTCGTCGGGGATGGTTTTCGTGAAAGGATACGTGTCGTGAACACTGTTTCGACTACCCTCGGGAAGACCGTCCTGGACGGTGTTTCTTCCGGGCTTCGGACAATGCCAGGAATGCACGATGAGCGCGACCTTCGCGGAGTAGGCTCGAGCTGCGGGATGACCAGATCAGTAAGCCATTTCGCTCAAGACCAATGTAACTAATCCTCACAACACGAAACCAAACAAACTTGATAGAATGACACTCAAGGTAGGCGAAGACCGAAGCTCGAGAACCACCGCCAGAGCCAACCGTCCAGATTTCGCCGACCTGCACGCAAGCTCAGACCTCCAAGGAGGCTCCATGACCAGAACCCGCAAGCCAAAACCCGAAACACCAGCCGCGAAACCCGCGCGCGCCAAGACTGCCAAGTCGGACGCGACCTCGAGCGATGCGCAGGTTCTGCGCATCCCGGTCTGCCCACTGCGCTCCACCGTGATTTACCCGGTGATGGTGCTGCCCGTGGACGCGGGCCGCCCCGTCAGCGTCAATGCGATCAACGCTGCTCTGGACGGCGAACGCACCATCCTGGTCGTGTCTCAGCGCGATAAAGACGTGGACGAACCC
>CAXTKV010000256.1:0-1078 GCA_964244895.1 uncultured Deinococcales bacterium
GTGGCGTGTATGTCCGCCTCGTTGATGTGAAAGACGCCGAGGAAAAAGATCGGATATTTCTCGAGAGTATTGACCGCAACTCGAGAGCGCCGAATGCGACGAATGTGTTTTACGCGGATGCTCGAGACTTTGAGAAGATACCGGGAAGTCCGATTGCATATTGGATCAGCGAAAGATTGTTTTCTGTTTTCGGTTTGCTAAAACCACTAAGAGATTCCGCAGATGCGCGACAAGGATTAGTTACTGGCTATAACGATATTTTTCTGAGACTTTGGTTCGAGATATCGTTTGAAAAAATCGGTTTCAATTACAGCAGAAGTGGAGCTTTAGCGTCCGGAATGAAATGGTTTCCATACAATAAAGGGGGAGAGTTTCGACGTTGGTACGGTAACAATGAATATATAATAGACTGGGAAAACGATGGTCAGCGCGTTAGAAACTTTAGCTTCGAAAATGGAAAGATACGTTCAACAAATCACAATCTAGATGAGATATTTCATGAATCATTTACATGGACAGATATTGGAACAAATGTCCCTTTTGCTCTGCGGTATTCAGCACCAGGATTCTTATTTGATTCGTCCGGCAAGTCGCTGTTTGTCACCTCGAGACAAACAGCATTCCCGGTTTTTTTAATCTTAAATAGTATATTGTCGAAAACAATCTTTCCAGTACTGAATCCAAGCTTGCATTTCCAGCCTGGTGATGTTTTGCGATTTCCCATACCAAGTAATTTGCCTTTAGAATTGATTAACCTCGTTGCAAAACCAGTTCTTGGTATTTCCCGAGCCGATTGGGATAACTTTGAAACCTCCTGGGACTTCCAAACGCATCCCCTTCTGCGCGGTGCGGTCAATGCGGGAACACCGTCCAGCGCGCAAATTGAAAAACGTGTCCTGGACGGTGTTCCTGAAAGCCAAGGCGGGTTTTCTCGAGTCTCAGACGCCTTTCTGGACTGGCACGCCAAATCGGAAACTGCGTTCCAGGAACTGAAACGGCTCGAAGAAGAAAACAACCGCTACTGGATCGACGCCTACGGCCTCCAGGACGAACTCACACCCGAAGTCCCCGACGACCA
>CAXTKV010000256.1:1088-5702 GCA_964244895.1 uncultured Deinococcales bacterium
GACCAGATCACCATTCGGCGCGCGAACAAGGCCAGGGACGCCAGAAGCCTGATCTCCTACGCGGTCGGTTGCATGATGGGCCGTTACAGCCTGGACTCGCCCGGACTGATCCACGCGGGCCAAACCTTCGATCCCGGCAAGCACGCGCGTTACCCCGCCGACTCGGACGGCATCGTCCCGATCACCGACGAGGCGTACTTCGATGACGATATCGTCGCGCGTTTCGCGGAGTTCCTGCGCGTCGCCTACGGACCCGACAGCCTCCAGGAGAACCTCGAATGGATCGCGGATGCTTTGGAACGCAAGCGCGACGAGACGGCCCTGGAGCGCATCCGGCGGTACTTCGTGGTGGAATTCATCAGCGACCACATTCAGGTCTACAAGAAACGCCCGATCTACTGGTTGTTCACCAGCGGCAAGAAACGCGCCTTCGGGGCGCTCGTGTACCTACACCGGTACGCGCCCGACACGCTCGCCAGAATGCGAACCGAGTACGTCCTGGAATTCCAGACGAAACTCGACGGTGCGCTCGACCGGGCCGGAACGAACGCCCGCGACGCCTCGAGAATCCGCGACCAGATCGCGGAAGTGCGGGCCTTCCAGGAAAAACTTCAACACACGGCGGACAAACGCATCGCGCTCGACCTGGACGACGGCGTGGCCTACAACTACACGCTGTTCGAGGGCCTGGTGTACGAAGGCAACGATCTGAAAATGGCGGACTTGAAGAAGAAAAGCCAGTGGAAGCGGGATCTGATGGCGGGAAAGACGGGGAAGGCCGCCAGAGGCTCGAGCGGCGTTGTTGAAGATGACGATTCCACCGACGAAGACGCGAGCGCGTGATGCAGAGGGGGAAGCGTGAAAGCTGAACAGCACCCAGAATTCCAACCCGAGGACACACACCTCGCAGACACCCTGACCAAGCTCTGGGATGAGATCGACAAGCAGGAACGGATCAAGTCCACGGGCGTCCACAGCGGCGCGGCCCAGAAGGTCGACGAAGTTCGCAAATGGCTGATGGCCAAGCTCAAAAGCGTCGAACGCTACCCGTACCACGGGCGACTCGACCTGACGGTTGACGGCAAGCCCCACCACTTCTACATCGGGCGCGAGCAGATCACGACGCAATTCGAGAAGCAGGAGTTCCTGGTGATCTCCTGGGACAGCCCGATCGGGCGGTTGTTCAGCCAGGGCCCGGCCAAGGATGTCCGATGGACGGGAGGCAGCGGTCAGCCGTACAAAGGCCAGCTCCTTCTAAAACGGCGTTTCTCCGTCGGTGAACTCAGCCTCCTCGAGATCGACGACGAGATCGATCGGCGCGATGGCCGCGAACGAACCACCACCATCGGCGACGATTACATCGTCCGGAAGCTCTACCAGCGCGGCGACCAGCGCCTTCAGGACATCGTCGAGACGATCCAGCAGGAACAGGCCAGCATCATCTTCTCGCCCTCGCAGCGCGTGCTGATCCTGAACGGCGTCGCGGGCAGCGGCAAGACCTCGATCGCGCTGCACCGCCTGGCGTGGCTGCTCGGCAACGACGCTGACACCCGCGTCGACCCGCGCCGCGCGATCGTCTTCGCACCGAACCGGCTCTTCGTGGGCTATATCGACCAGCTGATTTCCGACCTCGGGCGCGGATCGATCCCGCACACGACCTTCAACGATTGGGCCCTCCGGCGCTTGCGTCCCGCCTTCAAGGCATCCTCTCGAGGAGAACGCGGATGGCGACTCCAGGAGATCCACCCCGATGAACTCTCTAAAAGTGACCGGCGCAAGTTCGACCCGGCGGTGCTCGAGCGCCGTTCGGGATTGCGCGGATCGCTGCGGATGCGCGAACTCCTGAGGCGGTACGTGGTGCGCGCCCAGACGGTCATGAACGCGGTTGACGACCCGAAATCGCTTCCTGGGAACCTTCGCTTCACACTGCCTGGCGAGGCGCGAACCGTCGAAGTTTCCGCCGATGATCTGCGGGCGGCGCTGGCCAGCGCCCGCGACCTCCGTGGTCAAGGTTCGTTCGAAGGCCGACGGCGCGAATTCCTCCGGCAGCTTCAAGAATTGATCGAGGCCAAGCTTCGCCTCGTCTACGCCGAGATCCCCGCGCCCGTCCTTCAGGCGCTCGCGCGCTTCCTCGAGTCCCGAGACGTGAACGCGATCTGGCCGTCGCTGGTGCTACCGGACGCTTACCTCGCCCTGATGGCCGATCGGGCACTGCTCGGCCAGATCGGTTCGGGCCTCTTCGCGCCATCCGAGTTGGACGCGCTCGCCGCCGTCCCACCGCGCGAGGGCGCGATCGAAGTCGAGGACCTCGCCCCGCTCTACTGCCTGAACGAACTCATCGGCAGTCCATTCGCGCCGGAGTACGACCACATCATGATCGACGAGGGTCAGGACCTCTCGCCGCTCCAGTTCAGCGTCCTCAAATCGGCCAGCCGGAACGGAGCGTTCACCATCGTGGGCGATGTCGCCCAATCCATCCACGCCAGCCGTGGACTCAAGGACTGGGACGCCCTGCACGAGATCTTCCCGCTCGAGTCGATCAACCGCCAGGAAATCACGCGCAGCTACCGTTCCACCCAACAGATCATCGCGTTCGCCAACGCCATCCTCAAGCGCGCTCACGGCGAGGCTGCCACGGTCGCCCAGCCGTTCACGCGGCCCGGCCCGCGCCCGACGATGGTTCTCGTACCGAGCACGGACGCGCTGATGGAACAAATCCCCGTCTGGGTCGACCGCCTCCGAAACGAGCAGCTGAAAGAGGTGGCCCTCCTCACCCGGAGCGTGCAGGAAGCCAGGGTTCTCGCCGCCCGGTTGTCCAAGCGCACCGATTTGGAGTTGAGGGTGATTCTCAGTCCGAACGATCGCGTCAGGGACAAGGGAAACGTCGTCATCGCGCCGATCCGGGCCGTCAAGGGGCTCGAGTTCGACGCGGTCATCGTCATCGACGCCTCGGCAAAGACGTACCCTGGAGCGAGCAACATCGACGGGCGCTTGCTCTACGTCGCGGCCACCCGCGCCCTTCACAGCCTGACCGTCATCGCCCGAGGGAAGTTCTCGCCCCTCCTCGACGAGGCCGCCAAGGTCGCCGAACGCGAAACCATCAAGCGCGCGGCGACGCCCCGCACCAAGGCTCCTCGAGCGCGGCGCAAGAAACCCACCGCCGCCTGAGGGCGCGATCTTCACCCACCCCGAGGCATTCATGCAGATCGAGCGACTCCAATCGGCCCTCCAGACGCTCTTCCACGAGGACAGCCACCGCTGGCCCCACGAGGGCCGACGGATCGTCTTCTGGTACGACAAGGACGGTCAATTCCAGGACGTGTTCACCGATCTCGAGTTGCCCGGTGTGACCAAGCTCCAGCTGGCGAACGCGCCGTTCAACGCGAAGTACCGGCTCTTGAAGCTCGAGCCGACCGCCCCGTTCCTGGTCTACGCGCCCCACCCGGAGCCCGCGCCCGCTGAAAACTGGCTGTACGACATTCAGGCGTACTCGGTGGTCTTCAACGCGGATCGAGCCGCGATGTTGATGCAGGAGTTCGGCTTTCTGAACCGTTCGCTGGAGGGTTTCATCCGCGAGCACCTGCCGTTCTTCGCCGCCAAGAAACGCGCCGAGTCGCTCCTCGGCATGGATCTGAGTCCCGATTCGACCGAGCGGGATCTGCGCGTCGGGCTGCTGTCCGCCCTGGTCGGCCTGAAGGTCGCGGACGCGTCCGAAGCGATCCGGCGCGTCCTGATGGACGGCCTGGTCGAGGACGAGAACACCCTCTGGGCGGAGGTCACGAAGTACCTGGAACCCGCCGAGTTCTGGGCGGTCGTGGCCGAAACCACCGGCTACCGCGAGGCCGAGGTCAACGAGACGCTGCGCCGCTTGTTCGTGCGCCTGATCGTGACGCACCTCGAGCGCGGCGTTCACGGCCCGTTCCCGATCGCGCTCGAGCACCACCTGATCGCGCCGGGCGCGAAGGCGCTCGCGTTCATCGACCGCTGGTTCGATCACGCCACCGAAGCCGAACGGCTAAAGGCGCGCTGCGCGGAGGTCGAATCCGACCTGCGCCTGCCCGAACTGCTCGAGGGCCTCCCGCCGGACGCGATCTTCGAGGCGCGGTCGTTCGAGGCGCTCGATCAGGCCCTCATCCGGGCGTGCGCGGCGGACTTGCAGGGCCAGCGCGTGGACTTCGAGCGGTGGCGCGAACGACTCAAGGCGCGCCAGTCGAGCCCGTGGTTCTCGAAGTACCACGCCACCTACCGGGCGCTCGAGGCGGCGCTCGGGCTGTTCGAGTTGATGGTGCGCTTCGAGGGTTCCTGGCGGGCGTCCGCGCGCGAGATGTTCGAGCGGTACGTGGCCGAAACGCACCGCGTCGACCGCGCCTACCGCGAGTTCATCGCCGCCAGCGACGAGAGCGGGGGTGACATCCTCAAATCCCTGACGCAGCGGGTCGAGGCCGTCTACGTGCAGGGCTTTCTCGAGCGCCTCGGCTCGGCCTGGAGCGACGCCCTGACCCGCGATCTGGGCGGGCGCTGGGAACTGCCCCGCGTCGCCCCGCAAACCCTGTTCTTCGAGCACTCCGTGCGCCCGATCCTCGAGAAGAACGACCGCGCGCGGCCGGCCAATAG
>CAXTKV010000257.1:0-5611 GCA_964244895.1 uncultured Deinococcales bacterium
ATGGTGTCCCCACGAGTAACTTTAAAGAACGTGTTCGTAAACGCATTCTCAAATTCGCGTGCTGGACGGTGTTCTTGAATCTCGAGCCTACGTTCCCAAATGTTCATAGATTTATGCGAATTGGCGTTCTCGAGCTTCACCAACGGTCTATACTTTCGACATGGCCTTGCCATCGCCGCAACCCATCATCTTCGAGACGTACCTGGAACTCGAGGAACGCGCGACCGCCAGGCACGAAATGGTCGGTGGGTTTCTGTACGCGATGGCGGGCGCGACAGAGAAGCACAATTTGATTGCTACAAACGTTGTACTGGCGCTTGGGGCAGCGACTCGAGCGAAAGGTTACCGGTTGTACGTCGCGGACATGAAATTCCGCACGCCCGCGGATTCCGCGTACTACCCGGACGTGATGGTCGTGTGCGAGGCCACCGATCAGCACGACCTGTACCGCGTTTCACCGTGCTTGCTTGTAGAAATTCTGTCCAAAAGCACGAGCTTGACCGATCAGCGCGAGAAGGTGATCGAGTATCGGCGCATTCCTTCGCTCGAGAATTACTTGATCGTTGACCCGGACGCGCGCACCGTCATCCGGCATTACCGCGACGGTGATGCGTGGACGAGCCAGGTTTGCGACGCGGGTCAATCAGCGTTTCTCGAGTGTCCGGGACTCGAGTTGAGTGTTTCAGACGTATTCATCGGTGTGTAGGACGAACACCGTCCAGCACGCATTCTAGGTTTCACGTGCTGGACGGTGTTCTTAAAGCTTGCCTACATCAATGTTCCTTTTGCAACGTCTCCCCCGCGACCTCGAGCGTCTGCCACGCCAGCGTCGCGCATTTGACTCGAGCGTGCAGCTTGGACACGCCCTGCAAAGCGCTCAGGTCGCCTAAACTTTCGTCGGGTTCCTCGCCGCGAATCATGGCTTGAAATTTCTGGCTGATCTCGAGGGCTTCGGTGAAGGGCTTGCCCTTGATGGCTTGCGTCATCAACGATGCCGACGCTTGCGAGATCGCGCAGCCGCGACCGTCGAAGCGCACGTCCTTGATCAATCCGTCCTCGACCAGAAGCTCCAGCTCGAGTTGATCGCCGCACGTCGGATTGTGCCCGGATTGCGTGACGCTCGGGTGTTCCAGGTGTCCCTTGTTGCGCGGGGTTTTGTAGTGCTCCAGAATGATGGCTTTGTACATGTCTTCCAGGAAGCTCATGGTTTCAGTCTACGCCGGAGCGTTGACGCCAAAGACCGTCCTGCACGCATTTTCTATCTGTTCAAAATTCGCGTCCAGGACGGTATTCCTGAATTGCACCTCCCCTACCGAGGCGGGGAAGGACGAAAATCGGAGCTTTGTTGTCTCGAGCACCACGAAAGGACGTTCAACCTGTACAATTCAGCCTCGTGAGCAAGGGACGCGTGTTGGCAGCCATGTCGGGCGGGGTGGACTCGAGCGTCAGCGCGGCGTTGCTGCGCGACGAGGGTTACGAGGTCATCGGCGCGATGATGCGTTTCTGGCCGGACGCGAAGCGCACGGACACCTTCGACTCGTGCTGCTCGCCGGATGCGGCCTTCGAGGCGAGGCGCGTCTCTGAACATCTGGGGTTGCCATTTTATTTGCTCGATTACCGCGATGTCTTCGAGGAGAACATCATCGCGCCGTTCGTGGCGGAGTACGCGGCGGGTCGCACGCCGAACCCGTGCGTGTTGTGCAACTCGAAGGTCAAGTTCGATCATCTGGTCAAGAAGGCCAAGATGCTGGGTTGCGATTTCGTGGCGACCGGGCATTACGTGCAGCGCCTGGATACGGCGTCCGGCCCGGAGTTCCACCGGGGCAGCGACCCGAAAAAAGACCAGACGTACTTTCTGTGGGGCACGCCCAGGGATGCCCTGGAACGGGTGCTCTTCCCGGTCGGGCACCTCGAGAAACCAGCCGTGCGCGAGCTGGCGCGTCAGTACGGTCTGATCACGGCGGAAAAGGCGGAATCGCAGGACATCTGTTTCGTGCCGGGCACGATACAGCAGTACCTGACGGAACGCCTGGGTTCCAGCAGCGGTCAGATCGTGGATACGCTGGGCAACGTCGTGGGTGAGCACGAGGGCACGCAGTTTTACACGGTCGGGCAGAAGAAGGGCTTGAAGTTGTATCAGACGCACCAGGAACGGTTCGTGGTGGCGATTGATCCCGTTCAGAACCGTTTGATCGTCGGTTCGAAATCGGAATGCGAGTGGTCGGGGTTGGAAGCGGTGGGCGTCAATTACCTGGTGAACCTCTCAGATTTGCCGTCCAGGATTCAGGCGCAGGTGCGTTACCGGACGGCTCCGGTCAACGCGTCGGTCGTGCGCGCGGATGCGTTCTCGATCCAACTGGGGTTCGACGATCCGCAGTTCGCGGTCTCGCCGGGTCAGAGCGTCGTGCTGTACAATGGCACGCGCTTGCTGGGCGGCGCGTTCATCCGGGAACGGACATCCGCGTCCGCGCGACCCGCGCCGTCGGTTGGCGTTTCGGCTTCCGGCGACTGAAAAACCTATTTTGAAGGCCACAAAAGACCGTTCCAGACGCTTGATCTCGAGTTTCGACTCGAGATTTTTCGTGCTGGACGGTCTATTCCCTCAGAGGAAAATGGCCGATTCGACCCGCAAGGCGCTCGAAGCTCAGATTCCTCGAGTCCCACGCGGTGCAGAAATCCGGGTGCGCACCGGCTTGACTGGTGTTGTAGCCTCAAGGCGATGGGCGCGATAGGCAACGACACCTTTGATCTCGAGAAACGTCTCGTCGCCGTGGCTTCAAAACGTGCGTCTCTGACGGTAGCGTTGCGCGGTGAGGCGGGAATCGGCAAGACGCACCGGGTGCAGGCGCTCTTGCAGGGTCTGGGCTGCCGCAACGCGGTCGTGATGGCGCGGCGCGGCGCGGCGGGCTGGGTCGCGCAATTGCCGAGCGCGGAGCGCGCACCGGACTGGGCGAAGCGCGCGCTCGAGCGCGCGCCGGGCCAGAGTATGGATCCGAAAGCCGTGGCCGACGCGTTGGGCGCGGTGCTGGTGGCGCTCGCACCGTTCGTGCTGGTGATCGAAGACCTGACCGATGCGAACCCTGAAACCGGCGCGGTCATCGGGCACCTCGCGCGGACGATCAACCGCTCGCGTGGCGTGGCGTTGATCGCGACGGGTGTACGGATCGATGGGGCGCTGGGCCTGGAGACCATCAACCTTCGAGGATTGGATCAGCAAGCGCTCCAGGCCGTGCTGGAGGCCGAGGCGGGCGGTGGGCTGCCCGGCGATGCGGTTTCTTGGATTGGGGCGCGCTCGGGCGGCAACCCGTTGTTCGCCCTCGAGTACCTGCGCTTTTTGAGGCGCTCCGGGCAACTCTGGAGCGACGCGCGGCGCTGGCGGTGGCGCGAACCGAGCGCCGAGCTCGTGCCGTTGAGCATCGAGGCCTTGGTCGCCCGGTCGCTGGAAAGCGTGCGGCAGGAACCCGAGCTCGAGCGCGCACTGCGGGCTCGAGCGATCCTGCCGGACGCTGACGCTGGGCGCTGGTCTCGGGTTTCGGGGCTCGACCAGGATCGGTTCGCGGCGGCGCAGGCGCGGCTCGAACGAGAGGGCGTGCTGACGAACGGGGATTTCGCGAGACCGATCGTGGCCTCGGTGATCCTGGGTTCGCTGACCCCGACCGAACGCCGCCGGCTTTCAAACGACGCCGTGCTGGCCCTGCGAGACGGTGCGCCTGAGGCGGCGGCAGCGCTCCTGGAAGGCGCGCAACTCGAGGCGGAAGTGGCCGTTCCAGTCCTGGAGGAGGGCGCGCGGGCGGCGCTCGAGGCGGGTCGGACGGCGACCGCAGCGCGCTTCACCGCGCAGGCGGCGCAACTCGCCGATGGGCGCGACCGCGTCAGGTTGACCTTCGAGGCGGCGCAGTTGTACCGCGACAGCGACCCGACCGAGGCGTTGCGGCTGGCATCGTTGGCGGCGGCGCTCGAGCCTCTCGAGGCTGCCGTGCTGCTCGAGGCGGAATTGCTGGCCCGCACCGGGCGAGAACTCGAGGCGGCCAGGCGGGCGGAATCGCTCGGGCCGCAGGCGCGGGAACGCTGGCTGGAAACGCTGATCGAATCGCGCTACAGCGCCGATGACGACGCGGGCGTGATCGAGATCTGGAACGCCAACCCGGCCTTGCAGACCCAGGCCAGCGTGCGCTTGCGGGTGCGCGTCGGGTACGCGCTGGCGCAACTCGGGCGGTTTGCGCAGGCGCGCGAGGTCTTCGAGCGGATGCTGGCTTCAGCCCTTTCGGCGTCCGAGCGCGCCTGGTGCGAGAGCGCCGCCGCGACCGTCGAACTCGATGCGGGCGAGATCGAACGCGCAGAACGCGGCTTCACCCAGGCGCTCGAGGCGTTCGAGACGCTGGACGCGGAATTGCAACGCGACCCGGAATGGCGCAGGCGGCGGGCCGCCGCGTTGCGCAACCGTTCGACGGCGCGCTACCGTCTGGGGCGTTTCAACGATGCCCTCGACGATCTCGAGGCGGCGCTCTCGGTTCACGCCGAGGCGGGCGACGGGCAGGCCCACGCCGAGGCGCAGGTCAGCCTGGGCATGCGCTTGATCGCCACCGCCGATTTTGAACGCGCCGAGGACGCATTCCTCGAGTCTCGAGCCGTGCTCGAACGCAGTGAGAATCTGCGCGCCCTGTCGCTGGCGGATCAGGGCTTATCGCAGTTGTACCTGGAATGGTCGCCACCTCATGCCAGCATGCTCGTGCTGCGCCACGCCCAGGCTGCCGAACGCAACGCGCGCGGCACGCTCAGCCCGCCGAACCTGGCGCAGGCGCTCCACTACGCGGCCTGGGCCGAGGCGGTTCACGGGCGACCGGAGCGCGCGCTCGAACTCTCGACCGAAACCGCCTCGCTGGCCAGCGGATTGCACCTGGAAACGCTTTCGGTGCTCGCCGAATGGACGCGCGGGCTGGCTCTGGAACGCACCGGGCAACCCGAGGCGGCGCTCGAAGCGATTGATCGCGCCGTCGGGCGGGTTCGGGCGCTCGGGCACGCGGGATACGCCGCGAGGCTGGCGCTCGAGGCGGATCGGATACGGGGCGATACCGAGAGCGCCAGGGGGCACCTCCAAGAAATCACGGCCCTCGGGCATCTCGGGTGGGTGTACGTCGCGCACCGACTTTTCCCGGCGCTGAACCAATCCATCGCGATCGCGACGCATCCGTCCGAAGCCCCGGCGCGGCTCGAGCTGCTGGGCGGATTCAGGCTGATCGGCCCGGACGGTCCGATGCAAACGCCCGCCGAGCAGGGTCGCGCGCTCTTGGTGATGCTCTTAGAGGCTCGAGCCACCGGGCGAGAGGGCGTGCGGGTGCTGGAATTGCTGGATGCGCTCTACCCGGACGCGGACGAGGCCCGAGCCCAGGGCGCGCTCAAGCAACTCGTGTACCGTCTGCGCGGTGGCCTGGGCAAGCGCGCCATCGTCAGGTTGTCGGACGCGTACGCGCTCGGTGAGGTCTCGAGCGATGTCGAGGACTTCCTCGGTTCGCGCGACACGCGGCTGTGGCGCGGTCCGTGCCTGACCGACCTGGAAATTGATGTCGCCGCCAGCCTGCGAGAGATGCTTTACGACAGCCTGCGCGAGCGC
>CAXTKV010000258.1:0-5476 GCA_964244895.1 uncultured Deinococcales bacterium
CGTCGCTCGGGCGCTGCTCGGGCAGCCTAGTCTCGAATCGTCGGTGGTTTGTGATCCGGGCAGACAATCCCCAGGAGCGATCGCGGTCGCGCGGATCGCGACCCGAGGCCCGTATTCCCGAGGCTCGTATTGATGCGCTGCAACCGGACTCGTCAAAACCGAGGTGGCCCTGGGCGCCAAAGTTTCCTCCGCAGTTGGGCTCTTGAACGCCCGGAATCGGGGTCATCAGCTCTACTCTGCCACTTCGTCATGGGAACCGTTCCAGACGACAGAATCTCCTTCCACAACTCGAACATCGACTGCTGAAAGCGACCTCGAAACGCTCAATCAACCCGCGTCGCACCTCCGGCAGTGTCGGCTGCGGCGGAGGCCCAGGTGACACACCCAACGCCGAGGCTCGAGCCACCTCGAGCAACCGCAGGTGCTGCGCTGGATGCTCGCCGGTACGGCGGCTCGACAAGAACGCGAACGCCACCAAAGCCAGCACCGCGTGATGATGCAACCCGCGCTAGGATCGACCCTCGAAGTGATCCAGCCCCAGCTCTTCTTTGAGCTGCTGATGCGCCTGCTCACAAGCCCACCTGGCTTTGATCACCGAGCAGCGTCTCGAGCGGGGTTGTGTCCCATGGAGCAGTCGAAACGAAGTGATGGATTTGCTCGTGCTGACCTGGTGCAACGCGATCACAGAGGGGCCGAATGCTTTTTCGATCACCGGGGGCGATCAAACCGCGTAGGTACGCTGGAACCCAACGTTGTCGGGTTTTATGGCCGAGCGCGTCAAGGAACGGCTCGAGCCAGCGGTCGAATTCCGTGTTCCAGTCGTTTGCGGAGGGGTTCATGGGTGAAGCCCAGCCTCGGATAAATCGGCTGGGCTTGGCTGGGGCGGTGCTGGTCAAGAAAGTGGCAGAGTAGAGCTACACCGTCCCGATCTCGGGAACACCGTCCTGCACGCATTTTTGGATTGCGTGCAGGACGGTGTTTGTCGAGTTTTACGGCTCCATGAACGCCGCGCCGTGCGGAAGCTCGAGGGTGCGTCGGGAAGCGAGAAAATCGGGCCAACCCGAAGGCTGACCCGATCACCCGATCGAAGCCTTTACTTCTTGGCGGCGGGCTTGCGACCGCGCTTCGCGCCCGTCTTGGCGGCCTTGGCAGCCTTGGCGCGACCACCGCTGCGGTGCGAGCCGTAACGGCGCGAGGCCACGTGTGCGGCCAGTTCGGAGAGCTGAGCGGGCGTGTACTGACCGGACACGATGTCCTCTAAACGCGGCATGACCACCTGAGAGCGGTTCAGCGCGCGGGTCGTGCGGATTCCGGCCTTGCTGGCATCGAACCAGGCATCGAAGGCGTCCTGGTCGAGAATCACGAAGTTCGTGACTTCGCGCGTGGCGCTGCGACCGGCCCGAGCCACAGCCTTTGAGAGGCGAAACTTCGAGTTCGGATCGTTGCGGTTCAACGGGATGGCTTTCCCGGCCAGAGAGCCTTCCTTGATCGAACGCACGATGGCGTTGTACAGGCTGGCGGACTTGTAGGATGTCTGTTCGCTGATGATGTCCTCTACAGTTTTGTAATTCATGTCGTAAACACAATAAACAAGTTGAAGCTTTCTTGTCAATTCGCCCGAGAATATGGAACCACGCCATTCGCGAGAATACGACTCGAACTCGCCGGATGACGCAGCCTTTATTTGGATTTTAACGTCCCGGCAAAACCTTGAAGTGTCCAGCGTTCAAAACGCTTTGGCATGCTTCTTTGAAGATCAGGTTTGAGAACGCGCGTATCGTTCGCTTCGGATGCGCGTTGTCGGGTGTCAGTGCAGGTTTTGGCTCAAATTCTGGCGTACTCGAGCCAGAAAATTTGCCAATCAAGCCCGCGTTTGACGGTCAATTCGCGAATTGATTCATCCAGAGTCCAAAACCTTCTGCGCCGCAACGCGACCACCTTCAGCCACGGTTCTTTTGTGCTGCTCATCCCGTCTGACCCCGACCGCGGCCCGGCAGTGCTAAACTCGTGCCCATGAAACTGTTGGTCGTGATCGTGCAGGACGCGGACGCGGCTGGGTTGGTCAAGGAGTTCACCCGCCGCCACCTGGAAGTCACCAAACTCGCCTCGACGGGCGGGTTCTTGCGCGAGGGCAACACCACCCTCCTGATCGGCGTGGATGACGACAAGCTCGAGATCGCCAAGGATGTCATCCGCGAAAAATGCCGCTCCCGCACGCGCTTCGTCACGCCCGGCGTGCCCGTGGCCGAACAGCCCGAACCTTTCCTGGCGCAGCCCGTCGAGGTTCCCGTCGGCGGCGCGGTCGCGTTCGTGCTGAACGTCGAAGAGTTCTTCAAGGTCTAGGGAAAAGGTGAAAGGGAAAAGCAGTTCACTTTCACCTTTGACCTTTCACCTTCGCTTTTATGGAAGGCCTGTTCATCGCCAAGATCATCGAGGAAATTTCCTCGAGGCTTCCGGCGCGCAACCTGGGTTGGGTCTTCCCGGACGAAACCACGGCGGCGCTGTTGCTCGAAACCATCGGTGAACAGGGCGGCAAGCCGTGGAATCTGGTCTTGTCTTACCGTCCGCCGACCCCGGCGGTCTACGTCAACCGGGATCGGTTCACTGGCGCGGCGTCGAACGCCTTTCAGCGGGCTTTGGAATCGCGCGTCAAGGGCAACTTTGAGCGCGTCTCGCAACTCAAATTGGATCGGGTCGTGCAGCTCGAGTTCGGCGCGGCGGCGGGTTTCATCGATCTTCCAGCGGCGCGCTTGGTCTTCGAGTTGACCGGACGCAACGCGAATATCCTGATGCTCGAGCCGGGCGAGACGCCGTTCCAGGGCAAGATCCTGAGTGCTGCGCGCGAAATCACGTCCGGTCGCAACCGATTCCGTCAGGTGCGCTCCGGCGGGTTGTACGCACCGCCGCCGCCCTACGACAAGATTGACCCGAGAACACCGTCTGAGACGCAAGACTTGAATCGCACGCTGGAGGGTCTCGCCATTCAGGACTGGCACAAGAACATAGATGGCCTGGGGCCTTCGCTGGCCCGAGAAGTCGCGTTCAGGGCGAAGCTCGAGCTGACGGAACCCGTGACGGGCGCGAAGCTCGACGGCGCCATCGCCGCCCTGCGAGACGTGGTGCGCGACCCGAGCTTGTCGGGTGACGCGGTGGACACGCTCTCCGGGCAGGCCAGAACCCGAGCCCGAGACGAGAAGAACGTGGGCTTGCGAAAAGCCCTGCGCGAACCGCTCGAGAAGCGCGTGCGGCTGCTGGAAAAGCAGATCGAAGACGTGGAAAAAGCCCGCACCGACGCCCTGGAAAGTTTCACGCAACGCGAGTGGGCGGACGCCTTGCTGGCGTTTTCCAGGGATGTTAAACCCGGACTTTCCGGCATCGAACTGCCGAACCTTTACGGCGAAGGCGAGGTCGAGATTGCGCTCGATCCCGCGCTGGACGCGATTGAAAACGCCAACCGTTACTACGCCCGAGCCAGACGCCGCGAGGAAGTCCTCGAGCGCCTCGAGGAGCGCGAACCGCAGTTGATGGACGCCAGAAAAGAAGTCGAACGCTTGCTCGAGCGCGTGGCCGTCGCACCCGAAGGCGAACTCGAGCAACTGCTGGCCGCCGATGTCCGGCGCGCCGAGCGCCCCGCCGTCGGAACGCGATTCCACACGCGCTCCGGCTTCGAGGTGCTGGTCGGACGCAACTCGCGCGAGAACGAGTTTCTGACGCATCGGCTGGCCCACAGCCAGGATTTGTGGTTCCACGTCCAGGGCTACCCCGGTTCGCACACGATCCTGCGCAACCAGGGCCGCGAAGTTCCGTTCCCGGATGTCCTGGAAGCTGCGCAGATCGCCGCGTACCACTCCAAAGCGCGCGGTTCAGGCAACGTGGCCGTGGATTACACGCCCGTCAAATCCGTCTGGAAACCCAAAGGCTCGAAGGCGGGCAGCGTGTACTTCAGCGGTCAGAAAACGGTCTTCGTGGATGCGCAATTGCCGGAAGAATCCAGAAACGTTTCCTGAGCTCTCTCGATTGATCTCGGGTGCGCCAAAGATTTGAAGGCTCGAGAACACCGGTCTCGCTCGAAAGGTAGAGCAGCTTCTTGATGCCGAGCCTGTCCCCATCGGCCTATTCGCCCACTGGCACACGTTCCTAAATATGCGTGCTGGACGGTGTTTTAAGGCTTCTGGTCGAATCAGCGTCCCGTCGGTGCGGGACCATCTTTGGGTGAGGAAATTCCAGCCTGACTGACCTCGAGTTCTTCTCGCACCAGCTCGCCCGTCCGATCGGCTGGTGTTTTCGCGCGTTTCTGGACGCGCCCGGCGGCCTTCTCGACGCGCTCGGCGGGGTTCGCGTCGGGCTTGGGCTGGCGGGTTTTCGGTTCGCTTTTCACGAGACGCTCCTTCTGGAATCTGCCCATTTTGAATACGCTATTTTTCTCGGGGCGGCTGATCCTGGGCTGATGGGATCGGGCGTGATTCATCGGGCGTGATTGAAGGTGCCGACGTCAGCCAGCCTCAGCCTGAACTCAGCCCTTCAGGTCAAAATCGGACACATTCGTGTGCCGCCGGAAGACCCCATGACAACTCAGGAGGCCATCGCACCCCCACAGATCTTGCCGACCCCGTCCCCTCAGAGGGTGGCTGGCTGGGATCGTGTGTCGCTCGGGCGGAAGCTGGCGTGGTTGTTCCTCGGTACGATCCTGCCCGTGCTGGTGGCGGCGGTTTTGCTGGGGTTCCAGACGTACAAACTGAGTCAAGCCATTGCGGAGCGCGATCGCCAGCGCATCGTGCTGGGCGGGTTAAATGCGCTCAAGCTGGCGCTGCTGAGCGTGGAAACGAGCGAGCGAAGCTTCGCGCTGACGGGTGACAGGGCGTTTCTCGAGCCTTACGCGCAGGGCCTTCAGGACGCCGAGGCCGCCCGAGTGCAGTTGCGTGCGGCCTCGTCCGGGCGCACTGAAATGATCGCGCTCGATGCGGCGACGGGCGCATTCCTGAACGAGCGCGCCGAGGCGCTCCACGAAGACCGTTCCGGGTCGACCCCCGAGGCCCGCGCCGCCCGCGCGGTGGGTGACATGAGGCGCTTCGATGTTTTGCGCGCGCAGTTCACCGATCTTCAGACGGCGCTGACCGGGCGTTTCGAGGCGACCATCCAGGCGGGGCGCGACGCCCTGCGCGCCCAGATCGTTCTCGGGTTGATCGTGCTGGGCGTCTTCGCCCTGGCGGGCTTGGCGATCTTCAGGGGGTTGCAGAATGTCGTGGTCAAGCGCGTGCAGCGCGTTCAGGCGGCGGCGCTCGCGCTCGAGCGAGGAGATTACACCATCCGCATCGCGGATTCCGGCGGCACGGACGAGATCGCGCAACTCGAGCGAACGGTCAATTCCGCCGCCCGAATGCTCGAGGAGCGAACGCGCGAACTCGAGCGTTCCAACCGCGAACTCGAGCAGTTCGCCTACGTGGCTTCTCACGATCTTCAAGAGCCCTTACGGATG
>CAXTKV010000259.1:0-5471 GCA_964244895.1 uncultured Deinococcales bacterium
GAACTGGGCGGGCGAGGCTGCACTCGCTTGCGGCTCTGCGCCGATGATGTAGGCGCGCCCGTCCCGCACCAGTCCGGCCCGATCGCCCGGCAGCGACACGCGCACGGTTCTCGACTCGAGCCCCAGGGCATCGCGCAGCGCTTCGACGTGATCGGCGTCCGCACCGACCCGCGCCGCCTCGAGCAGACGGCGGATCAGTCGGCGCTGCACGCTCGCAGGTTCAGTTCGCCACGACGCCCACGGTGGCACGGCTTCCGCCAGTTCCTCGAGCAGACCGTCCTCGTCGCGCGAGATCTGCGCGTAGCGCGCCAGGGAACGGATCGCGCCGGGGTAACGACCCTCAAGGAGCGGCAGCACGTCCAGCCGCAACCAGTTGCGGTTGAAGTGCGTCTCGAGGTTGCTCGGGTCGTCGCGCCAACTCAGGTGTTCCCCGACCAAGAACGCCTCGAGTTCCGCGCGATCCGTGGTCAAGAGCGGCCTCAGGATGCGCTCGCGGCGCGGCGGAATACCCGTGGCTCGAGCCGTACCGCGCAGCAGTTGCATCAGCACGGTTTCCGCGTCGTCGTTGCGCGTGTGCGCCGTCAGGATCGCGCGGGCGTCCACGGCGCGGGCGGTGCGGGTCAGGAACTCGTATCGCACCTTGCGGGCGGCTTCCTCGAGGCTCCAGCCGCGCTTTCGCGCGATGCCGGGAACGTCCACGCGCTCCGTCTGGAAGGGCGCACCCAGGCGCTCGCAGAGGACGCGCACGAACTCGGCATCCCCGCTCGAACTTTCCCGCGTGCCGTGATCCAGGTGCGCCACACTGACCCGCACACCGATCCGATGCGCCAGGTGCAGCAAGGCCACCGAATCCCGCCCGCCCGACACGGCCACCAGCACAATCCCCGAGAGATCCAGGCTGGGCGCAATTGCGCCCAGCCGCTCGAGTTCCGCCTTGACCCGTTCCGGCAAACTCCGTGATTTCACGTTTTCAGCACCCCTCCGCGCGACACCACGATAGTCTTTCACGGTTCGAGCGGAGCTTTTCCGCGTCCATCGGGGCGGGATTGTGACGCGCTCTTGCCTCGAGACGTACCGAACAGATCACGATTCCCGCCGCCTCGAGCAGCAAAAGCACCGTCCCAGACACAGATTTTATAATCTCGAGAACACCGTCCCGGACGGTCTTCCGCAATCACTCGCCATCGGCGGGCCGAGCATCCCGCAGACCGAACCAGGCGGCGGCGGCACCGAGCGCGCTCGAGGCGGCGCACACGAGCAGCACGGCCCGGAACGCGTCCGTCTGGGCGGCGCGGGCCGTCTGGAGCAACTGCGGCTCGAGGTCTCGCACACGCCCAGTCGGGTTGGCGCGGAGCCGATCCAGGGCGCTCACGACCTGCGGCGCGCGTTGCTCGGCGCGCAATTCGGACTGCGACAAGCGCTGGTTGAACACCAAGCTGAACACGACCCCTAACCCGGCCACCGCGATCAAGCCCGCCACCCGAGACGCCACGTTGTTGATGGCGCTGCCGACGCCAGAAAGTTGCGCCGGGACGCTGGACAGCACCGCCGTCGTCAAGGGCGCGACCAGCACCGCCAATCCCAACCCGAACACGACCCCGGCGGGCAACGCCACCAGCCACAAGTTCACGTCCGGCCCCAAGCGCGCCATCAGCAGCATCCCGAGCGCGACGATCACCGCGCCCGCCACCATCAAGCGCCTGAACCCCAGGCGCACGGCCAGACCGCTGAAGTACCTGGAAAGCAAGAACAGCAGGATCGGCACGGGCAAAAGCGCCGCGCCCGCCACGGTCGCGGGCAGGTTCATGACGTTCTGGACGTAGACGGGCAGAAAAAAGGGCAATCCACCCAGCGAAAAGTAGACGCCCAGCGTGTACGCATTAGCGACGGAAAAGGTTCTGGAGTTGAACAACCCGAGCGGCATCATCGGGTTCGGCGTGCGGGATTGGTGCGCCACGAACCCGACCAGCACCAGCGCACCGACCAGGATTCCGCCCCACACGACCGGGCTCGAGAGGCCCAGCAGGGGCGCTTCGATCAACCCTGCGCTCAGTCCGGTCAGCCCGATCACGACCAGCGCCGCACCCAACCAATCGAGCGACCCGTGCGCGCTTTCATCCCTCGATTCCGGCACGAAACGCGTCAGGACGAGCGCGGTCAAGGCCACCAGAAACGGGTTGACGAGGAACACCCAGCGCCAGCCGATCCGATCCACCAGCACGCCGCCCAGCAAAGGCCCGACCACGCCCGCCACGCTGGTGAAGGCGCTCCACGTGCCGATGGCCCTGGCGCGGACGGCATCGTCGGTGAAGACCGCCCGGATGATCGCCAGCGATCCCGGCACCAACAGCGCGCCCGTCGCGCCCTGCACCAACCGCGCCGCCACCAGCACCGCCGTGGATGGCGCGAGCCCGCACGCCAGGCTGGAGAGGCCGAATCCGATCAAGCCCCAGACCATCACGCGCCGCCGCCCCAACCGATCCCCGAGCATGCCGCCCACGATCAGAAAGCTGGACAGCGTCAGCGCGTAGCCGTCCACGATCCATTGCAAACCCGACAATCCCGCGCCCAGATCCCGGTCAATCGCGGGCAGCGCCACGTTGACCACTGAGCCGTCCAGGAAGGTGATTCCCGATGCCAGGATCATCGCCACCAGTGTCCACGTCTGCGCTCGAGTCACACCGCAGCCTACGCGGAAGCCCGCGATCAGCGCCGAGGTCGGGGATACAACCAGCCTCGAAAAGTCCTCCCCTGCGGTCGCCCCACAGCGACCCTTCCGTCATCAGTCAAAGCTCAGGCGCGCAATTCTCGAGAAGACCGTCCAGCACACGTTTTTACGATTGCGTGCTGGACGGCGTTCTCAGCTGAGAAGCTCGTCTGGAACGGGTTCTGGAGCAGCCTCGGGCGCAGCATCTTTCACTTCCGGCGGTTTGGGTCGAAGATCCACGCCGTTGAACGCGTTCTGCGCCGTCAACGCGCCGTCTTTTGAAGCGACTATCGCGGCCTCGACGCCCTTCTGCACGATTTTCTCGAGCACATTCAGTTCGTCGGGCTGAAAGTTTGAGAGCACCCAGTTCACGACTTCCCAACCCGCAGGCGGCCTGGAAATACCCAATTTCAAGCGCACGAACCGATCCGTCCCGAGCCTGGAAATGATGTCCTTGACGCCGTTCTGCCCGCCCGCCGACCCGCCCGTGCGCACGCGCACGCGACCGAACGGCAAATCCAGATCGTCGTGCGCGACCAGCACTTCTTCCGGTTGAAGCTTGTGGAAGCGCGCGAACGGCGCGACCGCCGAGCCGGACAGGTTCATGAAGGTCTGCGGTTTCATCAGCCACAACTTCGCGCTGCCGAAGCGCACTTCGGCCAGCTCGAGGTTCGGACGCGTCGCCCACGGCGCGCCGTACTTGCGGGCGATCTCCTCGACCACCGCGAAGCCGATGTTGTGCCTGTTTCTCGCGTACTGCGCGCCCGGATTGCCCAGCCCGACGATCAATTTGATGCCCACGATCAATCCTTTTCAACGAGCCGTTGTGTTCAACGAACCATTCTTTCAACGAAAACGGGCCGCGCGAGGCGACCCGTCCAGTCCGCTCGAGTCGAAACTCGAGCTTATTCCTCTTCCTTCTTGCCCTTGGTGATGACCTCGGGTTCGGCGGCGGCGACCACGCCAGTAACGGCCACGGCGGCTTCCTCGCTGCGCGGCGCGTGGATCACCAGCACGGTGTCCTTCGGGTTGCCGACCAGCGTGACGCCTTCCGGCAAGGCGAAATCGCCCGTGTGGAAGGGCTCGCCCAGACCCATCTCGGTCACGTCGACCATCAGTTCGGACGGCAGCTTCTTCGGGGAAGCCTTGACCTTGACGGTGTGCATGACCATGTCCAGCACGCCGCCCTGCTCCTTGATGCCCTTGGCCACACCCGTGGTGTGAACCGGGATTTCGACTTCGACCGGCGCGTCCGAGACGATGAAGAAATCCGCGTGCTCGACCTGGCGCTTGCGCTTGTCCATCGAGACGGCCTTGACCAGCGTGTCGAGCTTCGCGCCGTCCGCGAATTCCAGCGTGATCACGCCGTGCGTGCTGACGTTGCGAAAGACCTTGTCGAAGGCCTTGCGTTCGACGTAGATGTTCTTGTTGCTGCCCTTGTCGTACACCACGGCGGGAAGCATGCCATCGGCGCGCAGGGCGTTGTTCTTCTGGGTTCGTTCAAAGACCTTGAGTTCCATGTCGTTCCTCCGAGGCCGCGACAGAAGACGCGGCAAGCCGTGAAAGTGTACTACAACAATCTCTCCAGGCCAAGCCTGACGCGAAGACCGTCCTGTACGCGAAACTTCAGCAATCAAGAATTGCGTGCAGGACGGTGTTCTCTGTTCAGTCTCGAGATCGCGCAGAACACGAGCTTCGAGCCGCGACCCGTACCGTAAATAGCGCCCCAGACGGGACACCCGCCCGAGAAAATCGCGTATTCTCAGGTCACACAACCCGGAGGTGAACCCGTGATCACCGCAAGCGCATCTCCCCTGCTGGACGACCTCCGGCGCATCCTGCCCGAGACGCGCCTGCTCATTGGGGACGCGCAACTCGCGCCCTACGAATCGGACGCGCTGACCAGCTTCCGCGCCAGACCGCTCGCGGTCGCGCTCCCAGAGACGCAAACCGAAGTCATCGCCATCGTCACGGCCTGCCACGCGCACAAAATTCCGTTCGTGGCCAGGGGTTCCGGCACGAGCTTATCCGGTGGCTCGCTGCCCATCGCGGGCGGCGTGGTGATCGGACTGAACAAACTCAACCGCGTGCTGCACCTCGATCCCGACGAGCGAATCGCCATCGTCGAACCCGGCTGCATCAACCTCGAGGTCAGCCGCCAAGCGGCGAAATACGGCCTGTACTACGCGCCCGACCCATCCAGCCAAACCGTCTGCACCATCGGCGGCAACGTCGCATTTAATTCTGGCGGGGCGCACTGCCTGAAGTACGGCATGACCAGCAACCACGTGCTGGGCCTGAAATGCGTGCTGCCCGACGGCCAGGTCGTGACGCTCGGCGGCGAATCCCTGGAGGGTATCGGCCCAGACCTGCACGGCATCTTCGTGGGATCGGAGGGTCTTTTCGGCGTGGCGCTCGAGATCACGCTGCGCTTGCTGCCCAAACCCGAACGCTACCGCACGATCCTGGCCGCGTACCATTCCCTGGAAGCCGCCGGGGACGCCGTCAGCAGCGTCGTCTCGAGCGGCTTGCTGCCCGGCGCGATGGAAATCATGGACGCCCTGGCGATCGAAGCCGCCGAAGCCGCCGTTCACGCCGGATATCCACGGGACGCCGCCGCATTGCTGATCGTGGAACTCGAGGGTGAAGCCCTGGCGGTCGAGGCCGAATTCCAGGAAATCAAACGCGTGATCGAAGCATCCGGCGCATACGAGATTCGCGTGCCCCAGACCGAAGCCGAACGATTGACCATCTGGAAAGGCCG
>CAXTKV010000260.1:0-5430 GCA_964244895.1 uncultured Deinococcales bacterium
TCCAGACGATTTCATTCGCATCCTACGCGCCACAGCGCGGTTTTGATTTGATCAAAATACAGATCAAATCAAAACGGATTTGATCTGAGGCTCAGATCGCTCGAGATTCCGATTCTCGAGACACAACCCTCGAAGAACACCGTCCAGCGCGCGTTTCAAGGGATACCGCGCTGGACGGTGTTTATGGCTCGAGGCAGGCTTTTTTCGGGCAATCGCCCAGGCTGGCCGGAACGTCCGTCACCGACAACCGCGCCTCGAAGGAGCGCCCCCACGGGAAGGACGCGCCCTCCAGGCTGAACATGTACCCGCCCAGACGCAACAATCCCAGGCTCGAGTTGACGCGCGCGAACAGCTCGGCGTTCGCGTCAGGGGAACCGAAAGCGGCTTCGGGGCGCGATTTTCGCATTTGTGCGCGGGTGAAGCTCGAATAGACGTAATCGTTGGCGTACTCGAAGGCCAGCAGGCGGTAGGCGGCGCGGTTGCCGCCCGCCAGTGAGCGCATCGCGCCCTGCGAAAGCGCCGTGCCGATGTTGTTGCCCGGTGTGCCCCAGGCGGAAAAGGCCGCCAGGTCAGCGAACGCGCCCGTGCCGACCAGGTCGCTGGCCAGCGTCAGGTTGGCGCGGTTGACGCTCTGCACGTCCGCCAGGGCGACCGGCAGACGGCGCTGATCGGCGGTGATCTCGAGCCCGGACTGGCGGGCGTCGCCGCCGTTGTAGACGTAAATCTCGAAATCGGCGCGGTCTTCGGTGACTTCCAACCCGACGGCCTGCGCCTGGTTGGCGACGCTCTCCTCGAGCGACTGACCCTCGTAGGGCACGACCTTGGTGCGCGATTCCGGGTCGCTGAAGCGCACGCGCACGCGCGGTTTTAATCTGGCGCGTTCGAGCGCGAAGCGCGCCACCATCACGCTGGCCACCTCGTCCGCGCCGGGATAAACTTTCACGTTCTTCAGGCCGCGCCGCGCGACTTCCTCTCGCAGCGCCTGCCCCTCGGCGGTGGCTGGCGATCCGGGCAGGGCGTCGTCCCAGGCGATGTACAGGCGCTCCAGGGTTCCGTCCTCGGCCCAGTCAATCGCGCGGCGGATCACGTCCAGGTTGCGCGCCCGATCCACCGCGTCCGGGTGGCGCGGAATCACCGCGAACGCCCAGACGCGCCGCGAAAGGTGCATCAACCAGACCGGCCAGAGGTTGCTCCAGGCTTGATCCGCCGCGATCCGGCTCGAGCGAGATTGCACCAAGCCGCCGTAAGCGAGCGCATCCAACGAGACGATGGCCGCGACCGGATCACTGCGTTCCACGCTCGCCAGGACGGATTGCGCGTCGGTGGGTCGGTTGGCATCGCCCAGACTGGCGGCGTCCGGCAGGCTGACCTCGAGCTTTCCCGCCGCGCCGACCATGCCCGGTAAGCTCGAGGTCGCGGGTCTGGAATCGAGCGGCACGAGCGACACGCGCCCGGATTGCGTCGTGCGCGCGGACGGCGTCCCGCCGGGTTCCGTGTGAGATGCCAGAGCCGCGCCCACGACGCTGCCCAGACCGATACAGAGTGCAAGAAAAATGCGCATCCCGACCCATTCTGAGCGCGAAGACATGAGAAAAGCGCGTTCCCGGTGATGGTTCAGCGATTCAAACGAAGCCGTTTGGAACGGTGCGCGGGTGCTTTTTGAGTCGGATTTACATTCCATGCCGAAGGGCGTGTTAGGCTCAAACCCGACACGAAAACGGGTCGAAAACACCGCTCTTCAGGCGCGTTTCGGCTCGAGGGTGAAGGGGAGAGACGCCCTGAAAGATTCCATCGGGGAAAAGTTCCACGAATCGACCAAACACCGGCGTGGCGACACGTTCCCGGTTCCAAAGCGCGTGCCCGCCTTCAAGGTCTACGCCAGCCCGCTGGAAACCGTGCGGTTGGGCGCGCCGAAAAGCAAGGGCGGCGCGGGCCTCTGGAGCGTCATCGCGGCTCGCCGCAGCAGCCCGCCGGAGGTCGGCTCGAGCATCACGCCGACGGAAATATCGCAACTCCTGTGGGCCGCGCAGGGCGTGACGGGTCAGCGCAAACCCAATACCAACGGTTCGACCCCGCCGCCGTTGCGCGCCAGCCCGAGCATGTCGGGCGCGTACCCGCTGGAAGCCTACGTGCTGGCGCGCTACGTCTCGGACACCTTCGCGGGCGTGTACCACTACGTCGTGCGCGAACATCAGCTCGAGCAGGTGCGGATCGGGGATGTCAACAAGGAACTCTCGAGCGCGCTCCTGGGCGAACCCTCCGTCGAGGTCTCCGCCTGCGCGATCGTGCTGACCGGCGTGATCGAGCGCGCCACCACCAACCACGGCGAGCGCGGCTACCGCTACCTGTACCTGGAAGCCGGGAACGCCGCGCAGAACGTGCTGCTGGCCGGTACGGCGCTGGGCTTGAGCGTCCAGCCGATCGTGACGTTTTACGACGATGAACTGGCGTTTTTGCTGGGGCTGGCGGGCAACCGCGAGGTTCCGCTGGTCGTGATTCTCGTCGGGCGCTGAATAAAGAAAGGTTGTGCATCCAAGAACACCGTCCGGTACGGTGTTTTTTCATCCCAGGAATACGCGTCCAGGACGGTCTTCTCGAGCGGGATGCTGCGAGGCTCGAATATTGAGGGACAGGACAGGTAGGTCGTAGGAGAACCTTCGGGCGGGTGGTCGCTCGGGTGCGGTGCTCGAGCCTGTTCACCGATTCCCGGACGCGGTAGATTCACCCCCGATGCGGGAGATTTTCGTGTACGGCACGCTCAAACGGGGCATGGTCAACCACCAGGCCATGCGGGGCGTCGGCGTGGATCGCGCGCAATGCGCGTACCTGCGCGGTTTCCGGTTGCTCGAGGTGCCGCCCGGATTGCGGCGCTCCGTCAGCGAATCCGGCAGCGCCTACCCGTACCCGGCGATGCTGCGCGGTACGGGATTGGTCGTGGGTGAAACGCACCGTCTGGGCGCGAGCGAACTGCACCCCAACGACGCGCTTTTGGTGCTCGATCACCTCGAGCGCGAGGGCTACGAGTACCACCGCCTCAAATGGTGGGCGGTGCGGCGCGGGGAGCGCGTGCGCGTCTGGGTCTACGCCTACGCCTCGGCAAAGCTCGCGGCCAGGACTGGGGCTCGAGACTTCAGGGGCGCGTCCTGGAAGCCGTCTCGTGGTCGGATGGCTCGAGCGATCTGAACGGCGCTTTTTGTGGCGCTCGAGCATCCAGTCCAGAAAAAGCTGTCCCACAGCCGAATCAGTCTGAAACGGATGAATCTTTCGTTGCCTCGTCGCTTGTGAGATCAACCGAGCAACGGCGAAAGATCCGTCGCTGCGCTCGGGATGACAGACCAAAGAGATTCTCGAGCGTCAATATCAAAGCACCGTCCAGCACGCAATTTTACGAACGCGTGCTGGACGGTGTTCTCGTGATCTGTACCGCGCTGTCAGGCTAGAGCAACTGCGCGATCTTGTTGGCCGTGTCCCGCGCCTCGAGATGAATCAGACCGATGTTCGCCCCGGCGGACGCGACCACGATCAGCACGCCTTTGGGGCCGGTGGCGTAGACGTAGACGTGACCTTCGGTGCCGGTCACGCTGGTTTCAGAAAGCTCACCCGTGCCCAGCATCTCGCTGATGCGTTTGCCCAGCCCCAACGCGGTCGCGGCCATGGCCGCGATGCGGTTCGGATCTTCAGAACCCGACAGGGAATGCGCCATCGAAAGACCATCCACCGACGCGACCAGCACGCCGCGCAGTTCAGGAATCGCGGTGCGGAGCGTGGTGATGGATTGCTGCAACGCCTCTTGTTTACCGACCGACATGAGCGCCTCCTGGGTGTTGGGTGATCACGAACGGCTCGATCTGAGCTGCATGTCGGAGCCCTGAATCAGCGATTCGGCGAAAAGCGGATCGTACAACTGAATCGTTTCGAGCAGCCGGATCAAGGACAGCACGCTGCTGGTCGAACTGGTGGCGTTCAACCCGATGACCTGATCGCTCGGGATCTCGAAGTAGTCCGCCACGTCTTCCGGATCCCAGACGCGCGGTAAATCCTGGCGGGTCACGCCGACCAGGAACGGCACGTTGATGCGCGTGGTGATGAACTCCAGGATGCGCCGCGCGTGCGAGAAATCCGTCGGGCGGTCGCCCGCCACCAGCAAAATCAGCCCGAGCGCGCCCTCGCACAGGATTTCCCACATGAAATCGAAACGGTCCTGTCCGGGCGTGCCGAACAGGTGGATCGGTACGCCGTCCAGTTCCAGCGTGCCAAAATCGAGCGCCACCGTGGTTCTGGCCTTGCCGATGTCTTCGCTCGCCAACTCGTCGGTATCGACCACTTCGGTTTCAGAGAGCGCCTGAATGAAGGTGGTTTTACCCGCCCCGACTGGCCCGGCGATCACGAGTTTCAAGGGTTTCGACATCGTCACCTCGGTACGTCCTGGATTTCTGCGTTGAAGTGGGCTCGGGTGGTGAATACGGTTAACGAATGCGCAACGCGCCCAGCAACCTCGAGATCAGACCTTCGCGCGGTTGCGGCATTCCGGGTTGATCGGGAATCGGGGTTCGCGCAGCAACCTCGCGCATCCGGGCGGGCACGACCCGACCCAATGAACGCAGTTTGTACAGGTAAAGCTGCACCTGCTCGAGTTGCAAGCTCAGGCGTTCCGAAAGTTCCACCGGGCTGACGCCCCGTTCCAGCGCGGGTCTGGCGCGTTTGACGAACTCGTAGAGTTCCGCGTCGTCCCAGGCTCCCTCGGTGTTGACCAGTTTGAAGCGCGTCTGCGGCGACGGGAAACGGTCGCGGTAAACGCTCAATTCGTTGACGGCGGACGTGGCGCGCAGCATCAATGCGCTCATCGGCAAGTACAGGCGGCCCTCCAGGGCTTCCGGCGCGAGCTTCACGAACTCGAAACTGCCCGATTGCGCGCCCATCAGTTCGACCATCTGATCGCGGACCTTCAAGACGTTCGTGACCTGCTGACCGTTGACGATCAAGCCTTGCAGCACGGCTCCGTTGAGGTGCAACTCGAGCCTTTGCTGGCCGGGCAAGTCCCAGACGTTGAGCTTGCCAGAGCGCCGCCCGAGCGTGCTGATCAGTTCGATGAACGGAAAATCTGTGAAATTGCCGAAGATCGCCACGGGACATGCCTCTCAGAATCGCTGTTTGGCGGGGGTGGACTGATCAAGAATGGCTCGCGCAGTCCAGTTCGATCCGTACCGTACACGCCCGCGGGGATTTTGGCAGTCAAAGCGTCACATCGGGTCAGGGTGCGGGGCAAAGCCCAAATTTGCGTCGGTGCGCTCAAGGGTGATGGCCTCGAGATTCTGCGTTCAGGGCGATCTGGGGGTCGTTTCTGGCGTTCGGGTCAAGTTTTGTGCCCGGCGAATAGACCGTTCCAGACGCGTGTTCTCGGGTAAAACCCCATTTTTCACCGTCTGGGGC
>CAXTKV010000261.1:0-3470 GCA_964244895.1 uncultured Deinococcales bacterium
TGAACTTCGGCAGTGCGGAACGCCCCATTCCCGTGCGCGGCGTGCAGATCGTGAGGTTAGCGGTCGCGATGGTAGTGCTGGTGATCCTGGCGTTCATCATCAACCGCACCAAAGTCGGCAAAGCATTGCGCGCCGTGGCCGAAAACCCGACCACCGCCAGCTTGCTGGGCATCTCGACGGATCGGTTCATCACCTTCACGTTCTTTCTGTCCGGCTTCCTGGGCGGGCTGGCCGGAACGCTGGTCGGCACCAGTTTCAGCATTTCGGGGCCGTACTTCGGCGTGACCTACGGCCTGAAAGGTTTGGCCGTGATCGTGCTGGGCGGGCTGGGTGATATTCCGGGCGCGGTCGTCGGTGGGCTGGTGATCGGCCTGGCCGAAGCCTTCGTTCCCGGCGAGTTCAGCGCCTACAAGGAAGCTGTGGCCTTCGCGCTGTTGTTCGTGATTCTTCTCGTGCGGCCCCAGGGATTGCTGGGACGCCGATTGATTCAGAAGGTTTAACCATGACCGACACCCTTTTCTCGAGAATCCAGATACAGGAAACACCGTCGTGCACGCATTCTCGAAATCACGTGTACAACGGTGCTCTTGAACGTCGTATTCCCCCGCCGTCAGGTAGGGGAGGTGGCTCAAGCATCAGTGAGGCTGATGCTCGAGACGGAGGGGTCTTGTGGCGACCCCTCCGTCTCGTCCCTGCGCTCCTCGCCACCTCCCCTATTTCGCAGAGGAGGACGAAAACCCTCGGGACTGGGGCTGACGCGTGAACGATTTCTTCGCGCAGTACGGGTTTTTGATCGTGCAGATGACGCTCCAGGCGACCCTGGCGCTCTCCTTGTACCTGCCGTTGATGGCGGGGCAGCTTTCCTTGGCCAGTCCGGGTTTTTACGCGCTGGGCGGGTACATTGCCGCCGTCATCAGCACGAAAATCCTGCCCGTCACAGGCGGGTTGTACCCGTTCGAACGCCTCCTGCTCGAGATGCTGCTGGCGGGTGTCGCGTCGGGTCTGCTGGCCGTCATCGTGGGCGTTCCGGCGCTCCGCTTGCGCGGCATCTACCTGGCGTTGGCCACGATCGCGTTCGTGGAAATCTTGCGCGTGGTGTCCTTGAATCTGGACATCACGGGCGGCGCGGTCGGCATTTTCGGCATTCCGCAACCGTTCGTCAATTCCCTGTCTTATTTGTGGCTGGCGGGGCCGTTGTTGCTGGCAGCGATGCTCTTCGTGTACCGCCTGGAGCGTTCCCGCATCGGGCGGGCGTTCATCGCCATCCGCGAGGACGAACTGGCGGCGGACGCGATGGGCATCAACCCCACGTACCACAAGGTGCTGGCCTTCACGCTGGGCGCGATCCTGGCGGGCATGGTCGGCGCGATCAGTGCGCACTTCCTGAACACCTGGAACGCGCGTCAGGGCACCTTCGATGCGTCCATCAACCTGCTGGCCTTCGTGTTGATCGGCGGCTCGAGAACTTTTATTGGCCCGGTGGCGGGCGCGATGATCCTGACGGCCCTGCCGGAAATTCTGCGCCCGTTGAAGGATTTGCGTTTGATCGTCAACGGCTTGCTGCTGACCATCGGCGCAATCTATTTGCCGCAGGGTTTGATCACGCCGGATCTCTTGAAGCGGCGCGCCCGAAAACCCGTCCAACCCGCGAAGGAATCGTCGTGAGCGCCATTCAGGATTCCATGTCCGGCGCGAACTTCAGCGCCCAGGGAACCGTGACCCTGGAAGCTCGAGGCATGACGCGGCGATTCGGCGGTCTGGTCGCCGTCAACGAGGTCAGTTTCGACGTTCGGCGCGGCGAGATTTTCGGTCTGATCGGCCCGAACGGCGCGGGCAAGACGACGCTGTTCAACCTGATGACCGGGCTGACGCCGCCCTCCGGCGGGCAGTTAACGTATGAAGGCCGCGCCATCACGGGCTTGCCGCCGTACCGCATCGCGCAACTGGGGCTGGCGCGCACCTTTCAGAACATCAGGCTGTTCGGCAACCTGAGCGCCCTGGAAAACGTCAAGATCGCGCAGCACACGCACACGAAATCTGGCGTCTGGGACGGTGTTCTGGGCATCGGTCAATCGAAGGCCGAAGAAAAAAAAGTCGAAACCAAAGCCCTTTCTTTGCTCGAGTTGGTCGGTCTGGACGCCAAAGCGGACGACAAGGCCAGGAATTTTAGTTACGGCGATCAGCGCCGCCTCGAGATCGCGCGGGCGCTCGCGCTCGAGCCGAAAGTGCTGCTCTTGGACGAACCCGCCGCGGGCATGAACCCATCCGAAAAGCATGGCCTGTCCGAATTCATCCGCGCCGTGCGCGCCCAGTTCGACCTGACCGTGATCCTGATCGAACACCACGTGCCGTTGGTGATGGGATTGTGCGACCGCATCGCGGTGCTGAACTTCGGGCAGTTGATCGCGTTGGGCGTGCCCGAAAAAGTGGCCAACGATCCCGCCGTCATCGAGGCGTACCTGGGGGGCGAATGAAGGGCCGGGAGTCAGAGGTCAGAGGTCAGGCGTCATTCGCGCGGCTCGAGGTGCGGGTATGACCGGGAAAACACCGTTGCTCGAGTTGAAGAGCGTGTCCCTGAACTACGGCGGGATTCAGGCGCTGGACGACATCGACCTTCAGGTCTTTCCGGGCGAGGTCGTGACCCTGATCGGCGCGAACGGCGCGGGCAAATCCAGCACCCTGCGCGCCATCTCGAGAATCGTCAAGACGAAAGCTGGCAGCATTGTCTACGACGGCAAGGACATCACCAAAGCCGAAGCATCCAATGTGGTCAAACTGGGCATCGCGCAGAGCCCGGAAGGGCGGCAGGTGCTGGCGCGGCAATCCGTGCGCGACAACCTGGAGATGGGCGCGTACGTCCGATCCGATCGCGCCCAGATTGAAGCCGACATCGAGGCGCAATTCGCGCAATTTCCCAGGTTGCTCGAGCGCAAGAACCAGCTCGCGGGTACACTTTCCGGCGGCGAACAACAGATGCTGGCGATCGCGCGCGCGCTGATGTCGCGCCCCAGGTTGCTCCTTCTGGACGAACCCTCGCTCGGGCTCGCGCCAATTATTGTGCGCGAGATCTTCAACATCATCGACGCCTTGCACGCGGCTGGCACCACGATCTTGCTGGTCGAGCAGAACGCGCGCCTGGCGTTGCAGCACGCGGATCGCGGGTACGTCCTGGAGGCTGGACGGATCACGATTTCCGGCCCCGCCCGAGAATTGCTGGACGATCCGCGCGTCAAGCAAGCGTACCTGGGTTGAGGCTTCAGAACGCGAGTCTCGAGGGCAGAGTGGAGAAGAACGCCGTCCCAGACGGTGTTCTTGCGTTGCGAAAATACGCGTGCTGGACGGTGTTCCCGAAAGCGCGACCTCGAGCTTCAATTACCGACGTGGCGCGAGGGATCAACCGCCGACGTGAACCAGTGGGCGACGTTTGGCGTTCGGTTCGGCCTGACGAAGAATCTCGTGGGTCAACGGCG
>CAXTKV010000261.1:3570-5405 GCA_964244895.1 uncultured Deinococcales bacterium
GGGCGACGTTTGGCGTTCGGTTCGGCCTGACGAAGAATCTCGTGGGTCAACGGCGCAATATCGCCCTCGCCGGAGAACAGGAAGCGGGCGGCGTTGTGGAGCGGCCCGGTCTCCGACCATTCGAAGTAAACGTGCGGCAAGGACTTCGTGTGGTCGCGCACGTACAGCATGAACGCGGCAATCGAGTTCGGCACGCTCGAGCCCTCGACGCGGAAGATCTGGAAGCCGCCGATGTCGATGCCTTTGACCTCGAGCACGTCGCTGAATTCGCTGGCGTCGGCGACGCGCACCTCCAGAAAGAACGTCGGGTCGCCGCCGGGCAGGTGCGTGGCGTAACGCACCTCCAGGCGCTTGAGGTCGTACTCGTTCAGGTCGCCCTCGTCGAGTTGGTTGGCGATCAATCGCACGGGGCCTTCGGCGGCGCGCTCCAGGAAACGCTCGGCGGTCGCGTCCATTTCGATGCGGTCGACGCGCAACTCGGTGGATCGCGCGGTTCTCGAGATCAGGGACACGATCACGATGGCGGCGATGAAAAATCCGGCGATGCGAATCCCGTCCGGGCGTTCGATGGCGTTGTCGATCAGGGTGTACAAGAACACCAACGAGATCAGTCCGAACATCACCGTGGCCAGCTTCTGGCCTTTGCTGCGGGCCGATAAGGTCACGGCGACGGCGGCGGAAGTGATCAGCACCAGCACGCCCGTGGCGTACGCGCCGCCCTGGGCGTCCACGTCGGCCTTGAAGATGATCGTCACGACGACCGCGATGGCGATGTAGATCAGCACCAGCGGGCGGTTGGCGCGCGTCCAGTCCGGAGCCATGCCGTAGCGCGGCAGGTAGCGCGGCACGATGTTCAACAAGCCCGCCATGGCGCTCGCCCCGGCGAACCACAGGATCAGAATCGTGCTGATGTCGTAGACCGTGCCGAAGGCGTCACCGAAGAATTTGTGCGCCAGGTACGCCAGCGCCCGACCGCTGGCCTCGCCGCCCTTCTGAAAGGCTTCGGCGGGGATCAGCAGGGTCGTGATCAGGCTGGTCACGATCAGGAAAGCGCTCATGATCAAGGCTGCCGTGGCGAGCAGTTTGCGGGTGTTGCGGATGCGTCCGACCGGGTTGGCTTCGGGTTCGTTCGGGTCGCCCTTGACGAGCGGCATGACGGCCACGCCCGTCTCGAAACCGGAGAGCCCGAGCGCCAGTTTCGGGAAGATCAGGATGGCGAAGCCCACCAGCAGCAAGGGGTTGCTGCTGCGCGTCGTCAGCGCCTGCGACCAGTTCGAGAAGACTTCCGGGTGCGCGATGATTTCCAGGATGCCGCGCACGCCGACGATCACGTTCAACCCCAGGTAGGCCGCCACCAGCACGACCGCGATGCCGACGGCCTCGCCGAAGCCGCGCAAAAACACGATCCCCAAAAGCGCCACCAGCACCAGCGTGATCGCGATTTCCTGGCCGCTCACGAGCGCTTTGCCGATCGGGTTTTCGGTGATGTGAGCCGCCGCGTCCGCCGCCGAAAGCGTGATCGTGATGATGAAATCCGTGGCCACGAAACCCAGCAGCACCAGCACGAACAGTTTGCTCGGCCAGTACGAGAGCAACCGCTCGAGCATCGAGATCGAGCCGTTGCCGTGCGGGCTTTCGGCGGCGATGCGGTTGTAGACGGGCAGCGCCCCGAAGAGCGTCACCAGCACCAGCACCAGCGTCGCGATCGGTGAGAGCGCGCCCGCCGCCAGCGCCGCGATGCCCGGCTGGTAGCCGAGCGTCGAGAAGTAATCCACGCCCGTTAAGCACATCACCTGCCACCACGGGTGCGTGTGATGCTGGGTTTTGACGGCGTG
>CAXTKV010000262.1:0-5374 GCA_964244895.1 uncultured Deinococcales bacterium
GAAGCTGCCGCGAAATACTTCCTGCTGGGCGCGGTCGCGTCGGCCTTCTTGTTGTACGGCATGAGCCTGGTGTACGCGGGCTCGAGCATCCCGAACCCCCAGGGTGGCATCCTGCCGGGCAGCCTGGATTACGCCGGGATCGCGGCGGCCTTGACGCAGCAAATCCAGATAGGCAGCCTGAACCCGCTGATCTGGCCGGGGTTGGCGCTGGTGCTGGTCGGTTTCGGCTTCAAGCTGGCGCTCGTACCGTTCCATTCCTGGACGCCGGACGCCTATCAGGGCGCACCGACGATGGTCGCGGGCCTGCTGTCGGTAGGCCCGAAAGCCGCCGCCGTGATCGCGCTCTCGACGCTTCTCACGACCGCCTTCAACCAGCAACCCCTGGCGGGTGCGTGGCAGAGCGCCCTGGTCTGGCTGGCGATCCTCTCGATGACGGTCGGCAACTTTCAGGCCTTGCAGCAGAACAACGTCAAACGAATGCTGGGGTACTCGAGCGTCGCGCAGTTGGGCTACGTGATCATCGGCGTCGCGGTCGGTTCGAGCGCGGGCATCGCGGCCTTGATCCTGTACGTATCCGGTTACGCATTGACGAACATCGGGGCGTTCACGGTGATCGCCAGTTTGCGCGACGCGGGCGTCGGTGAGGAGATCTCGGATTACGCCGGGTTGATCAAACGCTCGCCGATTGCGGCGGTGCTGATCTCCGTGTTTTTCATGAGTCTGGCGGGCGTGCCCTTGCTGGCGGGGTTCTTAGGGAAGGTGCTGGTCTTCAAGAGCGCAGTGGACGCGGGCCAGATTGCGCTGGCAATCGTGGCCGTGCTGAACACGGTCGTAGCGTATTTCTATTACTTCCGCGTGATCGTCCAAGCGACGCTGATGGAACCCAAGGACACCCGCCCGGTCGAGTTGAACCCGATGGCCCTGACCGCTTTGGCGGTCGCGGTGATCGGCGTGGTGATTCTGGGCGTCTACCCGACGCCCGTGCTGAACGCGATCAACGCGGCGGTCGAGGTCTTGCCGAAAATCGCGGCGCGCTGAGCGGTAGCGCCTCAAGACTCGCAGCTCGAGCCTCGGGAACCATTCCCGAGGCTTTTTGCGTCCAGGACGGTGTGATGGTACGCGTACACCGTCTAGGACGTAGAAATCACGTTCAGGTAAACTTGGGTCATGTCCAAACTGACCTTGCGCGCTCACCGCAAGCTGATGCTCGAGCGGGCGCTCGAGATGCGCCGCGTGCACCCGAATCCGGCGAGTTTCGACGCGCTGATCGCGTGGTTGAAGGAAAAACTCGATAAAAGAAACGACGCCTCGAGCGCGTCACGTTAGGTTGCAATCAAGGAACGCCGTGCTGCACAGTCTTGTCCTGGTGTGCGCAAATTGCGCTGGACGGTCACTCGCGGCGATCGCGCTGCGCGGATGGACGCCCGCCGTAAGGCTTCTTCATGCCCTCATCACGGGGCTCATGCCGCCCTGCGGGTACGATGCCCGCATGAAGATTCCTTTTGTCGTCCTCTCGAGCCTGATTCTGACGGCGGCGCTCGCGCAGGCCCGGCTGGTGATTCAACCCAAAGGCGACCAGACCACCAACCCGAGCACCGGCGTGACGACCCTGCCGCAGGGCGGCGTGGTGATCGACAACGCGCACGGTATCCGCATCGAGGCCGCGTACATCGAGCACAAGCAGGGCGATTTCATCAAGGCCACCGACGCCACGATCAGCGCTTCCGGTCAGACCATCAAGACGCCCAGCATGAACTACGCCATTCCCCGCGATCGCGTCGACATCGCGGGGCCGCTCGAGTTCACGACCGCCGACGTGAGCGGCTTAAAGGCGGACAAGGCCGTGGTCTTCTTGGGTGCGGATCGGGTCGTGGCCGTCGGGAACGTGCGCTCGAGCGCCCCGGTGATTGCGGCCAACGCCATCGTTTTTGACGGCAAGAAACGCACGGCGTTCCTGTACGGCAACTTTCGTTTTGAATCGAAGGATGGCAAGACGAAGCTCTCTCAGACGGGTGCCGACAGCGCGCTCCTGGTGAGCTTTCCGAAGTCAGGTAACCCGAGCGTGACCACGAAAATTCCGGCTGATGATCGCGCCGCGATGGTCAAGCTGATCGAGCAGAGCCGTTAGATTCGAGCCGTGTACTCGAGGATACCGTCCGGTACGCGTTTCAGAAACCGCGTGCTGGACGGTGTTGTTCTGCCACATTCTTTGCGGCAGGCTAGAATGGCGTGATGCGCGCCTTCATCTTGCTCGCCTTCTTGCTTGTGAGCATCGCCTTCGCGCAAGTGCCGTGCCCCGACCCGGAAAACCCGGTCACGCTCGAACAGGAGGGCTTCGGCACCATCAGCGCCAGGGATTTCAGCGCCGAGGACGAAACCACGACCTTCGAGGGCGCGAAGCTCGAGTATCGCGGCTGGACGGTGCGGGCCGAAACCCTCGAGATCACCGGGACGAACCTCAGGGGTTTGAAAGTCTGCCTCGAGACGAAGAGCGCGCGCGGCACGGCTTCCAGAATTCAGACGCGCGGCGATATCGTCGAAGTCGAAGCGCTCGACCTGATCCTCGACCCGGCCCCGACGCCGTTGCCGCCGGGAACCTACCGTTTGCGCGCCCCGAGAGGTCAGCTCGAGAACGAGACGTTGCTCGCGGAAACAGCCGTGCTGGACAGGCTAAATGCCAAATTCCAGCCCATCGAACGCTACCGGGCGACGCATTTAACGATCGAGGGTTCTAAGTTGCACGCGGATCGGATCGAGTACGCCGGATCGACCCTGGGGCTGAGCGGTCAGGGCGGTGACGCGACCGATGGCCGATTGACGACCAGCGCCGTGACCGGATCGGTCGGCAGGAACGCCGCCGGGAGCGAAATCGAGTTTTCCGCCCAGCGCGCGCTCTTGATTGACGGGCGCACGGTTCGTCTGGAAGTCGTGACGCTGAAACTGTTCGGCCTGGAAATTGTGACTTTACCGTCGCTCGATTACCCGATCAACCCGTCCGCGCGCGGTTTCGCGCCCAGTCCATTCGATGTCAACGACGACGGATCGTTCAACCAGCCCGTGCGTTTCGGCCTCTCGAACGGCCTGACCGTCGGACTCGAGGGCGTGCGGTTGGACAATCCCGTGGATATTCGCGTCGGAGCGGTGCTGCACCACGCCTTCACCGATGGGGATGCCGCATTCTCGTTCGGCTTGAGCGCCCGAGATGGCGACTCGAGCTTCGCGCTGACGCAACCCTACGACGAGACGAACAAGTCGTGGTCGCTGCGTTTTCGGCTGGGACACGAGCCCGTCAGCGGCCCGACGTTCGCGTGGAACCTGATCACCAACGGAAACTTCGGCGCGCCCTGCGCTTACGACTGCGATCCTTTCGAGGACTTGCGCGTCGGCTACGCCCAACGCCTCGAATTCGGGGCGTTTTCAGTTCGTCCCAAACTCGAATTCGGTCAGGTCTGGCAGCCCGATCAGAACCCGAATCCCGCCGCGCCCGCCACGCTCGCGCAGTCGCTCGGCTTCGCGCGTTTGGGTGCATCCGCATCGTGGGCCTCGAGTCTCGGGCCGTTCAGCCTCGGACTCGGCCTGAACGCGAGGCTCGCGGCCTTTGCGCCCGGCTTGAACGTGCCGGGTGGTGGAATTGGCGCCGATCTGGCCTTCAATCTGAGCGCCCGATACGCGTTCGAGTGGCTGGCGGTCGCTTCGAGCCTGTCCTACTCGCAGCCTTTCGGTGATGACCCGATCCGGCGTTACATCCCGGATTCGTTCACGCGGGTCGGGCTGAGCCTCAACATCGCGCCGATCATCTTCTCGGAACCGTTGGGCTTTGCCGGTCTGATGCTCGAGCGTCCGCGTTTCGGTGTGAACCTCGAAGCGAATGTTCGTCAGGCGACCGACGCCGACCCGCTCTGGCGTTCGATGGCCTTCGATCTGGCTTTCGACGTGTCCATCTACGACGGTGCGGTTCTGACGGATCGACTCGAGCGCCCGTTCCAGACGCCCGCGTTCACGCTTTCACCCGCGTTCCGTTACGATTTCGCGCCGCTTCAACGCGCGGGTTTCGCCGGGTTGAACCTCACGTATTACGGTTTGAACTTGGCGTACACGGTCGGCGTGTTCGTGGATTTCAAATCCGACGGCTCGAGCGGCGTGCGATTCAACCTGAACGTCCGATTGAAATAAACCGTCCCAGACGCAAATCCCGAATCTCGAGAAACACTGTGTGGGACGGTCTTTCAGTAGACCTCTCGCGAAAGTTAGTCTCGAGCACGCGTTCACGCGAGGGCAACCATAAAGGTTGCCCCTACAGAACAGGGTGTTGTAGGGGTAGCCCTTGTGGTTACCCTTCCCTCGGGACGTGTTCGATCACTTTCGCGGCAGACTTAATCTGCGCTGAACGCGACCTCGAGTTCGTCCAGCATGCGCGTGACCGATCCGCGTTTTCTCTCGAGCGTCTCGAGGAGCACGGCTCTCAACCGATCCAGTCCCTGATTGCGCGCGGCGCTGATCGGGATACCGTTCCAGCGTTCCTCGGCGTTCTCGAGATCGAACGGGTCGGCGCTGTCCACTTTGTTGAGGGCGATCACGCGAGGGATGTCTTTAACGTCCAGTTCGCCTAGGATGGCCTCGACGGCCTTGTACCGGTCTTCTGCGCCGTCGCTGGCGATGTCCAGCACGTGCAGCAGCACGTCCACGTCGTGCACTTCTTCGAGCGTGCTGCGGAAGGCTTTTTTCAGGTCTTTGGGCAGGTCGCGAATGAAGCCGACCGTGTCGGTAAAGACGACCTCGCCGTAGCCGGGTAGGTAACCGCGCCGCGAAGTCGGGGCGAGCGTGGCGAAGAGTTTGTTCTCGGCCAGCACGTCCGAATGCGTGAGTGTGTTCAAGAGCGTGCTCTTGCCCGCGTTGGTGTAGCCCACGATGCCGATCACGGGTACGTTGTTGCGCTGGCGCGACTTGCGGCGCTCGAACTGGCGGCGCGTGATTTCTTTTAACCCGCGCTCGAGGAAGGCGATGCGATCGTTGATGCGCCGCCTGTCCAGTTCCAGTTTCGTCTCGCCTGGGCCGCGCGTGCCGATGGCTCCGCCCGCGCTGCCGCCGGAACCGCCGATCCTGGAAAGCTGCGTGCCCTTGCCGATCAGCCTGGGCAGCATGTATTTGAGCTGCGCCAGTTCGACCTGAAGGCGCGATTCGTCGCCCTTGGCGTTCTGCGCGAAGATGTCCAGGATCAGTTGGGTTCTGTCGAGAATCTTCAAGCCGGTCGCGTCCTCGACGCTGATGTAGACCGGTTCACATTTCCGCCACCAGTAAGGCTTATCGTTCACGAACACCGTGAAAGCGCCGACCAGCGCGAGTACTGTCAATAAGCGTTTCATTGTTGGTTCTC
>CAXTKV010000263.1:0-5371 GCA_964244895.1 uncultured Deinococcales bacterium
AAGAAAATTTTCGCTTCGATGAAGGTTCTCCGTATTCTCAGGAATCGGATTTGCTACAAGATCACGCTCAATCTCAACGAGTTTAATCAAAGCAAGGATCTCACTCTCTGAAATCTGATCTAATAACCGCCTCAAAAGATGCTTATCTTTGAATTTCTCGAACGATTCCATTGCAGTATTTGCGATCAGGCGAGCAAAAGCTTCTTGCTTTACTTCTGATGCGGTTTCAGACGCGTCACTGACAACTTGGATAACAAATTCCTTAAATTCGTCCGAATCAGTAAAAGTTCGATCAAGCTTGCGCTGATCAAGAAGGTTCAACTCGTATTTCACCCGTTGAGTAAAGCGCTCTGCGTTCCTCGCCTGCCACACACTGAGGAGGAGACTCGCACCAACACCTGTGGCTTGTAAACCCATGTCATCGAAAAGGCTCAAAACTCCCGCTGCGGTTTGTAAGATCAATTCGGAAATCATCATTTCCCATTCTGGTTGAAACTCGTTGTTTCAAAAACACCGTCCACCACGCATCCATAAATTCGCGTGCTGGACGGTGTTTCTCTAACTCCTACCTTCTCCCGCGACCTCTCGCACCGTTCTTCTTGGGTTTCGATCCGGGCACGCTGGCCAGCTTGACTTCTTTGCCGGAAAGCTTCGCCTCGAGTTGCCGGATGTCGTCGCGCAGGCTGGCGGCTTTCTCGAAGTCCATCGCTTCGGACGCTTGCCACATGTCCAGTTCCAGGTCGGTGATGCGGGCCAGGATCTCGTCTCGGGTGTTGAATTCGCCCAGGCTGCTGGTTTCCTCGACGGCTTCTTCCTCGCCGCGAATGACTTTGCGGATGCTTTTGCTGATCGTGGTCGGCGTGATGTCGTTGGCGATGTTGTAGGCGGTCTGTAGCTCGCGCCGCCGATTGGTTTCTGAAATCGCGTAGGTCATGGCGGGTGTCATCACGTCGCCGTAGAGGTACACTTCGCCGTTCAGGTTGCGCGCGGCGCGCCCGATGGTCTGCACCAAGCTGCGTTCCGAGCGCAGAAATCCGGGTTTGTCGGCGTCCAGGATGGCCACCAGGGAGACTTCCGGCAAGTCCAGTCCTTCGCGCAAGAGGTTGATGCCGACCAGCACGTCGAAATGCCCGAGGCGCAGGTCGCGGATGATCTCCTGGCGTTCGACGGTGTCGATTTCAGAGTGCAGGTACCGGGCTTTGATGCCGTGGCTGACGAAGTATTCGGTCAGGTCTTCGGCCATGCGGATGGTCAGGGTCGTGACCAGCACGCGTTCGTCGTTGGCGGCACGGCCTCTGATCGCGCCGAGCAAATCCTCGACTTGACCTTTGGTGGGGCGCACTTCGACTTTCGGGTCGATCAGTCCGGTCGGGCGGATGACCTGATCCACGATCTGGCTCGAGATGGTGCGCTCGAACTCGCCGGGGGTGGCGCTAACGTACGCGACCTGCCCGACCAGTTCGTAGAATTCCTCGGACTTCAGAGGTCGGTTGTCCATGCAGCTTGGAAGCCGGAAGCCGTAATCGGCCAGGGTTTTCTTGCGGTTGTAGTCGCCCTTGTACATGCCGCCGATCTGCGAATGGCTGATGTGAGATTCGTCCAGGAAGGTCACGAAGTCCTTCGGGAAGTAATCCAGCAGCGTGAACGGGCGCGATCCGGGGGCGCGACCGTCGATGTGGCGCGAATAGTTCTCGATGCCGGAGCAGTAGCCGAGCACGCGCATCATCTCGAGGTCGTACATGGTGCGTTCCTTGAGGCGCTGCGCTTCGACCAGCTTGCCGACCGAATTGAAGTAGTCCAGTTGTTCTGCCAGTTCGGCTTCGATGCCGCCCAGGGCTTTGTTGATGTTTTCAACGTCAGTGACGTAGTGCTTGGCGCTGTACACGACGGTGGTTTTCAGTTCGGCCATGACTTCGCCAGTTAAAAAGTCGAAGGTGCTGATCCTGTCCAGGTCGTCGCCCCAGAGCTCCAATCGCATCGGACGTTCGTCGTAGGCGGGCCAGATTTCTAAGACATCGCCTTTGGCGCGGAAGCGTCCGGGCATCAGTTCGATGTCGTTGCGCTCGAACTGCATCGAGATCAGTTGCTCGAGAATCTGGTCGCGGCTGGTCTTGCGACCGACCTCGAGAAACAGGTTCATGCGTTTGTACTCTTCGGGGTTGCCCAGGCCGTAAATGCAAGAGACGCTGGCGACCACGATCACGTCGTCGCGGGTCAGCAAGCTGCGGGTGGTGCTGTGGCGCAGGCGCTCGATTTCCTGGTTGACGGCGGCGTCTTTTTCAATGAACAGATCCTTGCCGGGCACGTAGGCTTCCGGCTGGTAGTAATCGTAGTAACTCACAAAAAATTCGACGGCGGCGCTCGGGAAGAACTCGCGGAATTCCCCGGCCAGTTGCGCGGTCAGGATCTTGTTGGGCGCGATGATCAAGGCGGGGCGCTGGATTTGCTCGATGGCTTTGGCCACGGTGAAGGTCTTGCCGGTTCCGGTGGCACCCAGAAGCGTCTGGAAGCGGTAGCCGGACTCGAAACCTTCGACCAGTTCTGCGATGGCTCTGGGTTGGTCGCCGCGCGGGGTGAATTCACTTTCGACCTTGAGCATGTCAACCTCGCAAATCTCGAGCAGGAGGGCGAAAACGCGATCTTTTCAGGTCGAGCGAATGCCGCGACCAACGAAGCTCCAGTGTAACTCTCTGGGCTGGGTTCTGTAAAGAACAGAAAGCCATTTGGCGTACCCGCACGCCATCAGACCCCAGAACCCGCCATGGAATGGTTCCTGGCGGCTCAATCCGGGCGCCACCTACAGAGAGAAATCGCACATTGAGTGCCAAAACGTTCAGAAAAGCGTCAGGGTCAATCTGCAAGAGTGAGTCCCATGAGAACCGCCGTCAACATCGAACACCTCGAGCAGGTCTTGCAGGATCTCGAGAACGCCATCCAGCACTCCCAGGTGTCCCTGGAGCTGGCCGAACGCATCAGCCCGAGCGTCCACACCGCCGAAGCCGTCAAATCCCTGGACAACGCCTCCGTGGCGCTGGCTCGCGTCATGCACCTGATCTTCGGGCCGTCCTGAAGACCGTCCAGGACGGTCTTCCCGAACGAGCGCAGCACAAAAACCCCCGGCCTTGACCGGGGGTTTCGTATCGAGGCTTCGGGTTCAGCGAACGTCCAAATACGTCTGGCGGACATCGCGCGAATCCTCCGGCAGGGAGCGCAAGAACTGCGCCGTGTCCCGATCCCAGACGGAAGTCGAGTACCCGCGACCCTGGTAATCGTAGACGCGCGGCGTGCTCGAGAAGAACGCGCGGATGAAGCTGCGTCCGTGAGGAGCGCCCGCGATCAGCGCGTAGCGCGTTGGCACGATGTTCACGCCCGCAGAGACGGGTTCGGAACCCAGCAACTGCACCGTGCCCTCGGGATCGTAGATCACCAGCGTGATGTACCCGCTGCGGCGCACGCCGACGCGCAACGAGATGCGCTCACCGATGGCGTAATTCCCACCCTGACCGCGATCCGGTTGGAATTCGGAAATCAGGTTGACGACCGGAACGCCGAACTGGATGTACACCCCACCCTCGACCGTGGTGGTGGAGGCCGAATCGTCACCGCCGATGATGACGCGGCAGGAAGCCAGAGCGATGACCAGCGCAGGAATCACTAACCAGAGCTTTTTCATGCCCGAAAGCCTACCGCACATTGCGGCGGCGGCGACAATAGCTTAAGGAACGCTCAGTTCTGAATGAGAAAAAGCGGTCAGGGGGAACCGTCCAGCGCGCGTTTCTATGGTACGAGATTTTGCGTGTGAGACGGTGTTCCGGGGCATCCGATCATTTTGCCCCGTGTGTGGCGCAACCTGCACGATCCCAGCTCGAGGAGCCCGTCCACTGCCGCATAGCCGTACACCACGCGACCTGACCCCGAGATGACGGGCGCACCGGAGATTGACTACACTGAAATGGCACTGAGTTTCACCAGAGGAGGACGCATGAGAACCATCACCCGCCGCGACATCCTGAAAGTCTTCGGGCTCGCCGGAGCCGCCACCGTGGTCGAAGGCGGCAACCGCGCCGCCGCGCAATCGAGCGGCGCGCTGACGCTCACCATCCTGCACAGCAACGACACCCACGATCACCTCGAGCCGACGACCTACAGCGGCAAGGACGCCGCCGGTAAGGATTACAAGCTTCAGTACGGCGGCGTGGGACGCATCAAGACCACCCTGGAGACCCTCAAGCGCGGCGCGATCAACCCGCTCGTCCTGGACGCGGGCGATGTCTTCACCGGCACGATCTTCGGCATGATCTACAAGGGTCTGGCGGACCTGGCCTACATGGAAGCCTTCGGCGTGCAAGCCCAGACCATCGGCAACCACGAGTTCGACAACGGCCCCAGCCAACTGGCCGAATACATCAAAAACGCCAGCTTCCCGGTGGTCAGCGCCAACATCGATGTCAGCGCCGAACCGCTCCTGAAAGACCTGATCAAGAAATCCACGATTTTAGAAGTCCAGGGTCAGAAGATCGGCATCGTCGGCGCGACCACGCCCGAAACCCCGATCACCTCGAGCCCCGGCCCGACCGTCAAGTTCCTCGACCCGCTGACCTCCGTGCAGGCCGAAGTGGATCGCTTGCGCACCTCCGGCATCACCCGGATCATCCTGCTCTCGCACCTCGGCTACTACGACGACCTGAAGCTCGCGCCCAAACTGACGGGCGTCGGCGTGATCGTCGGCGGTCACTCGCACACGCCATTGGGCGATTACGCGGGCAACGGCCTGCCCGCCACCGAAGGCAAATACCCGACGGTGCTCAAAGACGCCAACGGCAAGACGATCCTGATCACGCAAGTCTGGGAATGGGGCAAGTTCTACGGCAACCTGCGCGTCACCCTTTCCGGCGACGGCGTGCCCGTCTTCTGGAAAGGCGCGGTCACGCCCGTCACGGAAACCTTCAAGACCGACACGCGCCTGGCCGCCACCCTGAAAGCCTTCACCGTGCCCGTAGACGCCTTCCGCAAGCAAGTCGTGGGTTCCGCCAGCGTCCGCTTGAACGGCGAGCGCGGTGACGTTCGCAAGCGCGAGACGAACCTTTCAAACCTGATCGCCGACGCGAACCTCTGGAAGACCAAGTCCTACAACACCACCGTCAGCCTGCAGAACGGCGGCGGCGTGCGCGCCAGCATCGAAGCCGGGCCGATCACGACCGGACAGATCATCGACGTGCAACCCTTCGGCAACACCCTATTCGTGATGGACGTGACCGGAGTGGAACTGCGCGCCGCCCTCGAGAACGGCGTCAGCCAGTGGGAGACGGGCGCGGGACGCTTCGGGCAGGTGTCCGGCCTGAAATACACCTTCGACCTGTCCAAACCCGCC
>CAXTKV010000264.1:0-3751 GCA_964244895.1 uncultured Deinococcales bacterium
CCGTGCTGCTCGAGGGCCAGCCAGGCTCGAGTCCGAGCAAACGGTGTCTGGTCGATGCTCGAGTCCCCAAAGCGCTCGTTCGAGCCCTGCGCGCCGCGGCGCACACCGACCTGAAGCCCGTCCCAAAACCCGTCGAGCTGATCGGCCACACCGACGATTACCCGCGCTGGGACGTGCGGATTCGGTCGGGCACTGGTTCAATACGGCTGCTCAACACGTCCAACGAAGGCCCGAAAGGAACCTGGAACGTGCAGCAATCCGGGCGCTGGGCGGTGCAACGAACCGACGCCTTCGACCGGGCGTTCAAAGCGGTGCTCGAGCCGGTTTACAATCACGCAAAAAGCGCCTGCCCGAAGCGCTGAACCGCATTTTCTTTGATCCCGAGACGCACCTGCGTCACGATTCTTTTTTGTCAGTCCCGTAAGCTTTTGGCATGAACAAACGCGTGTTGTGGATGGGGTTCGCAGCGTTCCTGATCCTCGTGCCGTTGGCCAGCGGCCTGGAATCCGGCAAGGCCAACCAGACGGTGGAATCGCTGGTCGGGTTCGGGCCGCGCGTGGCGGGTTCACCCGCGATGGATCAGGCCGCGAATTACTTGATTGACCAGTACAAGAAAGCCGGGTACGTCGCGGAAATTGCGCCCTTCCAGTACCCGCGTTACGACGACCTGGGATCGTCGTTGACGGTGGATCGCAACCGTGTCGAGGGCCGCGCATTGCAGGGTTCCGCCGCCGGGAAGCTCGAAGGCAGGTTGGTCAGCGTTCCCAACTTCGGGCGCGCGACGGATTACGCGGATTTGGATGTCAAGGGCGCGATCGTGCTGGTCAAACGCGGCGAGACGCGCTTCGCGGACAAGGCGCGGCTGGCGTTGTCGGGCGGTGCCGTCGGCGTGGTGATCGTCAACAGCGTTCCTGGCGCGTTGAACGGTGGCACTCTGGGAGAGGACGTGCCGATTCCCGTGCTGGCCGTTTCCGGTGCGGACGGTCAGCCATTGATGGCCCGAGCCGCCAAAGAAAAGATCACCGGGCAACTGGACTTGAACATCAAGCGCGCGATCGTGTCGGGCAAGAACGTGATCGCGCACCTCGAGGGTGTGACGCAACCCAAGTTGATCCTGGGTGGGCACGTGGACAGCGTTCCCGGCAGCCCCGGCGCCAACGACAACGCCAGCGGCACGGCAGCCACGCTCGAGATCGCGCGGAACCTGGCGGGCAGCCCGCTGGCCAAGCAGGTCTGGTTCATGGCCTTCGACGCCGAAGAAGCCGGGCTGATCGGCTCGAAAGCCTTCGTGGATCAGGCCAAACCCGAATTCCTGAAGGGTTTGCGCGGCATGTTGAACTTCGACATGGTCGGCATCAACGCCAAGCTCGGCGTGGGCGGCACGCCGAGCATCACCAAGCTCGCGCAGGCCGTGCAGCCCGACATCGATGTGTTCAGCGATTTCAGCGGTTCGGATCACGCCTCGTTCATTCCCGCCAACGTGCCCGTCGCGTTCTTCTTTCGCGGTCTGGAACCCAACTACCACCAGCCGACCGATCAGAAAGTCGATCCCAAACTGCTGGACGAAACCGTTCGCGTCGGCCTCGAGACCGCCAAGCGCATCCTGGAAGCGCCCGCCTCGAACTGAGGCAACAGGAACACCGTTCTGGACAGTGTTTCTCAAGCCTCGAGGTTTACGTCCAGAACGGCGTTCCCGCATTTGCCTCCCCTGCTAAGTATGGGAGGTGGCTCGAGCATCAGTTCCACAGATGCGAGAGACAGAGGGGTCGCTTTCCACCCTGGATCAGCAGAAGACCGTCCACCACGCGCATTCCCGAATCTCGAGAAACACCGTCCAGCACGTGTACCCTCGAGCAGCGCGCCATCGCACTTCGGCCCGATGCCCGTATACTCGGGCGGTGAGTGTCAGCACGGCGCGTCAGGCGCAAACCCTGCCCACGCCGCTGGTGATCGGTGGCTTCGCGACCTTCGCGCTGATCGGTTTGCTGCAGGCGATGTACGGCCCGGCGTTGTTGTCCATCCAGTCGCGCTTCAGCATCGCGCCCGCCACTTCCAGCCTGGTGCTGAGTGCGTTCTTCGGGGGCGTGGTCGCGTCCATCCTGGGATTGGGGGCGCTCGAACGCGCCGTCTCGAGGGCGGCCTCGCTGACGGTGGCGCTGGTGATGGTCGGGCTTGGCAGCCTGAGCGTGGGCATCGCGGGCGCGTGGTGGCTGGTGCTGGGCGCGTCTTTCGGCATCGGGTTGGGTTACGGTCTGGCGGTGCTGAATTACAACACGCTCTTTGCCACGGGTTTCGGCTCGCGCAGCACGGCCTTTGTCAATCTGATCAACGCGGCCTGGAGCGTCGGCGCGATTCTGGGGCCGGTCGTGATCGGGTTGACGCCGCAGGATTTCCGGCTGCCGTTCATCGCGTGCGGATTGGTGGCGCTGCTGCTCGCGCCGCTCGGGTTGGGCGCGAGGAACCTCGAGCCTCGTACTCAAGCGCAGTCCACGACCTCGAGCGCGTTACCAGCGCTGCCGTTGCTGATCGGTTTCGCGTTGGTGTTCTGGTTGTACACGGGCTCCGAGGTCGGCATCGGCGCGAACGAACCGCGCCACTTGCGGGACGCCTTTTCGTACAGCGCGCAATCCGCCGCCTTCCTGAGCTCGCTGTTCTGGTTCGGTCAGACCGTCGGGCGCGTGTTGATCGCACCGATCAGCTTGCGCGTGCGCGAGGACTTGATCGTGGTCGCGTGCCTGGCGCTGGCCGCCGTCGGTTTGGGATTGGCGCACGTTCCGGCGCTCGCGCCCTTCGCTTACGCGGCCTGCGGTTTGTTCCTGGGGCCGGTCTTCCCGAGCGCGATCGTGTGGTGGAACCGTCACGCGCGCGGATCGATCCGTGCGACCTCGTTGATGCTGGCCAGCGCGAACTTCGGCGGCGTGGTCTTCCCGCCGCTGATCGCGACCCTGAGCGCCAACGCCGTTCTGATTCCGAGCGTCGTGCTGTTCTTTACCGCCGCAAACGTCGCCCTCACGCTGAACCTTCGGAGGATCACCCGTGCCTGAAGAACCCGTCCACCTGGAACGCATCAAGGGCGTGCTGTTCGACATGGACGGCACGATCGCCGTCAACGCGCAGCACCACCACCACGCCTGGATCGAAACCATGCGCGAACGCTACGCCTTCGATGTCGCGCCCGACGAACCGCGCGTCCACGGCGGCAAGACCAAAGGCATCATGGAAAGCCTGCTGAACCGCGAGATTCCAGAATCTGAAGCCGCCGAATTCCACGAGTACAAGGAAGCCCGTTACCGCGATCTGGCGCGCGGCAAGCTGGAACCCGTGGCGGGCCTGTTCGATTACCTCGAGTTTTTGCGCGCCCGCGACATTCATGTGGCGCTCGTGACCAGCGCCGACTGGAACAACACCCTGTTCGTGCTCGAAGATTTCAAATTGCTCGAGACGTTTTCCGTGCGCGTGCTGGGCAGCGACGTGAAGAACGGCAAACCGCACCCTGAACCCTTCTTAACGGGCGCGATGAAGCTCGGCCTCGAGCCCGTTTCCTGCCTGACCCACGAGGATGCCCCGATCGGTGTTCGCAGCGCGTTCACGGCGGGCACGCGCGTGGTCGGCATGGCGACCATGCAACCGCCCGCGTCGTTGTTCGCGGCGGGCGCGACCTGGGTCGTACCCGATTACACGGCCTGGCTCGAGATCGTCAGGGCTTGACGGACTCCGCACGCTCGAGGTGAACGGACTCCGCACGCTCGAG
>CAXTKV010000264.1:3851-5358 GCA_964244895.1 uncultured Deinococcales bacterium
GCTCGAGAGGTTGATGCTCGAGAACACCGTCCAGGACGCAATTTGAAATATGCGTGCCAGACGGAGTTCCTGAGAAATATCCCCGATTGGACAGGGCGAACACGAGGTTTGCTGCCACGAGGTACGCCTGAACGTTGGGCGTGAATCCTGGAGGAGCGCTCGTACTTGACGACGAATCTCGGGGATCGCTGACCCTCGAGAGCCAACGCATCGCGCGTCAAACCTCGGAGTCGCTTTTCCCGAACCGCGTTACCGGTGCGTGACCGGACGGGTTGCAAACTCACAAGCAGGAGGAAAGACCATGAAGCGTCCTGCCCTGAAAGCCCTGACCATCGCCGCCCTCGCGCTCGGCGCGGGGATGGCGCAAACGGAATTGAAGACCAACCAGAAATACCAGGGTGGTGCACGCGTGCAGGCGTCCACCCTGGGGATTTCGTTGGTGATCCCGAAAAACTGGGTCGGGCAGTACGGGCAGGACGCGGGGAACGCGGCGCTGGTGATGGGTTCCGAGACCATCGAAGGCGTGGGACTGGCCGTGCTGATCGGCAACCAGAGCGCCCAGCAGGTCGTGAACAGCCTGAGTGAAGCGCAGGACTTGGGTTCGGGCGTGGTGCTGCAACCTTCGGGCGCGGTCAGGCGGCAGGGTCAACGCATCAGCGCGCGCTACGCCGACGCCGATCACGTCGGGCGTTCGCTCGGGCTGATCGGGACCGCCAGGAACCACGTCGTGTACTTCTTCGCGGGGCCGCTCAAGAACGAAAAAATTTACGCCGGGTTGCTCGAGGAGCTGGCCTCCGGCACGAAATTCGTCGCGCCCAGCGCCAGCAAACCTCGTCCAGCCGCGCCGGTCGCTTCCGGGCTGGCCGGTGAATGGACGAAATTCCTGTCCGGCACGATGCTGCGCTACCTCTCGAGCTATAACTCCGGCGGCGGCGCGGGTGGCATCTCGACGGATCGCACCATGCACTTTTGCAGCGATGGCCGCTTCGCGTACCAGGGTTCCAGCCTGACGACCATCGACGTGGACGGCGGTGGAGCCTCGAGCGGCGGCTCCGATCGCGGCCAGGGCCGTTGGCGCGTGGAGAGCGCCACGCAGACGAGCGCGATCGTGGTGCTGAACCTGGAAGATGGTTCCACGGAGCGGATCACGGTCAGTTACGACGGCACGAAAACCTTCGTCGGCAACCAGCGCTGGTTCCGCGTCGAGAGCGACACCTGCCGCTGAAATCCTGGGCGTCTCGAGGGAAGGATGGGTCACGGACGCACCTTTAACTTGGGAGTACTTCTGCGTGCCCGCCGCCGAGGAAGCCTGGTTGATCTGGCGCTCGTAGGAACCGGCGAGGTCGGTCTTGCTGAGGAAGATGCCGTAGCCGTCGGCGTTGTTGAACGGGTCCCAAGCCCACTCGATGGCGTAGGTACGCGAACCGAGGTCGAGCGGGCTGTTCGAGGCAGACGTGCTGTGAAGGCTCGAGAGGGTACGAGAAGACTCAAACGCGGCGCTCTCGAG
>CAXTKV010000265.1:0-5323 GCA_964244895.1 uncultured Deinococcales bacterium
CAGCCTGCGAGAGATGCTGTACGACAGCCTGCGCGAGCGCGCCGCGTTGATCCTGGACGAACATCCGCTCGAGGTCGCGCGTCTGGCCGCCATACTGATCGAGGCCGACCCCTACGACCGCGACGCTCACCAACTCGGCGCGCGCGCCCTGCGAAACGCCGGGGAAAACGCCCGCCTGGATCGTTGGCTCAAGACGGCGCGCTTGAACCTTTCCGAAGTCGGAGAGCGCCTGTCTTTCGCGTGACCCAGGAACGCAGCTCAAGCTAAATTGGGCGATTTAGAGGTTTTTCAGAGCCAAAAAGACCGTCCAGGACAGCAAAATCCGTGATTCACAACGATTTATCGCGTCCTGAACGGTTTTTCTCGCGGTTCAAGATCACGTTTTGACCTTCACGGGCGCGATCTCGAGAAGCAACCGAGCGGCTGCGGCTCGCGACTCGAACACCAGGATGCAAAGACGCAAAAGCACCGCTCCATGTTCGGCAACGGTGCTTTCGTGAACCCTCGAGGGTTCGGGCCTCAGTTCGCGCTGACGGACGCGTGCTTCTCGATCATGGCGACGTAACGGCGACCGCTGGGGTCAGCCCCGACCATCGTGTCCTCGAGCTTGCCGTCCTTGAAGACCATCACGGTCGGGATGCTCATGACGCGGAACTTCATGGCCGTGACCTGGTTGTCGTCCACGTTCAACTTGACGACCTTGACCTTACCGTCGTAGGTTTCCGCGAGTTGCTCCATGACCGGGCCGACCATGCGGCACGGGCCGCACCAGGGTGCCCAGAAATCGACCAGGGTCACGCCCTGGCTGATGGTGGTGTCGAACGTCGCATCTGTGACTTCAATGGGTTTTCCCATGCTTTTTCCTCCGATGCCCGTCTCTCGGGCGACAGGAGGATTGTACGCCGATGGCCTCAAATTGCACGTACACTGGACGACACTCTTGGCGGCGTGACCGACGCGCGAATGCCGACTCGAGCGCCCAGTTTCGGGCCCGTGGGATTCGGTCGCGGCTGTACGTGAGTGCGTCCGGCACGATAGACTTCTCGAATGCTGTTGGCCCTCAGAATCGTCGGTTTCGTGATCGCTTCGATCATCGCGTGCGCCCTGCTGCCGTATCTGGCGTTGCAACAGCCGTTGATTTTCGTGCTGCTGGTCGGGGTATTCCTGTTCGCCTTCGGGCGCAGCTTCGCCCCGAAAAAGAGGTCGCCATGAGCGGCGACTCGTCTCAGGCCTGGCCGCTCGGGGATGGTGAAGTGCAACTGAGCGCGGCGCGGATCGCGGCTCGGGTACAGGAACTCGGGCGGACGATCACGCTGGATTACGCGGGGCGCGACCCGCACCTGATCTGCGTGCTGAACGGCGCTTTTTTGTTCATGGCGGATCTGGTGCGATCAATCGAATTGCCCGTCACGGTGGATTTCCTGGCCGTCTCGAGCTACGGCGCGGGCACGAAAACCACGGGCGAGGTCAAGCTGGTCAAGGATCTTTCCTTGCCGTTGCACGACCGCCACGTGATCCTGGTCGAGGACATCGTGGATACGGGTTTGACCATGAATTACTTGCTCTCCTACCTGGAGGGTCGAGGGCCGTCCAGTCTGGCGGTCGCGGCGCTCCTTTCCAAACCATCGAGGCGCAAGGTCGAGGTTCCAGTCGAGTACCTGGGCTTCACGATTCCTGACGCTTACGTCTACGGTTACGGTCTGGATCGGGCGCACTTCGACCGGAATATCCCGTTCATCTCGAGCATCCGGTCGGATTGAGGTTTTTGAGCACCGTCCAGCACGCGCTTCTAGATACGCGTGCTGGACGGTGCTCTGGGCGCGTTCGAGTCTGAAATCGGTGTCGCTGGGCGCGTTCAAATCTTCAGAATCTCGTCCAACACATCCGCGTCCAGCCGCTCGAGGCGCGTCGCGCCGCTTGGAAACTCGAGCGTGCGCGTGACCGGGTTGGGAACGACCAGCGTGCGGATCCCAGCCGCCAGCGCAGCCTTCGCGCCGTTGGGCGAATCCTCGATGGCGAGGGCCTGTGCGGGATCGAGGTGGAGTCGCGTGAGGGCGTGCAGGTACAGGCCGGGGTCGGGTTTGACGCGCTCCACGTCGTAGCGGGTGCTGAGCGACTCAAAAGAATCCAGCAAGCCCAACCGCGCCAGGTGCTCCGTCACCCAATCGCGGCTGGAACTCGAGGCGACCGCCAGCCGCAAGCCGCGATCCTGGGCGGCGCGGATGGTCTCCTGCACGCCGGAAATCGGTTCCAGGGCGCGGATCGTCTCATGTACGCGCTCGCGAACCTCGCTGCGGAGTGCATCCAGATCGAGGGCGCTGCCGGTCAGTCTCTCGAGGTGCGCGTGCGGATCGAAGGCATCCCAGGTGCCGATGCCCTTGCCCCATTCGGCAATCTCGAGAACCTCGCCGTGGCGGGCGTACACACCCTGCCAGACATCGAACTCCGGGCTTTCCGTGTCCAGAATCGTGCCGTCAAAATCGAAGATCAGCGCCTGAATCACGCCTGGAGCGTACCGCGCCTGACTTCCAGCACGGTAGTCACGGTAGTCTCTGCGTCGTGAAGGGAACACACCTGGCGCGCGTCGCGCGCGCCCAACGCGCCGGTTTTCGCGTGCCGCTCGAGGGTGCACGCCTGGAAACGATCTGGCTGACCGCACCGCATCTGGAAATGCTGGCCTTCCAGACGGTCTTCGTGGCACTCGAGGGCGAGGCCGTGGTGGACCTGACCAACGATTTCGTTCACCTGCGCCGCGGCGAGGCCGTCACCTTGCCTGCGGGCGAAGCGAAGTTCAGCCCGGTCGAGATGTGCGTGCTGCTGCGGATTTCGCGCGCCTGAGCGACCTACGCCCGAGCTTCGGAATGCACACGCCGCGAGGCTCGCGCTCGGAGCCAACGGCGGTGCGCGGGGGTTTAGGTTCAATTGAACCCTGTCCAAAAAAAGCTCAAGAAACCGCTCGCACAATGTATCCTTGAACGCATTGAAGGGCGCGTTGCGCCCGCGAAGGCAGGATCAGGCATGGTGACTCCAGGCTCGAGAGAACCGCTCGACCCCACGCACGACGCGTATCAGCGAGCACTCCAGACCATTGCGCGAGACATCGCCGCGAGGCTCGAGCTGCCGCAATTGATGCAGCGCGTGCTGGAGAGGGCTCAAATCGTGATCGGCGCAGACGTGGGGTTGCTGTCGCTGGCCGACGAAAATCAGGAGATCGAAGTCCGCGCCGTCGTCGGTACGAACGCCATTCCGGTCGGTGCCCGATCAGACGGGGATCGAGGCGTGACGCTGCGCGTCTGGGAAACGGGCGAGGCGCTGATCGTCAACCATCTCGGAAACTGGCCGAACCAAGTCGCAGCTCCATTCGCCGCCGACCTGGCGCACGTCGCGGGCGTGCCGATGCGAGTCAACGGCAACATGGTCGGCGTGCTGGAACTCGGGCGGCGCGACCCCGGACGCATCTTCGAGGAAGGGACCCTCACGCTGATGCGCGACTTCGCGGAACTGGCCGCCATCGCCGTGGACAACGCCCGCCTGCGGGAAGAAGTTCAGATGGATCTGCGCGAACGCCAGGCCAGAGAACTCGATCTGCACCGCCGCCTGCGCGAGACGGACTTGCTGCGGCAAGTCTCGAGCGCCGCCTCCGCCTCGCTCGAGCCCTTGAGCGTCCTGACCGCCATGTGCCGCGAACTGGCCGGGGCGCTCGGCGTGCCGCAGGCGGCCTTCGCGCGGCTGGCCGAAGACGAATCGCACATCGTGGTGGTGGCCGAGCACCGCCCGCCGGGCGTGACGGGGTTGGGCATGGTCATTTCGTTGGCTGGCAACGCGATCACGGAGCGCGCCATCACGACGCGCCAACCCGTCGCGGTGCTCGATGCGCAGCACGACCCGCGCATGGGCGAAGGCGCGAGAACCGCGGCGGCGCTCGGCATCGCCTCGATGCTGATCGTGCCGATCGTGGCGGGCGGAACGGTCATCGGGACGCTCGGACTGGATTCCCTGGAAGCCCGCGAGTTCACCAGCGAAGACGTGCGATTGGCCCAAACGGTCGCCAGCACCGCCGCGCCCGCCCTCGAGCACGCCAGGTTGTTCGAGTCCTTGGAGGGCGAACTGCTCGAGCGCCGCCGCATTGAGACGGCGCTACGCACCAGCGAAGCCCGCCACCGAGGGCTGATCGAGGCCATCCCGGACGCAATTTACAGGCTGGACGCCGACGGGCGGATCATCGACGCCCGCACGCCCGGCAAGAACGCCGAATGGATGATCGGCAAACGCCTCTTCGACGTGCTGCCGACCGATCTGGCGCAGCGCGCCGCCGAAGCCGCGAACGGCGCGCGCACGACCCAGACCGTTCAGGTGCTCGACGAACGCCGGGGCGAGCACCACATCGAGTTGCGGCTCGCGCCCGTCTCGCAGGATTCGGTGGTCATGATCGAACGCGACATCACGGATCGCAAACGGGTCGAGCGCGCCTTCCAGGAGAGCCGCGAACGCTACGAGGATCTGGTCAATTCCCTGGAGGGCATCGTCTGGGAGGCCGAAGTGCGCGGCCCGAACGTCAAGATGATTTTTTTCAGCCCGCAAATCGAACGCCTCCTCGGCTCGAGCGTCCAGCACTGGCTGGAAACGGATTTCGGCTGGAGCACCGTTCACCCCGAAGACCGCGAGCACTTCCGCACGGTCGCAACCAAGGCCATTAGCTCGCGCAGCATCTTCGATATCGAACACCGTTCCATCACCGCCGACGGACGGACGCTCTGGATTCACAACCACGCCAACCTCGTGATGGACGGAGATCGGGTCGTCGGAATGCGCGGCCTGGCGACCGAAATCACGGCCCGCAAGCAGGTTCAACTTCTGGAACAGGATCGAAACCGCGTGCTGGAACTGACCGCTCGCGGCGGCAAGATCGAGGTCGTACTGGGCCTGATCACCGCCATGATGGTGCGCCAGTACCCGGACGCCGGTTGCGGCATCGTGCAATTCGAGCGCGGCGAGTTGCGCCTGCGCGCCGGAACCGGCCTGAGCGCCAACCTGAGTGAATACCTGGGGCGCGTCCAACCCGGAAGCGCGGGCGGGCCGATCGGCGCAGCGGGCGTCAGCGGCGAGATGCTCGAGGTTCACGATCTTTTGCGCGACGCCCACTGGCCGGAACGCTGGCGCGCCAGCATCCTCGACGAGGGCTTCCGTTCGGTCGCCTCCGCCCCGATCCGTTCCAGCCTGGGCGCGATCGTCGGCGTGCTGACGATCTTTGGGCGCCGACCCGGACTGGGCGCAGTCGCGCACGAACAGATGCTGGCCGCCGCCGACCTGGCCAGCATCGCCA
>CAXTKV010000266.1:0-5291 GCA_964244895.1 uncultured Deinococcales bacterium
TGTTCAGGGCGCTGAGGCCCGCAGCGACCCAGAACGGCAGGCGTAGATCGATGCTGCCGAGAAAGCCGCCGATCAGCGGCCCGACGATAAAGCCGAGTCCGAAGGCCGCGCCGAGCATGCCGAAGTTCTTGGCGCGATCCTGCGGTGCGGTGATATCGGCGATGTACGCGGTGGCGGTCACAACGCTCGCGCCGAACACCCCCGCGATCAGCCGACCGGCGACCAGCCAGGTCAGGTTGGGCGCGAGGGCGACGATCACGTAATCCACCGCCAACCCCAGCAGAGACAGCAGCAACACCGGGCGGCGCCCAAAGCGATCTGACAGGCTGCCCATGAAGCTGGCAAACAGGAACGACATCAGCGAGTACATCGCGATCAGCAGGCCGTAATCGCCCGAGGCCCTGGCGAGGTTGCCGCCCTCGAAACCCTGAATGAGTTTTGGCAGGATCGGCACGATAAGGCCCGTGCCGAGCACGTCGAGGATGACAGTCAGAAAGATAAAGCCCATACTGGCGCGGCGGACCGGCGTGTTCATGAGTGTCCTCCAGGAGATTGAGGGTTAAACGTCGTCTGGAACAACGCGTTCAAGCCCCTTTGCCTGGCTCGGGCGTTTCGTTCGGGGTGATGATGAAGGCCTTCAACTCGAAGATCTTGTCGCCCCGAAAGCGGTAGAGGTCGCAGAAGTCCTGAACGATGGTCTTGCCGTCCTGCACCTGGATCGTCAACGTACCGTAGGCCGCGACGGTGTCGCCTTCAGCGATCATCGCGTCAAACGCGATCGTCGAGGGCGGCTGCGCGTCGCCCAGAGACTGGATCAACTGGCCCAGCGCTTCTTTTCCCTTGGCGGATTTATCGCCGACTTTCGTCCACTGAACGTCGTCTGTGAAGAACGACAGGAATGCCTCGAGGTCGTTCTCGCGAATGACGGTGTTCAGCCTTTTGACAATTTCTTTCTGGGTATCGAACATGGATTCCTTCTTTCTGGCCCCTGCTGAGGATGGCCCGCGCGGGTGCTTGGTTGCGCCGAAAAGCATGAAATGGTTGTTGCAGAACAGAGACAGCCACCTTTCAGAAGTTCGCCTTGGAGCAAAGAATAGGAAGAAACCCCGACAACACCTGTCGGGGTTTCGAGTAGGCTCGAAGGGTGAACGAGGTTGCTCCCCGACTCTTTGCCATCGTCGACTTCCTGCAAAGCCACGGGCAGACCACCACGCCGGAAATCGCGCGGACCCTGGGCGTGAGCGAACGCACCGTGCAGCGCGACCTGGTGCGTCTCCAAGCGCTGGACATCGCCATCGAAGCGGTGCCGGGACGCGCGGGCGGGGTTTCCCTAGTGCCGGGCTCCTTGCTCTCGCCGCTGCGCTTCACGGAGGACGAATTGCTGGCGCTCGGATTGGGCATCAAGCTCGTTGCCCGGTTGGGTGACGCCACCCTGGAACAGGCCTCGTCGCGCGCCTTCAAACGGCTCGAGCAGGTCCTCACCGCGCCGACGCGAACAAAGCTCGAGGCGCTCACCGAGGCACTGTGGCTCAAACCCTTCAAAGCACTGAAGCTCTCTAAAGTGGACAGCATTGACCTGCTCAAACTGGCCGAGGCCATCCACGACGGGCAAACGCTCGAGTTACGCTACATCCCGCCAGGGCGCACGGAATCGCTCAGGCGGGTTGACCCATACGGTCTGGCGCAGCTTTACGGCCACTGGTATCTCGTCGGGTACTGTCACCTGCGCCTGGGTCTGCGAACCTTCCGGGTTGACCGCATTCGCGGTTTTCAACGCTCGAACGACACCTTCACCAAACCCGAGGCCTTCGACACCTACGCCCAAGCGGTGCGTTCCCTCAACAGAGCACCCCTCGAGCACGCCGTTCTTTGCAGAGTGCGGCTGTCCGCGACGTTCGAGAAAGCCAGTCAGTGCCTGCCCTCACTCGAGGCACTGCTCGAACCGAGCGCCGAAGGTGTGCTGCTGACGGCGCAGGTGCCAACCGAGTACCTGGAGAGTTTCGCCCTGAAACTCCTGGAAGTACCAAACTCAATCGAGGTCTTGGAACCCCACGCCTTGCATGAGGCTTTCGTCACGCTGGGAAAGCGTGCATTGGTTTTGGGAAGGGGCTGAAGAATGGTTCGGCTCGCGTGAAGCGTTGTAGCCGATATTCAATTCCGGTAATGTCGCATCGCGCGTACCTTCCGTTTCGAGTGATGCAGTGACGCCATGAGCACAAGCCTTGCTGGCATTCGTGCGGACCTTCCGGCCTTCTGAATGGCACTCGAGATGGATCAATTCTTGCTCGATCTGGATTGGGGCGTGGGGGCTTGAGCAGCGCGGGATGATCTCGTGCCGGAGGTGGTGGCGAGCCGAGCGTAGCTGCAGTTGAGACGTGCGAAACCGATTGAACGCTCCTGGCGCGAGCCGAAACGAAGGAACACCGTCTAGGACGCATATCAGGATATGCGTCCTAGACGGTGTTCTCTCAACCGCGACCCGGCTCGAGATCGCTGTAATCGTGCAATTCAGCGCCGTCTTCACCGTCTTCGGTGTCCCAGTCGGCGGGGCCAGCCACGAATTCCTGGTAGCGGCTCAGGAACCCGCCCAGGATGCGCGTCCACTCCTCGGGTTTTTCCAGCGGCGCGTTGTGGCCGCCGCCGGTGATGGTGATCAGCACGCCGTAACCGGGTTTGATCCATTCGACGATCTCGTGGCTGTAGCGCATCGGGGTCAGCGCGTCGTCGGTGCCGACGACCACCAGGGTCGGGCAGTCGACGGCGCGCAACCATTTGCGTTGATCGCCAAAATTCAGCACGAATTTCAAGGAGGCGCGCAGGGTCGCCGGGTCGGCGCTCGCGGCGCGTTGGGCCAGGCTGGTCAGCCAGTCGGCGCGTTCTTCCAGGGTGCGCGCACCCCACAGCCACGGCGCAGCGACCGTGAACGCCAGCTTCGGGCCGCCCGCCTCGAGCGCCGCCAGGACGCTGCTGACCTTGGTTGATAGCGCCGCGTCCATGCGTCCCAGGCTGTCCACCAGCGTCAGGCTAAGGGCGCGTTGTGGGTTCGTGCCGATGGCGCGCACGCAGACCAGGCCGCCGCCGGAATGCCCGACCAGGTGCGCGCGCCCGATGCCCAGCGCGTCCAGCAAGCCCAGCAATTCCTGGGCGTGCTCCTCGAGCGTGGATTGATCGCGGGATTCGCGGTCGTAGCGCAGCACGCGGTAGCTGGGAAGCAGTCTGGCAGTCGCGTCCCAGCTGCTGGAATCGTTCAGTTCGCCGTGAACCAGCACCAGCGTTTCGGCGGTCTCGGAACCCTCGAGCGAGTACCGGACGGGTTTGCCATTCAGTTCAATCGTCTGCACCCGCTCAGGCTACCCTCGGGCTGCGCGCGCAATCGTCGCGCACCGCACTGGACGCGAGGTTGGGGTTCTCGAACGTGAGCAGCCGTGTTCTCGAGAACACCGTTCAGCACGGCGCTTTTATCTCGAGGAGAACACCGTGCTGGACGGTGTTGCTGCGAACTTGATCGCAGTTTCCCAGAGATTGAGGATAATCAATAACGTGACCAAACGGTTTATTCCGGTACTCGCGATCCTGATCGCGCTCTGGTACGGCTGGCGCGAGGTGCAACAGGGCCAGCTCGCGTACCGTCCGCCGAACGCGCGCAACGCCCTGATCTCGCCATCGGACGCGGCGGGTTCGGGCAGGCTGATGCTGAGCGTCAACGTTCCAGCGGAAGTCCTGGTGGATCATCTCGCGCCCAGAATCGTTCCGGGTGGCAGACCGTTCGGGTTGAGCCTCGAGCCGGGCACGCATTCGGTCGTCGTCAAGGCGGACGGGTATCTCGAGCAGGAATTCACGCTGGTGCTCAAGGCGGGCGAAACCGTCGAACGCACGATCGACCTGCCGCCGCTTCCTGCGAACCCACCGACGCTGGTCGAACCCAAGGATTTTGTTCGCGCCGTCCAGACCGCCAAAGACGGCGCGAGCATCGCGCTTCGGGCTGGCGAGTACAGGCTGCCACGAGGACTGACGGTCGCGCGTTCCATCACCCTGATCGGCGCGGGCCAGGACAAAACCCGGATCGTGTCAGACGGTGAAATCTTCGTTCTCAAATTCGATTCCCCAGGAAGTTTCACCGCTCGAGACGTGAGTTTCGCGCACGATGGCACCATCAAAGCCGACGTGGTCGTGATCGAAAACGGCCACTTCAATTTCGAGCGTTGCGGCTTCAGCGGCGGCATCAGAAACCCGGAGGAAAGCGCCACCACCGGCGATGGCCTGTGGGTGCGCGGCACCACGCGCGGGCGCGTATTACACAGCGCCTTTGTGGACAACGGTCTGCACGGGCTCGAGGTTCAGGGTTCGGCCAACCTGACCGTGGAATCCAACACGTTCGAGCGCAACAAGGAAGACGGCCTGGTGTTCTTCGATGACACGACCGGAACCGTGCGCGCCAACACCAGCCGCGACAACGGCTTGCACGGCATTTCCGTGGCTGAAAACGCCGACGTGAGCCTTCAGGCCAACATCTTAGAGCAGAACACCGAAGTCGGCCTGCGCTACAGCGGCAGCGCGGGCGGCACGGCCAGCCTGAACGTGATTCGCAAGAACAGTCTGTCGGGCATCACCCTCAACGATTCCGCCCGCCCGACCCTGACCGGGAACGTGCTGCGCGACAACGGTTCTTACGGGTTGTACATCGCAAAAAATGCGCGCCCGACGATCAACGCGAACAGCATCAAGGGCAACGCGAAAGGCGCCATCGAAGACCTGCGCCCCCCTTCAGCCAGACGCTAAAGAATCCTGCTCGAGTCCATGCTGCTGTACATCGCTCACGTCTGGAAGGTAAAAGCTGGAAGGAAAAAGTGAGGGTCAAGCGTTCGGATGCGTCGCCCGTCTCATGGGTTTACTTTCGCCTTCGTGTCTTTCACTGGCATTCCTCGAGTCTTCATCGACACGCCCTGAACCCTGACCCGCCGCGAGCGGCCAGTACGGTTCCACGCCGTGATTGAACCCGTCTGAAACGTCTCCTCTGGCAGCCCGCACGAACCCGGCCAGCGCCATCATCGCGCCGTTGTCGGTGTTCAGGCCGCTCGGCGGGAATAGAACCCGAAACCCGGTCTGGAGAAACGCGTCCCGGAGCGCCCCGTTCGCGGCCACACCGCCGGAAACCACGATGGTCTCGCGTCCCAGGGATTTGGCCGCCCGAGACGCGGTCGAGACGAGCGATGCCACCACGGCCCTCTGGAAGCTCGCGGCCAGATCCGCAACGCTGGCCGCGAGCTCTCCCCTGCTTCAGGCCTCGACCG
>CAXTKV010000267.1:0-5228 GCA_964244895.1 uncultured Deinococcales bacterium
GAACATCGCCTGGGGCGGATCGCGGAACTCGACCAGCACTTCCGTGGCGGTCACGGGCAGGTTTTTTCCGACGCGCACGTAAAACGGCACGCCCGACCAGCGCCACGAATCGATCTGGAAGCGCACCGCCGCGAAGGTCTCGACGTTCGAGGTCGGGCTGACGCCGTCCTCCTGGCGGTAGCCGTCGTACTGGCCGCGCAACACGTCCGCGCTCGAGAGCGTGCGGACGGCCTTGAAGACGCGCGCCACGCCATCCCGGACGGCTTCCTGATCGTTCGAGGTCGGCGGATCCATGGTTAAAAGCGCCACCACCTGGAGCATGTGGTTCTGCACCACGTCCCGGATCGCGCCGGTTTCCTCGTAGAATCGCCCGCGCCCGGTCACGCCGAAGTTTTCACTCATCGTGATCTGGACGCTTTCGATGGTGTTGCGGTTCCAGATCGCCTCCAGGAAGCTGTTGGCGAATCGGAAATACAGGATGTTCTGCACGGGTTCCTTGCCCAGGTAGTGATCGATCCTGAAGATGGCAGCTTCCGGGAAGACCTCGTGCAGGGTCGCGTTGAGCGCCCGAGCGGTCAGCAGGTCGTGGCCGAAGGGTTTTTCGACCACCACGCGCGCGTTCGCGGCGCAACTGGCGGCGGCCAGGCTCTGGATGACCTTGCCGAACAAACTGGGCGGAATCGCCAGGTAGTGGAGCGGCCTGGCCGCGTCCCCGAGGGCTTTCTTGAGTTCTGCGAAGGTGGCGGGATCGTTGTAATCGCCGTCGATGTACTGCAACAAGGACAGCATCTTCGCAAACGCGGCCTCGTCCACGCCGCCGTGGCTGGCCAGACTGTCTCGAGCGCGATCCCGGAGTTGCTCGAGGGTCCAGCCCGCCTTGGCGACCCCGATGATCGGGATGTCCAGGTGGCCGCGTTTGATCATCATCTGCAAGGCCGGAAAGATCTTCTTGTACGCCAGGTCGCCGGTGGCTCCGAAGAACACCAGGGCATCGGCGCGCTCTGGCATCAGGAACCCGCCTTCTTTTCGGCGTGCCCGCCGAACTGGTAACGCATGGCGGACAGCAGTTTATCCGCGAAATCGTCCTCGCCGCGCGAGCTGAAGCGCGCGTACAGGGCGGAGCTGAGCACGGGCGCGGGCACGGATTCGTCGATGGCTGCGGTGACCGTCCAGCGCCCCTCGCCGGAATCCGATACGCGACCCTCGAAGTTTTTCAGCTCGGGATCTTGCAGCAAGGAAAGCGCCGTCAGATCCAGCAACCACGAGCTGATGACGCTGCCGCGCCGCCACAGTTCGGAGATGTCCGGCAGGTTCAGGTCGTAGCGGTAGTGTTCCGGGTTGCGCAACGGCGTGGTTTCGGCGTCCACCGCGCGGCCTTCCATGCCGACGTTGGCGTGCCCCAGGATGTTCATGCCCTCCGCGTAGGCCGCCATGATGCCGTACTCGATGCCGTTGTGAACCATCTTCACGAAATGCCCCGCACCATTCGGCCCGCAGTGCAGGTAGCCTTGCTCAGCGGTTCCGGTCTCGTTTGAACGTCCGGGCGTGCGCGGAATGGAGCCGATGCCCGGCGCGAGCGTTTTGAAAATCGGGTCGAGGTGCTGCACGACGGCCTGGCTACCGCCGATCATCAGGCAGTAACCGCGCTCCAGGCCGTAGACGCCGCCGGACGTACCCACATCCACGTACTCGAGCCCTTTCGCTCTGAGTTCTGCCGCGCGGCGCAAGTCGTCCACGTAATACGAGTTCCCGCCGTCGATCACCACGTCGCCGGGTTCCAGGATCGGCATCAGTTTCTCGAGGGTTCCGTCCACCACGGCGGCGGGCAGCATCAGCCAGATCGCGCGCGGTCGCTGGAGCTTCTGCACGAAATCCTCCAGGGAGCTTGAGCCCGTGGCTCCCTCGGCGGCCAGTCCCTTGACCGCGTCGGGGAAGATATCGCTGACGACGCAGGTGTGGCCCGCTTTCATCAGTCGGCGCACCATGTTCGATCCCATCCGTCCGAGCCCGATCATTCCAAGTTGCATGTTTGACTCCCTTCGCACCCAAGCCTAAACCGTGAGGCTCGCAGGTGGACGCAGCGTGAAACCGCTTCGGCGTTCGGGTTCGGGGCGCAACCGGAGCCTGGCGGTATTTTCTCGAGGCTGTGCAATCCGCGCGGCTCGAAGTCCGAAGGCGCTATCCGCCTAAGAACACCGTCCGGGACGCATTCATGAATGCGTCCCGGACGGTGTTCGTGAGCCTCGACGCGAAAAATCCTCCGTTGGTGACGGAGGATCGAGCGGTTCGTGCAGGATTCTCGAGAATCCCGATTGCAGCGCTCGGGCTTGAACCGAGGACGATTCCCTCAGATGGTCGCGTCGGCCCGATGAGAGACGCGTTCGCGGCGCGTGTCGCGCTCGCGGTGCGTCTGGGACTCGAGTTCGCGCTCTTCGGCCAGGATGTCCGCCCATTCGCCCATGGTGCGGATGCCCGCCTCGACCGCGTCCACCGGCGAGCGGAATTTGGTTCCGTCCAGGAACCGTTGGGTGGCGCGTTTCATGTAGTTGACTCTCTTCATGTCGTTCCTCCGTGGGTCGGGCTCGCGCATCGGGCTCCTGCGCCCGGTTTTCTTGATGGGCTCAATCTACGAATCTATCGTCACAAAATCGTGACAGGCTCGTCATCTGCTGTTTCACCTAGCGTCTGGGGCCGATCCGTAGGCACGATGACGGTATTGGCTGGCTTCAGGAAGCAGCATGGCACGCCTTTCTGAAGCAAAGATTTAGTCCTGTAAAGCGCGTCCGCGCGAAATCGGCGAGCCAAGAGAAACCCCGGCGTTCCGCAGCGCCGGGGTTTTCTTATTGCGGTTCGGGGGGAACCGTGAAGCTTTTGTGCTGAGATCAGCTTATGGAGTTTCCCTGAGAACACCAGCCGATCTTTGATGAGAATGATCGGTTCGAATGCTGCAAATACTCAGGGTTTACATTTTTATTCGTCGGTTCTCTGCGAAAGCCCAGTGCGAACCCGACGCATCCCCGCGTCTAACGCTGCATCTCGAGGCGTGGTTGCTGACCGAGGGCGAACGCGTCATGCTCACACGCATGGGCGTGACGTGCCTTCGCGCATGGGTGTGACGTTCGCCCTCACACGACGAATGGAATGGATGAGGCGCTTTTGACTTTCGCCCGAGCTCTACGTGTTCGGGCGGTCGAAGGTCGCTGTTTTGACCTCGGGCGCCTCCGCCGCCCGAGGGTGAGCGCACGGGAAGTCCTTCTCGACGTAATAGCGGATTTCCGCCTGGAAGTACACGCCTTCCACCTCTGGGGCGCTCAGACGCGCCAGATCCACCTTTGAGAGCCCGAACCGCACGAGACCGTGGCTCGAGTCGAGCGCCGTCAGATCCGCGGGCTCGAGGCGCATCAGGAAGCCGCCGGGAATGCCCAGGCGCTCCTCGCAAGCCTGGCCGCGCTCGAGGGCCGCGAGTTCATCCGGGGTGATGCGAAGGCGCAAACTCGAGCGATTCCAACGGACTTTCATGCGGTCAGTCTAGCGCGCTGGAACGATGACTTCGCGCCTCGAAGATGACATTTCGGATCAATGGTCGCGGCTCGAGAACCCTCGAGAACACCGTCCTGGACGGTGTTCTCATACGAACGTACCGTCCAGGACGCACGATTGGCTTAAATCTTGACCGGCAGACCCGTCCGGGCGGACTCGAAAGTCGCGTCCAGCACCCGCATCTGACGGATCGAATCGTCGCTGGGATAAAGAAGCTTCTCCTCTCCCCTGGCGGCGCGCACGAAATGCTCGACCATCAACTGGTACTGGTCGGCGGCCACGCTGGGGACGGGCTCGCCGTTCAATTCCAGGTTCGGCGCCGCGCCGCCGTGACCGCGATCCTTGCCCTGCTTGTCGCGGCCCGGCACCCACGGGTCAAGGAGCGTCAACGCGCCCTTCGTGCCGACCAGCTCCACGCGCTGCTTGAAGGGTTGCGCGAACGAGCAATCGAAAAGCGCGTGCAGGCCACCACCGAAATCCAGTACGCCCACGAAATCCTCGTCTGAACCGCCGCCCGACGGGTGCGATGGCGGCATCAGGTTGGATTGCGCCGCGACCGACACGGGCTCGCGCCCCGCGAAGGTTCTCGCGCCGGACACGCAATACGTGCCGATGTCGTAGAGCGCCCCGCCGCCCAGGGATTGAATCGCGCGGATGTCCAACGGGTTCCCGAGCGTGAAGCTGAAGCTCGCGCGGATCAAGCGGAATTCGCCGATCTGACCGCTCGCTATGATGTCTTTTGCCTGCTGTACCTGCGGGTGAAAGCGCCACATGAAGGCTTCCATGACCTGCTTGCCCGTTTTCTTGGAGACTTCCGCGACCTGCACGGCTTCGGCTGCGTTCATGGTGAAGGGCTTCTCGCAGAGCACGTGCTTGCCCGCCTCCAGCGCCCGGATGGTCAACGGCGCGTGCTCAGAGTTCGGCAAGGGGTTGTAGACGGCCTCAATTTCTGGGTCGGCCAGCATCTCGTCGTAGCTGCCGTAGGATTTCGGAATGCCGTGTTCGGCGGCGTAACTCGCGGCCCTGCCCGCATCTCGAGCCCCGATGCCCAGCACGCGCGCGTTGCTGGATTTCTTGATCGCCGGAATCAACGCGCCCGCCGCGATGCGCGCCGCGCCCAGAATGCCAAAATTCATCTCGCTCATGTGACCTCCCCGGATTCTCGCGCACCAGACGAGTTTTTTGCCCTCGAGACGCGCGATCACTTGTGATCTGACTCGAGCTTACCGCGTTCATCGGTCCGTGGCACGCCCTCAGAAAACCGTCCCGGACGCAAGCCGAAAATCACGTGCTGGAGGGTATTCTCGAGGATTTTGAATCGAGATCCACCACGCGATCACCGCGATATTCGCCGCCAGCAGCAGGCCGAACGCGACCAGCACGACGCGCATGCGCCGCGCGAAACCATTGCGAAACCCGAGCGCGAAGCCCCAGATGCACAAACCGTTCCCTACCGCAAGCACCGTCACGAACACGATCCCAGCGCCGATGCTCGAGAGTACCGTCGGCAAACCGACCGCGATGGACACGGGCGTCTGATCGCCGCCCGCGCTGCCGTAGACGCGCACCAGCGCGACCGTCACCACGGCGAAGGCCGCCGGAGCAAGCATCAGACCGATGCCCAACCAGGCGAGTATCAGCGGTCGCAACCATCGGCTCACGCGCTCAGGATAAAGAAGCGATCCCAG
>CAXTKV010000268.1:0-3189 GCA_964244895.1 uncultured Deinococcales bacterium
AGGACGTGCGGGTTCGACTTGATCGACTCGAGAACCCCATCGTTTTCGGCTTCCCAGATCAGCGCGCCCGGCAACAACAGATACCAGTACGCGATCAGGTCGGTATCGCCCTGAGCCTCGGCTTCCCTGGCCGTGGTCGCCGCCACCCGTTCGAAGGCCAGCATCTGCGGTGGTGTACGCTCCGAAGCTGGCAACGCGCCGCTTTCAACCAGCGCGGCAACCATCTCGGAGGCGGCAGGCACGAAAATGCGCGGTTCATCCCAGCGATCCACGACGCCCGAAGCCCGGAATTCCTGGCTCGGATTGCGGTCAAAGAACCAGTAGGCCACGATTGGCGTTTCGGTTTTGCCTGGTTCGAAGTGGATACTCTGGAGCCAGTCTTCGGAATTCTCGAACATTGCCGCTAGCCGCGCTGCACCCGGATAATCCTTTGGCTCGAGCCTGTAAAACGCCCTGCGCTTCAACAGGATCGGCATGACGCGAAAATACGTGTTGCCCGTATCGAACATCCCTTGAAACTCGTAGAGCGTGTGGAATATATCTCGCAGCCCCAGATCGGCTGCGTTCGGGCTTTGATCGAGCGCGCGGACTGACATTTCCACCAGATCCTCGTATTCGTGCATTCCCATGTCGAACCTCAATCGCGATTTTTCACAGAATAACATTGACGCCCCTGACGTCCAATCCTGAATATGCCGTCCAGCACGCATTTTCTGAACTGTGCGCCGGACGTCATCCGCGTCGCAACCCTGCGCCACATCAGCTCTAGAGTCATTTTCAGATTCGACTGCCTCTCGAGTCCCGTGGGCCACAAGGTTCTAGACTGTCGCTAGGATGAAAACCCTCGTGATGATGGCGCTCTTGGTTTGTTCCTCCTGTCAGGATTCGACGAATCCGATGAACCCGCGCGTGCGCGAAGTCACGATTTCCGGGTACGCCGGGAGCGCGATGGAACCATTCGTCAGCCGCGATGGGCGCTATTTGCTGTTCAACAATTCCAACGATCCGGCGGTCAACACCGATCTCTTCTATGCAAGGTTCAGCGATGCGTTCACTTCCGTTTACGGCGGACCGGTCACGGGCATCAATACGGCTGCACTCGAGGGGACGCCGACGATGGATCGCAATGGAAGCTTGTATTTCGTCTCGACCCGCAGTTACGACACCACCTCCTGCACGATCCACGCGGCTCAATTCAAGGATGGCGACGCGACTGGCATTCATCTTGTCGATTCAATTTGTCGTCACGAACCGGGCGTCGTGAACTTCGACGTGGACATCGACGCTGCCGGAACCACGATGACCTTCGTGGACAGTCAATTTGGCGCGAACCGCCAACCGCAGACGGCTGATCTCGAGCTGGCCGAGTGGCAGGGCGGGCAATTTGTCCGCAGCTCGACGGGTGCGAGCGTCCTCGGGGCCGTCAACTCGGACGCGCTCGAGTACGCGCCCGCGCTTTCCAAAGACGGGCTGACGCTGTGGTTCACACGGTTGACGCTGGCTCCGGCTGTGGAACCACCTCAAATCTGGCGCGCCCGACGCGACGCGCGAACCCAACCGTTCGGAAGCCCGGTGCGGCTCGAGGGGCTGGGCGATTTCGTCGAAGCGCCCGCGCTCAGCCCGGACGAAAACTGGCTGTACTTTCACTGTAAAGTTGGCTCTGACTTCCGCATTTTCGCCGTGCCAGTCAACTGATCCACGATTGAGCGTTCAGGCTGATCGAAGCTGTTCCTGTCGCAGTCTCGAGCAGAAAATTCACGAATTGTTCGCGATTCGTGTCGGACGCGTTCAGGTCGCACCCGCGAAGCATCCGGTCGCCCGAACCTCCAATCTCGAGAACGCCGTTCAGTACGCCGTTCCTGGGGCGTGTCCCGGACGGCATCCGCACGATCCTGTCCCGACATCCAATCTGACCCTCCTTTCGTATTCAATAGTGAGGACGCACCCTCGAGCGCCGCACGGCAGGAGGTCAGAACCATGCCCAACATTCGACGACTGGTCGTCAAACACACCGAATTCGTGATCGTCATCGCGCTGGGCTGCGCCCTCTCGGTCGGTGCGGTGATGGGGCCGCGCTGGCTGGCCGCCATTCAGGAACCCACCACGGCCATCGCCGCCCCGGATCGCGTTTCAGCCGTCGTGACCACCAGTCCGGAACCCAAAATCCTGGAATTGCCCGTGATCCCAGCCAGGCGCGTTCAGGCCGCACCAGTCCCCGCAAAGCGCCCCATCGCCCCCAGACCCGCGAAGCCCGCAACGCCCAAACCGCGCGTCTCGAGCACAGCTCCCGGATTCACCAGGACGCTGTACTCGGTCGCTAAGGGCACGCGAATCCACGGCGAGGACGTGCGCCGACTGCAAATCCGCCTGATGATTCTGGCTCACGTCGACCCGCGCGAAGGCGGCGACGGCTGGTACGGCCCCCGCACCGCCGATGGCGTCAAGAAATTTCAACGCGCCAACGGATTACCCGCCACCGGCGTGACGGATCGCAAGACCTGGGATGCGGTGTTCTCGGGTGCCGCCAAGCCCTTCGCGTTCTGACGCCTGGAACGCGTTTTTCTCGAGAACTCCGATAGAAAACACCGTCCAGAACGCATTCTTTAGTTCGCGTGCCAGACGGTGCTTTGTTGGCGTAGGCCAGAATGGACTTTCCATCGGCCCGATTCCGTCCTATAATCCACTGGCTTAGACCGGGAAGAGTACCCGAAAGCGCACCGACAGGAAGGCCGCTCCGCGACTGAGAGAGCGATCAGGAAAGCGAACCGGAGAACGTCGTCCGCGAGCACGATGGAAGAAAGTGTAGGGGCGCAGCAAGCAGCGCCCAACGCGAGTAGACCCGTCCGGGAGCGCCCGACACAGCGCATTTGAGCGCTCGAGATTGACTCGAGAACAGCGGTGGTAACGCGGGGTGCAACCTCGTCCGCTCTAACGGATGGGGCATTTTTGTATCGGGAGGCGACATGGCAGACATCAGACAGCGCGTCGTGTGCTACATCACCCGCAACAAACGAGAATTGCTTGTGTTTGAACACGACGATCCCGGCCTTCAGGCGGGCGTTCAAGTCGTGGCGGGCGGCGTTGATCCGGGCGAAACTTTTGAGCAAGCCGCCGTCCGTGAAGTGCTCGAGGAAGCCGGGTTGATGCTCGAGAATCCCGTGTTGATCGGGTCGAAAGACGTGTACTGGG
>CAXTKV010000268.1:3289-5101 GCA_964244895.1 uncultured Deinococcales bacterium
TTTGCGCTCGTACCAGAACCCGCCAAGAAGCGCGGTGCGATTGGCAGTCTGAAAGGTTGGTGGGTGAGCGAGGATTTCGATGAACCACTCGAGGAGATGCGGGAGTACATGGAATGAAGTTCCTGCTGGACACGCACGTTCTGATCTGGTTGCTCGAGAACGACCCGAAGTTGCGCTCAGATGACGCCCAATGGATCGAGGATGCCGCGAACGACGTGATCGTGAGCCGAGTGAGCCTCTGGGAGATCAGCATCAAAGCGGGCTTGGGCAAATTGCGTGTGCCAATGGGTGCGTCGTTCTCGCAACTCGAGCGTCATCTGATCGGGCTGAACTTTCGATTGTTGAACCTCGAGTCGGCTCATTTTGAAGAATTGCTCAAATTGGTCTGGGATCACCGCGACCCATTTGATCGAATGCTGGTCGCTCAGGCGATGGTCGAGGGCGCGAAGTTGTTGACGAACGACGAGAAAATCCAGATGTACTTTGCTGATCGGAGCGACCGAATGAACGAACTCCCGAAATCTTACGATCCAGCCACCGTGGAACCTTCGTGGGCGGAACGCTGGTTCAACACCCCGTTCCGCGCTGACGCATCCAGCCACAAGACGCCCTTCACCATCGTCATCCCGCCGCCGAACGTGACGGGCAACCTGCACCTGGGACACGCGTTGGACAACACGATCATCGACGTGCTGACGCGCTACAAGCGCATGGCGGGCTTCGAGGCGCTGTACCTGCCGGGCACGGATCACGCGGGCATCAGCACGCAGGTGCTGGTGGAAAAAGAACTGGCGCAGGAGGGGAAATCCCGGCACGACCTAGGGCGCGAGAAGTTCCTGGAGCGCGTCTGGGAGTTCAAGGAAAAGAACGGCGGCACGATATTGCGGCAACTCACGCGATTGGGCGTCAGCGCGGACTGGACGCGCGAGCGCTTCACGATGGACGATGGCCTCGCGCGGGCCGTGCGCCACGAGTTCGTGCGGTATTACCACTCGGGCTTGGCGTACCGGGGCACGAAGATCGTGAACTGGGACCCGGTGGCGCAGACGGTCTTGTCCGATCTCGAGGTGGACCGCGAGGAGCGCTCGGGCAAGATGTACACGCTAAAATATGAGCTTAAGGGTGGTGGAAAAACACTTAGGGTAATAACTCAAAATGATGAACAGCCGAATCAAGTTGATATTGCAGTTGAGGATGACGAGATTTTGGTGTCAACTGTTAGACCGGAAACGATTTTCGCTGATATGGCGGTTGCGATTCATCCTCAGGACGAACGGGCTTCAAGATTGAATGGCAGATATGTCCGGATTCCGTTGACTGATCGTTTCATTCCAATCATCTTGGACGAGGCAGTTGAAAGGGATTTTGGAACTGGCGCACTTAAGGTGACTCCAGCGCACGATCCAACAGATTTTGAAATCGGAGCGCGTCACGGACTTGACAAACCTTCAATCCTTGATAAGAGCGCGAGGATGAGTGGTGATTTAGTGCCAGAAGAGTTTCGTGGGTTAGATCGATTCGCGGCCCGCAAACTGGTCGTTGCAGCCTTGAAGGAAAAAGAGTTGTTGTTCAATGAGGCGGACTACAAGATCAGCCTGGGGATTTCGGAGCGCACCAAGGAACCGGTCGAGCCGATGGTCATGACCCAGTGGTGGTGCAACATGAAAGAACCCGCGCGAAAGGTGCTGGAAAGCCTGGAGAAGGGCGAGATGAAGCTCGTGCCGGAACGCTGGCTGAAGGTCAATCGCGACTGGCTCGAGAACATCCGCGATTGGGCCATCGGGCGGCAGTTGTGGTGGGGCCACCAGATTC
>CAXTKV010000269.1:0-420 GCA_964244895.1 uncultured Deinococcales bacterium
CTGGACGGGCCACCAGCGTCTACGCGCTCAAGGCCCAGAACATGGATTACGCGCGCAACCTGATTTTCCATTACCTGGTGGTCGGTAGCTCACAGAAGGCCGACGGAACCAGCGGCTCGAGCGGCCTGGCCGAGATCGTCGGCAACGACTTCCTGATTTCCTTCGCGGGCTGGGGATTGAAGAAGGACACGACCGCCAACACCAACCTGCTGATCAACTTTCAATCCAGCACGATCATGCACGAACTCGGGCACAACCTGGGCTTGCGCCACGGCGGCGACGAGGACACGAACTACAAACCGAACTACTACAGCATCATGAATTACGACTACCAGCTCAACTGCCTGGGAGCCTCGAGTGGCGCGAACGCCGGAGACCGCTACTACTTCCGGTACGGCATCAAGGGATTGACCTCGGCTG
>CAXTKV010000269.1:430-5092 GCA_964244895.1 uncultured Deinococcales bacterium
TGCCTTGATCTTCAACGGGCCGACCGGGACGGCCTGCGCCATGGATTACTCGAACGGCACGTCCAGCGACCTGAACGAAAACACGCTCAACGAGAACAACGGCATCGGGCGCGGCAACGGCCTGATCGACTGGAACAACTCCGGTGGCGCCGCCGAAAGCACCCTGGCGTTCGACATCAACGCGGACAACGCCAAAGCCTCACTGCACGATTTCGACGACTGGAGCAACATCGTCTTGCCGTTTGCGCGCTCGTACGCGGCCTTCAACAACGGCGCTCAGCGCACGCGCAGCGCGCCGTTCAACGCGACCTCGAACGATGCCCAACCGGTCTACCAAGAAGAATCCCCGAGCATGGAGTTCTTTCGGCAGTTGCGCGAGCTTCAGGCGCGCTGATGAACCGCGCCATCGCAAGCGTCGCGCTGATCGGCCTGGCGGCGCTCGCGGTGGCGCAACGCGATTCTTTCGGACAGCCGATCGGCATCTCTGGCGTACCGGTGGTCGAAACCCTGGACGCACCCGTTCGCGCCCTCACGCTCGAGGGTCGCACGCTCAGGCTCGAGGTCGGAACGGCCAGCCTGGTGATCTCCGGGCTACCGGACGGGCTCGAGCGCTTCGGGTTCTCGGGGTCATTGGTGCGCGCCGAACGTCGCGACCATCCAGACGGCCCGGAAACCCGGCTCGAGTTTCGGGCGTTGAACGGACAGGTGCTGGTGATTGGATCGCAGACCTCAAAGTTTTCGCCAGTCGTTGCGGGCTGGCGATTTGACAACGCGGATACCAGCGCGGCCCGGTTGCGTCTCGAGAATCACAGCGTTTCTTTGAAGATCGGGCGCACCACCAAGCTGCGCGACGCGGACGGATCGTGGTGCGTGCGTCTGTTGGCGCTGCACCTGCCGCAAGCCGCGAAACCCGGCGTGGCGCTCGAGGCGGAAGGGCCGCGCTTCGACTGGACGGCAATATCTGCGAATGCTTCAGGGCGGTGTACAGCCCTTTAAGCACGAACTCTTACTCGAGAACACCGTCCAGGACGCAAATGTCAACACGCGTCCTGGACGGTGTTTTCATAACTCGAGTCCTCAAGACGAGATTCGCTCGACCCGAGACACCTGCCTCCGAGCAAACTCGAGGAACACCGTCCTGGATGATTCATCCGAGATGCCATCGGCAAGGGAATTCACGATCGCGAAGGAGTAGTTCCGGGATTCTCGCGCTTTCTCGAGATCGCCGTTGGTCTCAAAGAGTTCGGCGAGTTTGGCCTCAATCTGCCAGCGTTCGCTGGACAGGCCCATCTCGAGCGCGAGGTTTCCAGCTTCCTCGAGATGCCCAATCGCGGACTCGAGGTGTCCATCCCAGGCCTCGAGCACTGCCAGCGAACGCAGGTACGAAATTCGCAAGCGCTGGTATGGCCCGACCGTCTCGCCGAAACGTCGAAGTTCCTCTCGGGCCAGCACCTCCTGCCCGCCGCGCAGGAGCGCTTCGATCTCGAACCAATGGCCGAGCAACGACCACAGGATGTGTCGCTTGAGGTCCGTGCGTGGGCGGCGCTCGAACGCGTTCACGGCGTGCTGGCACGCCAGAACCCAGTCTTGCCGCAACGCATGAAGGGCGCAGGACATCATCGCCAACTGGTATTCCCAGGTGTGCGTCAAGCTGACGTACCCCCAGTCCGCTGCCGGTGTCGTGCCCTCGAGCAGCGCTCGCGCAGTATCCAACTGCCCAAGGTGCAGGCGCACACTGACGGTGAACATCAGCCGCAGGTCCCGAAAGAAGGGCATCGTCGGGGCCAGGTCATCCGCTTGACGCGCCATCTCGAGGGCTTCGCCGCACTCGCCTGTCTCCAGCAGGGCGAGGCTCAAAAGCTTCGGGTGAGCGCGCCGCGCGCTTGATCCTCGAGCGCCTGCCACGAAGGCAAGTGCGAGCGCAAGGCCGTGACGGCCTCGCGCGAGCGGCCCAGCCAGAGCCAGTTCCAGGCCCTCAACCACCGCACTTGGATGGTGGCGCGCCGGTCCTGCGGACTGATGTGTCGGCTGGCGCGCTCGAACCCGGCGTCGGCCTCGTTCCAGTCGCCGATCAGCAAATCCATGCGCGCTGTTTCCATCAGGCTGTACCCGATCCCGCGTTCGTCGCCGAGTTCTTGAGCCGCATTCAGCGCCGCCGAGTACGTCTCCTTGGCGGCGCTCGGAAGCTCGAGATAACCGATATCCATCAGCCGGTCGAACTCCCGCTGACCGTCCTGATCGCGTCTGGCCTCCTCGAGCTGCGCGCGAAGCAGGGTCATGAGCGCGGCGTCGTCGCGGGTTTTTTCCGCCCCCGACCAGGCCCGAAGGCGTCGAATGTTCTGCTTGACGCGCGGGTCTCGGGCTTCGGTCTCGAAGGTCAGCAGTTCCGAGAGCACCTCTTCACGAGCTGCCGGGCGGTGCAGTCCGTTGGGTTTGTAGCACTCGAACAAGATGTTGTACACCTGCCAGCGCTCGAGGTCGCTGAACACGGGTTGTGGATGGGACACGTCGGGCAGCGCACAGAGCGCGGCGCGCACCCGCTCGAGATGATCTGCGGCCTCGGTCAGCACGTGCAGCGCGAACGCGTCCAGGCCTGCCCGCAGGCTGTGACGTAACGCCTGCTCGACCCGTCCGGCCCCGCGCGCGTGGCGTGCCAGCACCGCCGCCGGAACCGCTGCGCCCTCGAGCGCGTCCAGCACTTGCCCATGCAGCAACGGTTTCAACGATTCAGGAATGTGCTCGAGGGTCGTCTCAAACAACAAGTCATGACTGAAACGCAACCCACGCCAGACGTGTGCAGCCTCGAGTTCCACGGCGGCGCGTGACAACTCGAGAATCGGTGTTTCAAGCACTTTTGCGCCAAGCTCGAGCGTGAAGTATTCGCCCGCCACGGCTGCGACTCGAGCCAAGTCAACGGCAGTCAATGACAACCGTTCGAGGCGACGCTGAATGATCGTCTGGACTTTTGGGGTGCGCGGCAACTGCGCAGCCCGACGGCGGTTCTCGAAGCGTTCAGCAGTCAGGGTCTCGAGTCCGCCGCGCTCAGCGAGACTGCGAATGGTTTCCAGGACGAACAGCGGATTGCCGCCCGTAAACTGGTGCAAAGTCGGACCAAGTTGATCGTGATTCGCGCCCTCCGGCATCAAGTCAGCCAGCATCTCGCCGACCTCATCGGCTTTGAGCGGCTCGAGTTCGATCAGGACGGCGTGCCCGGCCTCAACCATCTGCCGAACGATCTCCTTGAAACCGATGGATATTTCCTCGGGTCGAAATGCTGCGAGCGAACTCACGGGAAAACGCCTCGGACCGTTGACCATCATGTACGCGATCAGTTCCATGCTCGAATCGTCAACGAACTGAAAATCGTCGCCGAGCGGATAAAGACCCAGATCGCGCAGCGCCTCGAAGAAGCGACTGACGGCATCGAATAACCTCAGTCGGTCTTCTCGAGACGAGAGCGGCGCGAGTGCGTCGTCGCTTTGTTCCGGGATCAGGCGCGAGAGTTCGCGTTGCACCCAATCGGGCAACTCGAGGTTTGGATGCGCCTCGAGCGCGTGCCGAATGCCGCGCGTGATGGATGAAAACGGCACGGTCTGATCACCGGGTCGCCCGAATTGCTGCGCGAACGCACCCTTTGTCGCGGCAAACTCGAAGATCAATCGCGTCTTGCCCGCGCCCGGCTCACCGGCGATGAAGATGTGTCGCCCGGTCTGCCATGCGGTTTCCATCAGCGCCCATTCGCGTTCACGACCCACCAGACTTGTCGGACGCTCGAGCGTGGGCGCATGGGTGAAGTGGCTGACGCCTGGAACTGCGGCCTTTCCGAGCGATTCACCCAACCCGCTCGTCTCCACTGAAGGCTCGATCCCGAGTTCCGTTTCAAGGATCACCTTGCACGCCTGGTACGCCTCGAGCGCCGCCGTTCGGTTGCCTGATCGCACGTGCAGTTCGATCAGGCTGCGGTGCGCTGATTCATTCAGCGGCTCGAGCCGCACGCGACGTTGCGCGATCTCGAGCGCCAGATTGACGCGCCCCGATTCGGCGTACAGACGATACAACCGTTCCAGCGCACCATCCAGCCAGCCTCGCGCGATCTCACGACGCGCAATCAGCCAGTCATCGAAGCTGGGGGCGTCCGTCAACGTCACGCCCTCGAGTAGCTCACCGCGCCACAGGTTCGCGGCGTTCTCGAGTTCCGATTCAAGATCGGGCGGCGTGGCGGTCTGGCTGGCTGCGCGAAACGCCTGCTCGAGCCGATGCACATCCGATTCGAGGTCAGGGATGTTCCAGCCCACCGCCTCGCGGCTCGAGCGCAAAACACCGTGCTGTGGGCCGATCTCGCTGTTGATCTGCGCGAGCGCGGTTCGCAGACTGGCGCGGCCCGTACCGTCCACGGATTGCGGCCACAACAGGTCCGCCAGTTTGTCCCTGGCGTGCAAGCCAGGTTCGAGCGCCAGGTACGCCACGAGCGCCACCGTCTTGCGCGACCGAAACCGCATCACCCGAGCGCCCATACAAACCTCTGGCGCACCGAGGAAAGTCAGTTCCAGGCGCCTGTCACGCGGTTTCGCAGTTTGCGTTTTCGTCACGCTGCCTCGCTACGCTACGGTCAGTTTTCGCGTACCGATCACTATAGCGTGCCACACGGCAACGCTCGGTCGA
>CAXTKV010000270.1:0-5018 GCA_964244895.1 uncultured Deinococcales bacterium
AAAGATCGGCATCATTTTTCAGGAGCCACGGCTGCTGCCGTGGTTGAACGTCGCGGTGCAACCGCCGTCCACGGTCACGATCGAACCCGTCATGAACGAACTCTCGGCGCTGGTCAGGAACACCGCGACCCGCGCGATCTCGTCGGCCTGCGCCTGACGCCCGAGCGGTTGCAGCGCGGCGCTCGCCTCGCGCCTCGCGTTGGCGGCGGCGGCCTGTTCGGGCGGCAGGCTGGCGCGGTGGCCGCCCATGTCGGTGTCCACGTAACCGGGACAGATCGCGTTGACGCGAATCTTCTCGCGCCCGTAATCGACCGCGAGTTGCCGCGTCAGGTTGACCACGCCGCCCTTGGAGGCGCAGTACGCCCCGGCGAGCGGCGCACCGATCAGCCCGTACGTCGAGGCGATGTTGACGATCGCGCCGCCCCCGCCCGCGATCAGGTGCGGAATGGCGTATTTGGCGCACAGGAACGGCCCGCGCAGGTTGACGGCCATCACCCGATCCCAGGTCTCGATCTCGAGTTCGTGCGCGAGGCTCGCGCCACCCGAGATGCCCGCGTTGTTGACGAGCGCATCCAACCGCCCGAACTGCTGAATCGCGTGCGCGACCAGGTCGGGCACCTGTTCCGCGTCGGACACGTCGCAGGTTTTGAAAACGGCCTCTCCCCCGGCGGTACGGATGGCGCTGGCGGTGGCCTCGCCACCCTCGCGTTGCACGTCCGAGACGGTCACTCGAGCGCCCGCCGCACCCATGGCGAGCGCGATGGCCCGCCCGATGCCCCCGGCGGCTCCGGTCACGATGATGCTCTGGTCGCTCAATCTGTCGGTCTGATTCATGGTTCCTCCGGGTTCAACGTGACCCGCATTCTACGGAGGAACACCGTCCGGGACGGTATTCTGGCTCGGGAGGCTCCAGACCATTCGCCTGACGCGGCGCGGTTAGAATCACCATCCATGCCGAGCGATGCCGAAAACGAACACCCGAACGAAGCCGACGCGAACGACCTCGAGATCAGCGGGTTTGAACGGCGCGCGCTCGAGGAGCTGATGGAATTCCCCTTGATGGACGCGATGTTCGGACGGCGTTCCAGACGGTTCTTTCTGGGCGCGGAAATCCCGGACGGGCCGCTCGCGCACCGGTCGCGCTTCGCGCCGATGCCCCTGTCCGAACTCGAGCGATTGCTGATCCTGATGGCCGTGGCGGGCAAGACCGGCTGGCACAACGGCATCACGCGCCACGCGCGCACCGCGCCCAAGGTCTCGAGCTACTCGGGCAGCGCCTCCGGACGCACCTTTCCGTCCACGGCGGGATTTCACGTCAGTGAACTTTTTTTCACCGACGATTCCGGCACGTACATTTTCCGCACGCGCGACGCCGCGCCGCCCGCACCGAACTGGAACGACGCAAAATCCGACGTGCTGGCTTACATCAAATCGCACGCGGGCTTCATCCAGAAACTTTCCGACACCCGGTTGCACCTGCCGCCGATGGAACCCTTCATGGGCGGCCACAACGCCTGGAACGCCAACAAACCCGGCACGCTCCTGACCTTTCCGGTGGCGGACGTGGCGCACCATCAGCTGTTGAAGTTCATCTTTCTGGCGCAGAACGGTTTCGTGATCTACGACGACGTGAACAACCGCCGCATTCCGGGCCTGGAAAAATTTGCCAGGCACGTCAACATCGACCGCGCGTACCCGATCACCAGCATGGATCAGAGTTCGTTGGGCGAAGTCTCGGCGGAACTTTCCACCTCCACGTTTTCCGGCATGCTGATGCAGCAAGCCATGGGATTGGGCGGCTGGATGCTGAACGGGCTGGACCGCCTGACCATCCTGGGCGCGAGCGGCAACCCGGACGTGCCCGGACTGGGGTTTGCCTACGACCTGAAACCCGGCTGGGTCAAACCCAACCCGACCGGCCTGCCCGGCATCTTCGAGGCGATGGTTCCGCCCAACTACCGCGACATGCGCGCCGCCGTCGAAGCCGTGGTGGAACGCAAGGAGCGCCAGGGCGGCCCCGCTAACCCGGAAACGCCCGGCCCGTGGAAGGATTCAGCGACGGTTCGCGCCAACCTCGCGCGGGACGAGGAGTGGGTCATCGACCTGGTGGCCACGCAAGCGCAGTACCTGTACGACACTTTCGGCAAGTACCCCGCGACCGTACCCACGATCTACATCCTGATGCACCTTCAGACGCACCACCTGGATCTGGAGTATTACGACCAGCATTTCTCGCCGGGTTCGTACCTCGAGACGCACGCGCAGCACATGGAAACCTGGCACGGCATCAAGCGAGGTGATTTACCGAAGCGCGATTGAAGAACACCGTCCAGCACGCAAATTGTGACTCGCGTGCTGGACGGTGTTTCTCGAGCATTGGCCCTCAGTCCTCCCCTGCGAAGTAGGGGAGGTGGCATCAGCCCGCCTTTGGCTGATGCCGGAAGGATCTCGCACAGACCCCTCCGTCTCTCGCATCGAAAAAGCTGATGCTCTATTCCATCCTCCCCTACCTGACGGCAGGGGAGGACAAAAGCGGAGCCGTGTGCGTTGCGGGGATCGGTGTCATGATGACCGCGTGCAACCACCGACCAGTCTGGCGCGCGAAATTGACCTCACGTACCCGTCGAACAGGTGGGCGGTCGGGATTCTGCTGGGCGTGCTGGTGGCGCTCGGAGCGCGGGGCGCGTTGTCCGGCGGATCGGATTTGCTCGAGATCGGGCTGGAATCCGTCGGGGGTGCCCTCTGGGCGTTCGCGGTCTGGGCGCTGGCGCGCGAGTTCGACCCGGACGAACCGCGCACTGCCATCATCGCGGGCGCGCTGACGGGCGCGTTCGTGATCGGGCTGGCCTGGATGGGACGGCTGGGATCGCCTCGGGCGCTGGAAGGCATGGTCGCCACGGGCGCGCTGATGGTCGCGGCGCGCGTGCTGGTGCGCTCCACGGGGGAAAAAACCCGATGGACGGACGCGATCACGCTCGGGCTGGGCGGGCTGGTGGCGGCGTTGATCGCCTCGAGCAGCGTCTGGTTCCTGGGCTTGCTGCTCGGCGCGGCGCTCCTGTGGGACGCGTACAGGGACGACGACACGCCGCGCGGCCTGGTCGGGGCGGCGCTCGGCGCGCTCGGCGCGGTGTTGGGCGCGTGGCTGGGACGCGAGCGATCCGTCGGATTGGAACCGTTGTGGGTGGACACGGCGGCCTGGGTGATCGTGGCGCTCGGGCTGGTGCTGGGCGCGTCCGGCGCGCGCAAGCCGTGCAGATCACCGTGCGACAACGGATCGCCGCTCGATCAGATGCGCGTGCTGGCCGCCCGGATCGCCGTGCTGGTCGGGACGCTGGCGGTAGCGGTGCTCGTCTCCCCCGTCGTGGCGCTCGGGCTGGCGTTGGTGATGATCGTCTTCAGGCTGCTGGCGCGGTAAAGACCGTCCTGAACGCGAATTCTCGAGCCTCAAGGAACAGTGTCCAGGACGGTGTCCCTGGGCGATAACAACCCAAACCCGAGAAATGCCATACTCGAGCCATGAAATTTCGCGCGACGCTCAAACTGGAAGGCAAGACCGCCACCGGCATCCAGGTTCCACCAGAAATTGTCACCAGCCTGGGCTCGAGCAAGAAACCCGCCGTCAGCGTCACGCTCAACGGCTACACATACCGCAGCACCATCGGCGTGATGGGCGGCAAATTCATGATTCCCGTCAGCGCGGACGTTCGCAAGCACGCGGGCGTCAACGCCGGGGATGAACTGGACGTGAACCTGGAACTGGACGCGCAACCCAGAGAAATCAGCCTGCCAGCAGACTTCTCGACGGCGCTCGAGGCGGACGCGGCAGCCAGGCAGAAATTCGAGGGCTTGTCGTACAGCAACAAACGCCGTTACACGCTGCCCATCGAGGAGGCCAAAACCCCCGAAACCCGCCAGCGCAGGATCGAGAAAGCCATTATCGAACTGCGCGAGGGTTGAGAAAGCACTGTTCCAGACACGAGTCAGGATATGCGTGCTAGACGGTTTTCTCGAGCAATTGCGTTGGGGTAAGAATACGCTCCCAGAAGCCATCGAGAGCCCCTGAAAGCGTATCGAGCTTGCTCGAGATGGAACCTAAATCGCACGAGCTTAACGCGCGCTTCAAGCCCCTTGGAGACACTATTTTCTCTTTGTTGTAGGCCATTAAGCGTAACCACAATTAGAATCCAAAGAGTTGTCATGACATTATTGCGGCAGTCAATTGTGTACCCACTGGAGGCTTATGGCGAAACTGCAAACCGTGCGAAGGAAGCTCTACTTTTACAAACTGGGGATGTACGGTCACGCACAGCCTGGAATGACTCAAGCCCCTTTAGTCAACCCTTCAGATGTCATGTCAGTCATCGCCGCTCTGAAACCAGTAGCGAAAGGTGAAGTGTCTCGCATTCTCATTTCTCCGCCCGAACTAGAATTGGATCCTCTAGTTATGTATATAACAGAAAATCAAAAGGGAGTCAAGGTTGGTGGATACATAGCATCAATTCAAGCTGAGAATCTTCCTTCCATAATTGACATGGACACTGGAGACATCAAACCTTACGCTGGAAAAGAAAATTTAGTGCATAAATCTCACTTTTATATTGATTCATCGACTTCGAAAATGGCATTCCAATGGTCAAAAAGCTCTCCAAACATGGGGTTGTTATCACACTATATTTCAGAAAAAGCTAAATCACTTGTTGCTGCTGTCAACCCTACTATTTACCTACGCAAAAATGTTATTGATGCAATCAAAAAAGCAAACCAAAGGGGTGAAGTTAAAGCAGTGACTATTCAGATTAGTACTGTAGCCGTTGAGTCTACGAAGTTAATTGGTACTAACATATTTTCTGCTTTTTCACAGCTTCTTAATGGATCTTCCGCTGAATCAATTGGTATTACACTTAGCGTCGGGAAGCATAAGAGAAGCGGTCAAATTTCAGCTGATGAAATTATCGAAGGGCTTTCAAAATTCCTATTTTCTGGAGGTGAAAATATTGAAACACTAAGCTTTCGTACCA
>CAXTKV010000271.1:0-5017 GCA_964244895.1 uncultured Deinococcales bacterium
CGAGTGGGTGTTCGACGTGCTCGAGAGTACCGACAGGCTCGCGTCTGCGCCGCTCACGTTGGGTATCGACTACGGCACGTATCGGCTGGGTTAGCCCTGACCTTCAGCGGTTGGTTGCCCATCGGTCGTTGTGGCCGTTCCCTGCTCGGCCTGCCACGCCTGGAACTTGACCAGGTCACCGTGGATGAAGCGCAAGCACAACACGATGAGGGCCACATCGTCCACCAAGCCCAGCACCGGGATGAAGTCTGGGATGATGTCCACGGGGTTCATCAGGTACACGAGCGCGAAGACTACCGCCGCGATGGTTTTCCACTCCACTTGCTTGTACGTGCCGCTGACGTAGGCGCTCACCAGCGCGACCAGCACTTTGATGTCGCCGATGAAGCCGCGTAGCTTCTCGTTGGCCATGACCTTGTCGAAGATGCCCTGAGCGCCGTCCACGACTTTCTTCGCGTCGGACTCGGTGACCTTGGCTGCGCCGTCCTGGAACTGTTGTTCGTTCATCGCTGTCTCCTTTGCTCTGGTGGTTTCGGCCAGTCCGGTCGCGGACGAGCCGAATGTTGGCTCACTTTCTTTAGCTCGTTACGGTTCCGAGTCGGTACGGGTTCCACGCCGAACCAATGCAAAAACCCCAAGCACAGTGCATTGCGCTTGGGGCTCGAGGAGGTTCGACCCCTAACGGGCAGCTAGAGCCGTATTCAAGGCTTCGTGCACAGCTTGCGGTTCGGCCTTATCCCTCGAGTCGAAGGTGGAAAAGCTCCCGCCGGAAGTCTGAATGACGACTGAGTACCCGACCTCAATGGTTTTGAGCGTTTCCTTATAGTTCGCATTTGAGGGAATGTTATTCCCTTCAATGAAGCCCCAGATAATGCCGCCGATAAGGAGCAACAGCCAAAAAACCGAGAAACCACCGATGAGAAGCCCGAAGCCACCAACCATTATCGCAATGAGTGCACCAAAGCATCCCATCGGTTGAGGGTCACCTGGGATGCGAACCAACTGGGTTTTCGTCTCGAAGCGCACTGCGGCAATTTGGCTGAGCGGGTAGCTCGAGTTGCCGACCGTGTACATCGTGTTCGTAACTTTCACATCGCCTTTTTCGTAATACACCTGCTCCATGTGGTCTCCCGCGAACGTGTCGCTTTTGCGAAGGCTGTTGCCCTACTGACCCGTACCAAAGTAACTGCCAGAATGCTTTCTGGCAGAAGCAATTTAGCGCGTCTTACCAATTATGGTTGGTAGCTTTCTGTTCCTCCCTCGGAAACACTTCTGGCGTGACCCCGACGCAGCGCCGCTTCCAGAAGCGACTCCGCGCGTTGCGGGTGGAACGCAAGTTCAGCCAGTGGCAGGCGGCAACCCTGGCGGATATCTCCAACACGTACTATCAGGAACTCGAGGCGGGCAAGGACCCGAACCCGACCCTGAAGGTGCTCGAGAACCTCGCCAAGGGTTTCGGCGTCGGGGTCGCTGAGCTGCTCACCTCGGAAACCGCGACGAGGACGCCGAAGACGCCCTCGAGTCCGTCACGCCCTGGGTAACCCGGCCCGACCGCCGATGGCCTCGAGCGACCACGCCTGCGCAACGACCAGGCCGCGCCAGTTGCCGAGCCGCTGCACGCGCCCGCCCAGCAGGAGGGCGCTCTGGGTGAGCTTCGGGTGCAGCACCGCCCAGACGGTCGGGTAGACGATGCACTGCACGCGCGAGGTCTCGTCCTCGAGTTCGATGAAGATGATGCCCTTGGCCGAGCCGGGTTGCTGTCGCGCGGTGACGAGGCCCGCCACCTTCGCCTCGCCCGCGACGAGCCTGACGATGGGCGTCACGCCGACCCGCTCGAGCGTTCCTCGCAACAGCGCCATCGGATGCGGCCCGGTCGTGGCTCGCGCGGTGCGGTGGTCCCAGGCGGCGGTCTCGAGACCCGTCAGTGTCTCGAGCGGCGGCAGGTCGTCCAGGTTCGGTACCGGCGCTTCGATGAGCGGGGTTGCGCCCCCACCGGGCGGCCCGAGTTGCCCTTCGAGCACGCCGAGCTTCCAGACGACCTCGCGCCGAGCGCCGAAGCGCTCGAGCGCACCCGCCTGCGCCAGGGTCAAGAGCACGTCCCGGTTGACCCTCGAGCGACGATAGAGGTCTTCCAGGTCCTCGAACGGCTGCACGGCGTCCTCGAGCAGGAGGCTGGACGCGTCGTTGGCGCTCACCCCGGTGACGCTCTCGAGCGGCATACGGATGGCGAGCCTTCCCGTGAGGCGCTCGAGGCTGAAGCCGAGGGCGCTCGCCTCGAGCCTGGGCGGCAGGGTCGGCACGCCGCAGCGCCGGGCTTCCTCGACGAAGCTCTGCATCGGGTACATGCCGGGTTCGTGCTGCATCAGCGCCGCGAAGTACGCGGCGGGCTGGTGCGCCTTGAGGTACGCGGTAATATACGCGGTGCGGGCGAAGGCGACCGCGTGCGAACGCGGGAAGCCGTAGCCGCTGAACGCCGAAACGCTATCGAAGACGGTGTTGGCGAGTTCCGAGCTGACATCCTGGTGGGTTTTTATGGCGCTCCTCACGAAGCGTTCGCGCAGGGCCTCCATCTCGTTTCTCGAGCGAAATTTCGAGGTCAGCCGCCGGAACTCGTCGGCTTCAGCCAGGCCCATGCCCGCGAAGGCGCTCGCCGCCTGAAGCACCTGCTCCTGGTAGAGGATGACGCCGAAAGTGTCGCGCAGGGCAGGCTCGAGGCTCGGGTGCGGGTAGGTCACGGCCTCCAGGCCGCGCGAGCGACGGATGTACGGGTGAACCGCGTTGCCCTGGATGGGTCCAGGGCGCAACAGCGCGACCTGCGCGACGAGGTCGCGGAAGCTCGAGGGCTGGTGCTTGGCGAGCGTGGCCTTCTGGCCGGGCGACTCTATCTGAAAGAGGCCGAGCGTCTCGCCCGAGAGCACGAGCGCAAAAGTTTCAGAGTCGTCGAGCGGCAAGCCGTCCACGTCCAGGCGCTCGCCCGTGGTGCGCTCGTGCAACACGAGCGCTTCCTCGATGACCGACAGGGCGCGCAACCCGAGGATGTCGAGCTTGACCAACCCGAGGCGTTCGATGTCCTCCTTGTCGAAGACGGCCTGCCGAATACCGCCGCTGCTCGTCTGGACGCTCGTGAAGTCCGTGATGGGTCGGCGCGTCAGGAGCATCCCGCCCGAATGCACGCCGAGTTCCCTCGGGCAGCCGTCGAGCCTCGAGACGACCTTGACGAGCGCGTCCAGGAGGGCGCTCGGGCCGACGACGGCCTCGAGCGCCGCACGGTGTTCCGCCGCGCGTCCCGGACGGTCGTAATGCGGCAGGTTCCGGGTCATCTCGTTCGCCACCGCGTGCGGCCAGCCGAGCGCCTTGGCAGCGTCCTTGACAGCTCCCCGGATGCCGTAGGTGTTGACGTTGGCCGTCATCGCCGCGTGGCCCTCGAAGCGCTCCTCGACCCAGCGCACGACCTCGTCGCGGCGGTGGCTGGCGAAGTCAATGTCAATGTCCGGCGTGCCCTGACGGTAGACGTGGAGAAAACGTTCAAAGACGAGGTTGTGTTCGAGCGGGTCCACCTGCGTGATGCCGAGCGCGAACGCGATGATGCTGTTGGCCGCCGAGCCGCGCCCGGCGGCGCGGATGCCCTGAACGCGCGCGAACTCGACGACCTCGCGCACCACCAAGAAGAACTCCGCGAGGTCCAGCCCACCGACGACGCCCAGCTCCTTCTCGAGCTGTTCGAGCGCACGCTTGTGGCGTTCTCGCCCGTACCGGACCTTGAGTCCAGCGCGGCACAGCCCTTCGAGGTACGCGTTCGCCGTCTCGCAGTGCGGCACGACCGCCCCAGGCGGTGAGACGTGTTCGGCCAGCAGGCTGAGACGGCACTCCTGTGCGATGGCGAGCGTGTTGGCCCGCGCCACCGGGTCGAAGACGAGGCGGGCCATCTCGAGGCCCGACTTGAGGTGCGCCCCGTCGTTGACGGGCCGCTCCTCGTGTTCGTCGTCCACCGTGATGCCGAGGCGCACGCAGGCGAGCAGGTCGTGAACCGCGAAGTCATCCCGCGCGGCGTGGCGCACGTCGTTCGTGGCGACGGCGGACAAACCCGCGACCTTGGCGAGGTTCGAGAGCCGCCCCATCAGGCGGTGTTCACCAGGCCGTTGGTGCATCGAGAGTTCGACGAAGGTGCGGCCCGGCATCAACGCCGAGAGCGAGCGCACCCACTCGAGCGCCGAGGTGTTCTGGCCGGACTCGAGAAGCTGCCGCAGCCTTCCATCGCGGCCTCCGGTCAGCAGGAACAGGCCCTCGTTGTCCTCTGCGAGCGCCAGGAGCGGCAAGCTCGGGCGCTCGCGGTTGGCGTTGGCGACCGTCAGCAAGCGGCACAGCGTCGAGTACCCCGCTCGAGAGGCGCACAGGAAGACCATAGGCGCACCCTCGAGCACCACCTCCGCGCCGAACACGGGCTTGATGCCGACGGCGCGGGTCGCCAGCTCGAACTGGACCGCGCCCGCCACGGTCATCCAGTCTGTGATGGCCAGCGCGGGTTGCCCGAGCGCCCGCGCCCGCTCGGCCAGGGCTTTCGGACTCGACGCCCCGCGCAGGAACGAGTACCAGCTTCGCGCGTGCAGGTGGACGAACGCCTCGTCGGGTGAGGGGCCGCGCTCCATCAGTCCCACATCGCCGAGACGAACCAACCCGCGAGCTTCGCGTCCGGGTGTTCGCAGCTGAAGACCTCGAGTTCGCCGTGCGCGGTCGCCAGGAGGAAGTACGTGCGGGCCTCGCCCTCGAGTTCCGGCGTCGTCCACCAACGCGAGCGGTACGCCCAAGTGTCCAGGAGCTTCAGCACCGTCCAGCGGCGCTCGCGCCAGCGCACGACCCGAGGCAGACCTCGCTCGAGGGCCACGAAGCAGCGCTCGAACCTGTGCAGGGCCTTCACCGGCTGCCCCGTTTCCGGGACGCCTGGGGCCGCTCGAGCGCTTCGGCGAACGGCACGAAGCGCGCGCGGTGCTCTCGCAGGTAGGCGTTCGGCCTGACGAGT
>CAXTKV010000272.1:0-5013 GCA_964244895.1 uncultured Deinococcales bacterium
GTAGCTTTTCCTCGTCCGCACTTTTGATTTCGACACCCGGCAGGCCGATGGCAACTCCGCGCTTCTCTCTCGTGCCTTCTTCGACGCCGATCACCAGGTACCCGCCGCGCGTGTTGGCGAGCGACGTCACATCGCGCAGGAACTCGCGTTTGCTGTCCTCGCCGTCGCTCTTGAGCGTGTTTTCACGTTTGAAGTCGAGGCGCGGCCCTTCCTCTTGGTCGGTCTCGACCAGGTTCAGGATGTCCTCGAGCGTGATGTCTTCTGGGCGCTTGTCCAGCATGGGCCGATGGTACTCGAAATCGGGCTTGAGTTTGATCCACGTCTTGAACCGTAATCACTGGAATTCGTCCGTGCCGGGCGACGAGTTCACCGGGGGCGGGCTGGTTCCAGGCCGAACCGGATGGCCGCCTGCTTGCGGGCCTTGGCGATTTGCACGGCCCGGTGCGGTGTTACGGCCCCGCCTTGTTCTTCGGTACGGGCGTCACGGTCACGCGCTGACCTGCGGTTGCGGCGGCGATCTGACGGGCAACGGCAGGGTCCATCCTGGTGATGTTCACACCCAAATTCGAGGGCAGGTTGACCTGGATGGCGGGTGCGGGTTGGATGCGGCCCTGGCCGGTCTGTCCTTGTAGGGCGTGTTGTTCGTTTTGATACAGGTTCAACTGCCGAAGGAAGTCTTCAAGGTCGCGCTGGCTTGCCGGGTTGCCCTTCGTGATCCGCGCGGCCCACGCCTGGATCGCTTTCGGGCCGCCCTTCGCCACGTCGTCCGGGATCGGGTCGTCAGGGTTGAAGTTCTTCCGACCCAGCTCGATCGGCAGGCGACGCATGAAGGTCTGTCCGAGTTCCGTCCGGGCAAACGCGCGATCTGCGCCTCCCGCACCGACGAACGCGGTTTTGGCGGACTCGCTGGTCGCTGTGGCCCTCGAGAGTTCGGCGCTGAACGCTGCGGGGTCGCGGAACGCCTCGCCGATGCCCGCGTCGGGTGGTCGAAGCTCGAAGTGCAGGTGCGGGCCGGTCGCGCTGCCGGTCTTGCCCTCGTGCCCGAGAAGCTGACCGCGACCGATGCTCGAGCCCGCCGAGACGAGCACGTCGGCCAGGTGTCCGAACACGGCGGTCGCGCCGTCTTGCAGTTTGAGCTTGACGACGTTGCCGAAGTACGGTTCGCTCGGGTCATGTCCGGCCACGATCACCTTGGCGTTCGGGAATGGGTTGTACACGGGCGCGCCCTCACCGCCGGAAATGGCCACGTCGTACCCCGAGTGCCCTTTGGGGCCGTATCCAAACTTTCCGGGGTTGCCAGCGTTCTCGCCTGGGTCTTGTGTGACGGTGCTGCGCCTGCCGCCCGAGATGAACTTGAGCGTGTCCGTGAGGTTCGTGCCTTGCCCGCTCGAGAAGTAGTTCCCCGGCGCTGCCGGTGAGGTCGGGGCGAACGCGTAGTCCGCGACCGTGCCGCCGTAGTTGGCGGGTGCGAATGGGCTCGCCCCGGACAGGCCCTGCATGACGTTCGCCAGGGCCTGCTGCGCGCCGCGCCTGATGCCTCTCAGGTATTCCTCGGCAGTTCCGGTCAGGCTGACCTTCGCCATCTCGAGGATCGCGTTCATGTCCGAGTCGGCCACGGCCAGCGCCCTGGTGCGCCGCTCGAGTTGGTTGTTCGCTTGCGGGTCGCGGTTGATCGCGTCGGCTCCCGCGTCGCGGATGGCTGCCGTGCCCTGCTGCCCTTTCTGGTACAGGTTGCCGATGCCGTTCGCTTCGAGCGCGAGGCGCTGGTCGGCTCCGAGGCCGGATTGCTTGAGGAGCATGTCCATGATCAACGAGCCGCGCCCGCCCGTCTGCTGCTCGAGGTTGGACGCGAGGCGTTTGGCGAGCACCGGGCTGCGTCCCGCCGTGACCAACTCGAGCGCCATGCGGTTGGCCTGCATTGGGCTCTGGCGTCGCAGGTTCTCGAACTGGCGGGCTTCGGGGCCGCTCAGTCCCAGGTCGGCGGCGGTGTACTCGCCGAGGTTGTTCATGGCGAGCATCTCGAGGCCCGGATCGCCCTGCCCGGTGATCAAGCCGGTCACGCCTTGCGCGGCTTGCGCGCCCGCGTCGCCCATCAGCGCGCGGTTTCTCGTACCCGCGAAGGCGTTCATCAGGCTGGCTTGGAATGCCACGCTGGTCGGCGTGCTGAGCATTCCGCGCCTGTAGTTCGCTTCGACCGTGCTCTGAATGGTGCGCATCACGTCGGATTGGGACAGTCCGAGTTTGAGTCCTTCCGCGAGTTCCGTTCTGAGGCTGCCCATGACCGCGCCGGACTCGCCGGGTTTGAACGCGCCCGCCTGCCCGAGCGAACGCGCGACGCTCGCCACGCGACCTTCCTCGAGTCCCGTGACCCTGGAGAAGCCCAGGATGTTCGTCACGTCGTCGCGCATCCCTCCGGGCAGGTCGTAGCCTGCGCTGGTGCGTGCCGCGTCGAGGGCCGAGAACCCGTACTTCGCAATTCGTGGGTCGGTGAAGCCCTGTTCATCGCGGAACAGGCGGTTCGCATTGCCCGAGTACCCGTACATTCGCGCGAGGTCGGCGGCGGCAACAGCCTGATCTCGCGCGCTCTGGTTGCCCTTCTGGAGGCTGTCGGTCATCCAGTTGAACCCGCCGATGACTGCCGTGCCGCCGAGCGCGACCGGGCCGAGTTCACCGGCGACCGTGCCGAGCATCCCCAGGTTGCTCAAGCCCGCACCGCTGAACCGTCGCAACAGCTTATCCGCGACGTTCGATAGCGCGCTCGGGCTGGCTCCCGACGCGTCCGGAAACGGGGATGCGCCCGGCCCGGCCTCGGTCTTCCGCGTGCTGTCCTCGGTGGCCTTTCGAGCGCCGTCCAGGGCGTGTCTGAGGGCGTCGAGGTGCTTTTGAAGCTCTTCGGTTCTCTCGGGTGCGAACCCCGCATCATGGGCTTGCTCGAGGTACGTTTGCGCGCTGTTCAGCCTCGCGTCGAGCCTTCCGATTTCCGGGCCGCTCGTGGCTCCGGCGATGCTCGGGCCGATACCTTGGACGATGCTGGCGGCTCGAGAGAAGTTCTGGATCACGCCGCCCGGAATGACCTGGCGTTGCTGGCGCAAATCCTCGAGCGTGCGCCTGAGTTCCTGCGCGAGCGACGACGCGCTCTCCGACGCGGCGTCCTTCATGCCGCTCAGGGCGCGTGCGGTATCGCTCGAGGTCTTGCCGATCACGCCGATCTCTTTGCTCAGGGCTTGCGCTTCGGCCCTGGCGCTCGAGGTGTCCAAGCTGACCTTGGCGTTGATGCCGAATCCGACCTCTTTGTTCATCACGCACCGGCCTGGTCGAGGATCTCGAGGGCGCGATCAACGCGTCCGTTTTTGATGAGTTCCAGGACGCGCTTGCGTTCCTCGGGCGCGAGATTCGCCTTTTCCGCCCGCGCTCGAGCGGTGTTCACGTGGGCTTCCGAGTCCAGCATGCTCTGAACCGTGTTGCTCAGGTTCGATACGTCCGCGTCGCCGCCCTCGGCCTTGACGAGCATCGCGCGTACCGTTGCGAGGTCGCCCAGCTTGGCGTAACCGGTGACGGTTCCGAAAAGTATCGGATCTTGAATCACCTGATCGGCCTTGGCGAAGATGTCTTCCATCCGGGATAGTTGCGAGGCGCGTCCGGGCGTCACGATTCTCAGCGGGCCACCTGTGGCCTTGGCAACGGTCGCGCTTGCACCGTGACCTTCGAGTGTCTCGAGCCGTGCGCGGTGCGCTTTGATCGAGGCCACGTGCTTTTCGAGCCGTCGCCCGTGCTTGGCGTGCGTGCTTTCCAATTCCTCGACGCGTTTCGTGAGCCTGACGAGTAGCACGCGAAATCGCGTGTTGTCGTCCGTGAGTTCTTCGACGGTCTTCTCGAGTTCCATGTGCTTCCCGAGCGTTGACGCACTGTGTTCGAATGCGGTCGAGGCGCGGTCTTTCGCGATGCGTGCGTTGGATTCGGTGTCCAGAAATCGGTCGAAGTTAAAATCTTGGTATCCCATAGAGCCTCACCGTGAGCTGATTGGCGGTGAGCGAGCCGGGCGGGGGCTATTTGACTTCCGGGCGGGGGCTGTTTGACTTCCGGGCGGCTGTCACTCACCGCCGATGGCCTCACCATGCGGGCATGCCACCTGCACTCACCACTCCGGCGCTCGCCACACACTGGGGCCTGTCCGAGCGCGCGACCCGCGCGACCATCGGTCGGCTCGAAGCACTCGGATTCAAGCTGGCGCGCGACATGTTCGGTGGTCGGCGCGTGCCGATGGCACTGGCTGACGCCGTGGTCGCAGTCAGGGCGTCGGACGCGCCGCTCGAGTCGCTGCTGGCCGATCCCGAACTGATCGACTTCCGCTCGGGCGACTCTGTAGACGCGTTGACCGTGCTGATCGAGGCCAGGGCGGAACTGGCGATCCTGCGGGAAACCTCGAACTTGCTGGCCGGTGCGCTCGAGCGCGCCGACTCGCGCTTTCGTGTCGCGTGGACCAATAACGCGCTGCCCACACCGGGGGGACCCGAATGAGCGAGCTTGACGAGCTGCGCGAGGAAATGGCCGCTCTGCGGGGCGAGATCGCGGCGTTGCGCGGGCCGGTATCGCCTTCGAGCCCGGTAGAACCGGTCGGCGAGAGATTCTTGGAGGCACCGGTTTACAGTTCCTTCCCGATCGCGCGCTTTATGGAGGTGATCGGCTGGGCGCGACCCCGGAATTTGCGTCAGGTGCTCGAGGCGGTCGCGCTGATGCGCGGCGAGCCGAGCCCGAGCGCGACCGTCCCGGCATCGTGGGCCGACGACGTGCAGACGGCGATCACAAACCGCAAGGCGGGCGTGCCCTGGCGCGCACTGATCGGGCAGATGGGTTACGACGCGCCGGACGACCTCGAGTCGGAGTTGGTCGCGCTGAACCGCGCGATCACCCTCGAACGGGCGCGGCTCGAGACGCTGACGGTCGCTGCGCTGAATGCCGTTCAGCAAGGAAACCAGGCGGTGCGCGATGATTTGCTTTCCAGACTCGCGCGGT
>CAXTKV010000273.1:0-4978 GCA_964244895.1 uncultured Deinococcales bacterium
TGATCCAGAAGAAGACCGTCACCTCTGGCACCTTGCTGATCATCCTCGAGATGCCAGACCTCACGTTCTCACGACCAGGGTGCGGATCTCGGGCTGTGTTCGGGCGGGGGCTGGGCGGGCTCATTGGGCTCCTTATATGACGTTCGATGGGATCGACCGCCGAGCGTTTCGGCGAACGAGATTTGGAATTGGTAAAGGCCAGAACGAGGGGCTGGTGGACGAGTCTACAATTCGCGCAGCACCTGCGCAGCCTCGAACGCGCTGAACGAATCCCATTCTTCCTCAGGTTTTCTCGACTGACTTTCCCGACCGACCCGAGGCCGCCGTGCCTGCTATGATGCGCGCCGCCATGCACGCCTGGATCGCCCGCGCTCTCGCCCTCGTCCTCACGGTTCTGCCGTGGGTCTCGAGCCTGGCCCAGACGCGCCCCGCCAAGACCGAGGCGTCCCTCTCGAGCCCGCACCACCCCCAGGCCAGCCTCCAGGAGGTCGCGCCGACGGGTGGCACGCCGCCCGGCCCGGCGTTCGCGTTCGCGTGGCATCCCGACGCGCACCTCAGGCCCAGCCACGAAACGGCCCGCGTTCACCTTCAGGCGGTGCCAGAAGCGTCCGCGCCGCGCTACCTGACTTGCCTGAGGTTGCAACTCGACGGTGGCTGATTTCACACCAGAAAACACCGTCCAGCACGCAACTTTCAGACACCGTCCCAGACGGTATTCCTCGAGCCCCGAAGTCGGGTCGCCTCGAGCCGTAGGAGTCACATGAGCCAACCCGCCAAGCTTCGCAACCGCACGAGCCGCAATCAGCCGCCATCCAACTCCACCTCGAGCCGACTGGTCACGGGACTGATCCTGCTGGCCGTCGTACTGGGCAGCGTCTACGCGCTCTGGAAGCCGCTCGCGCCGCGCGCCGAATCCCTAAGCGTCACCCCACCCTCTGGCACGAGCGCCGAACAGCTCAAAAAAGCCATGGCCGACACGGGCGCGCTGCCCAACTTGGACGCCGTGCGCATCAGCGAGGACGGTGCGAGCTTCGCGGTGGTCAGCGCCGACCTGAAAAATCCGATCAGCAAAACCACCTGGGATGCGCTGGCGCGCACCATCCCGACCAAATTGACCGGCGCGAAAGCCGTCTACGTGGCCAAAGCCCCGCCGATCGTCAACCTGGGGTTGGATCTTCAGGGCGGCCTGCGCGTGCTGCTGGAAGCGCAGGGAAACCCGACGGCGGACGATCTCGAGCAGGTTCGTACCGTCATCGAGAACCGCGTCAACGCGACCGGCGTGGCCGAACCCCTGGTGCAACGCCAGGGCAACAACCGCGTCGTGGTCGAACTGCCGGGACTTTCGCAGGCGGATCAGGCCAGGGCGCTCTCACTGGTCGGACAGACCGCCAAACTGGAATTCCGGATCGTCAACCAGCAAGCTCAGGGCAAATCCGACACGCAACTGACCGAAGCCGACCTGGGGCCAGCCCTGATGACCGGCGAGGGCATCGAGAAAGCGGTCAGCGCCTTCGACCAGTTCGGCTCGCCCTACGTCAGCATGACCTTCACTGGCAAGGGCACGAATGACTTTGGACGCATCACCAGCGAGAACGTCGGCAGGCGCATGGCGATCGTGCTGGACGGCAAGGTCAAAAGCGCCCCGAACATCAACCAGGCCATCACGGGCGGCCAGGCGCAGATCACGGGCAGCTTCACCCTGGAGCAGACCAATGACCTGTCGTTGGTGCTGCGCTCCGGCTCGTTGCGCGTGCCCGTCCAGATCATCGAGACTCGAGCCATCGGGCCGACGCTCGGGCAGGACGCGATCCGCCAGGGCTTCGTGGCGGCCTTGCTCGGCATCGCCGGAATCTTCGTGCTCGTCTTCATCTATTACGGGCTGTGGTTCGGCCTGGTGGCCGCGCTCGGCCTGCTGTTCTCCGCGTTGACGATCTTTGGCATCCTGGCTGGACTGGGCGGCGTGCTGACCCTGCCCGGCATCGCCGGACTGGTGCTGACCATCGGTTCCGCCGTGGACGGCAACGTGATCTCCTTCGAGCGCGTCAAGGAAGAGATGCACGCCGGGAAACCCCTCAAATCCGCGATCAAGGCGGGCTTCGGGCACAGCTTCTGGACGATCTTCGACGTGAACTTCAGCCACCTGATCTCCGCCGTGTCGCTCTACCAGTACGCGACCGGGCCAGTCAAAGGCTTCGCCGTGACGCTGGCGGTCGGCGTGATCGCGTCCACCTTCTCCAACCTGGTCTTCTCGAGGTGGTTCCTCGAGATCCTGGCCAACTGGCGCGGCAACTTCAGCGCCCGCCACTGGTTCGACGTGCCCAAATTCGACTTCATGGGCCTCTCCAAGTTCATCACCACCGCCAGCGTGCTCTTGGCCGTGATCGGCGCTGTGGTGATCTTCACCAAGGGCTTCACCTTCGGCGTTGACTTCACCTCCGGCACGTCCCTGACGGTGCGTACCGCCGAGAGCGTCACCAGCGATCAGGTGCGCCAGGTGATCGCCAAGTCCGATTTGGCGAACGTCAGCGCGTCGAATACCACCATCATCGAGAGCCGTACGCCCGGCACGACCGGCAAGGACTTCACCGTGCGCGTCGGCGAACTCGACCAGACCGGACAGTTCGCGCTGCGCGACGCGTTCCTGAAACTGCCCGGCACCAGCGTCACCCAGATCGAAACCGTCGGCCCATCCGTCGGGCGCGAGTTGCGCAACGCGACCATCTACGGCGTGCTGGTCGCGCTCGGCCTGACGCTAATCTACGTCGGTATCCGCTTCGACCTGATCCTGGGCGTCGGATCGATCCTGGCCGTGATTCACGATGTCGCCATCGTCTTCGGTCTGTACGCCCTCTTGGGCCGCGAATTCTCGATCACCACGGTCGCCGCGATCCTGACGCTGATCGGCTATTCCCTGAACGACTCGATCATCGTTTCCGACCGAATCCGAGAAAACCTGAAAGTCATGCGCGGTCAACCCTACGCGCACATCGTCAACACCAGCATCAACCAGACGCTCTCGAGGACGATCATGACCTCGGTGGCCACGATGCTTCCGCTGGTCGCGCTCTTGTTCCTGGGCGGCCCGGTGCTGCACGAGTTCTCGCTCGTGCTGGTGATCGGCATCCTGGTCGGCACGTATTCGAGCATTTACATCGTCGCGCCGATGGCGGTGTTCTACAAGAACTGGCAGGACGCCCGCAAGAAGCCGCAACGCATGGCGAAGGTTTAAGCCGCAAGCCTCGAGCCGCAAGTCTCGAGCCGTAAGCGAGGGCGACCGTGTTGGTCGCCCTCTTTCGTGGTCGCGTCTCGAGAACACCGTCCAGGACGCTTTCTTAATCTTACGTGCTGGACGGTGTTCTGGTCGTACTCGAGTCTCGAGCCGTGTCGGGTGAGCTTCGGGTCGGTTAAACTTTTCGCATGAAACTCGATCACGTCGCGCTGAGCGTTCACGATGTCGAAGCCGGAATCACCTTGATGGGCACGCTGGGTTTCGCGCTCAAACGGCGCGGCAAGCATTACGCCAACGGCGCGCCAACGGCGTTCGTGACGAACCCGGCGACGGGCGTGGATCTGGAGTTGATTCAGGTTCCCGGTCAACCCGCGCCGGGGTTTTTGCACATGGCGTTCGTGGTGGACGACCTTCAGGCCACGTGTAGCGATCTCGAGGCACAGGGGTACATCTTCGAGACGCGACCGTTCTTCAACGAGGGTAACCGCTCGCACATGGCCTTTCTGCGCCACCCGGACGGGTTGATCGCGCAGATCAATCAGCCGGAGAAATAAGGCTCGAACCCGCGTTCAGCACGATCTTCGTGATCCTCACGGAACCCGTCCGAGAAATGGCTTTTCCAGTATGCTCGGGGCGTGAAGCGCGTCTGCGTCTTTCTGGGTGCGGCCTCCGGCGTGCGCGACGAGTACGCGCGGGCGACCGTGGATTTCGCGCAGAAGCTCGCGGCCAGAGACCTGGAACTCGTGTACGGCGGCGGCGGTCGCGGATTGATGGGCACCCTGGCGGACGCGATGCTGAACGCGGGCGGGCGCGTGATCGGCGTGATCCCGCAAGGACTGGTGGACAAGGAGATGGCGCACGCCGGATTGAGCGAACTGCACGTCGTGGACGGAATGCTCGAGCGCAAGCGCGTCATGCTCGAGATCTCCGACGCGTTCGTGGCCTTACCCGGCGGGTTCGGCACGCTGGATGAACTCTTTGAAGCCCTGACCTGGTCGCAGATCGGCACGTTCAGCAAACCATCCGGGCTGCTGAACGTGGATGGTTTCTTCGATTCCATGCTGGCCTGGATCGACCGTGCCGTGCAGGACGGATTAATCCGCGAAGCTGCCCGCGCCTTTTTGCTCGAGTCCACCGACGCGAACACTTTGCTCGATGCGCTCGCGGCGTGGCGCTCTCCGGGCGGGGTCAACCTCAAATAGACCGTCCCAGACGGTATCTGTGAAGTTCGTCTCAGACGGTGTTCTCGAGTGATGCTTCGAGGGCACCGTCCGGCACGCGCTCATAAAAATGTGTCCTGAACGGTATTTTCGAAACTCGAGCCCCCAGGAATGACGCTCGCGCCCCACAGTTTGAACGCGCGGGCTAGAATGCCCGCATGAAAGCCCTTCAGTACCTTCAGGTGCTGCTTTTGATCGCGGGCCTCGCGTATCTCGTGTGGTTCCACCTGATCAACCCGAGCAGCGTGATGCTGCCCGTCCCGTTCGTCGGCGGCTTCGTGACCGTCGCCAGCATCGCCCTGCTGGGTGCGTTCGTGTTCGGGCTGTTGTACGCCTCGCTGTTGTTCGGGCCGCACCTGATCCGTCGCGGTGGCGTGGTGCGCCGCCTGACGCGCCGCGTCAAGGAACTCGAGGCCGAGAACGCCAAGCTCAAGCCCGTCGGTGCCGTTCCCGTGATTCCCGACCGCGATGGTACGCTCGAGGAACTGCGCAAGCAAGGGTCGTTGTGACGGTCGTTCCCGGCACACAT
>CAXTKV010000274.1:0-4955 GCA_964244895.1 uncultured Deinococcales bacterium
TCTTCCGCGAGGAATTCGATTACATCGCCGAGAAGCGCGAACCGATGTACAAGGGGTACGCGAATCGGTGGGCGGACGAATAAGTGGGCGATGCGAAACAGCTTCGCAAACGCATTCGCGGCCTGAGTATTCCACTTCAAGAACACCTCGAGAAAATTGCGTTGGAACGCAGCAAAGCGCAACCCGACGAAGGACTGATCCACCACTGGGAAACGGAGGTGCGCGCATGGCAGCACGAAATCCACAGACTCGAGCAACGCCTGAAACGCAGACGCTAGACCAACCAGTCATGGCGCACCACTTCGGCGGCAAGAACGTCCTCTGGGATGAACTCGCAGATGAAGCTCGGCACTTCCTCGAACTGGTGGATGCTCTCAAGAGACTCCCCAATGATCATTCCGACCGCGATGTGCTCGAGACCGCGTTGTACGGTTCGCTTTCGCACCTCGAGATTCACGCCAGGGTCATGAACGACGCGATCAATGCCGAACACGAAGGTGAGCCATGAGTCGTGCTTTCAAGGAACACCGTCCATCACGCAATTCGAAGCATGCGTTTGGGACGGTGTTCTCGAGTTACCGGGAGAAACCGCAGGACGATGAGCCAGTGGGACTGAATATGTCGTCGGTGACCGAGATGCTGAAAGACAAGTCTCGAGTGTGCGCGGTAGAGTTTGAGGGCGTGGCCCAAGCCATGATTTACACGCCACTCGAGTTTTCGGACGTTAATTTCGAATGGTGGAGTTGAATTAAGATGCCTGTGCCGACTTTCGACAACCTGTTTAATCCTTTACTTCAAGCAATACATGAACTTGGAGGGTCAGCTTCTCTTGCGGAGCAGGAGGATAAAGTTGCACAAATTTTGCAGCTTTCGCCAAGTGACCTAGAGGAAATTCATAGAGGAAACCGCACAAAGTTTAGTTATCGTTTGGCCTGGGCGAGAACGTATTTAAAAAACTATGGAGTTTTAGAAAATTCTGCTCGTGGTGTTTGGTCTTTGACTTCAAAGGGTCAGAAAACGGATCGAGTTGATAGAAACGAAGTTAAGAAGTCTTCTGCCGGATTATCGAATGAAATTAGTTTAAATAAAGGTAATAGGTCCGCCGAAATTCAAGAATATTCTTGGGAAGATGAAGTTCTCGGCGTACTAAAAAACATGAAATCTGATGCATTCGAGCGTTTATGTCAAAGAATTCTTCGCGAATCTGGATTTGTTCAAGTTGAGATAACCGGTAAAAGCGGTGATGGTGGAATCGATGGTAAAGGCGTAGTAAAACTTGGATCAATATTATCGTTTCACGTTATTTTTCAATGTAAAAGATACAAAGAAAACGTTATATCGCCTCTAATTAGAGACTTTAGAGGCGCAATGGTTGGACGTGCAGATAAGGGACTCATAATTACTACGGGATCATTTACCCGAGACGCCCGATTGGAGGCGCTTAGAGATTGAGCGCCCCCATTGGATTTAATTGATGGCGATGATTTGGTGAAAATGTTGAAATCGTATCAATTAGGAGTGACCACTGAATTGAAAACCGTAGAATCTGTACGTATTGACAAAACGTGGTTTGAGCAATTCTAACTTGAGGGGTGTAAATGCCGAAAGTCATCGTCAACGAAAAAGAGATCGAGGTTCCGAATGGAACCTCCGCGCTGGACGCGGTGTTTCACGCCGGGTTCGACGTGCCGTACTTCTGCTCTCAGGAATACCTGAGTCCAATCGGTGCGTGCCGCATGTGCCTGGTCGAGGCGGGTTCGCCGCGCAAGAACCCGGATGGCACGTTCATCATGGATGAAGCATCGGGCCAGCCGAAGATTTTTTTCTTCCCCGGCCCGGTCGCCAGTTGCACGCTCGCCATCAGTGACGGCATGGTCATCAAGTCCGCCTCCGATCCGGTCGTGAAGGCGCAGGCGGGCATGATGGAGTTCACGCTGCTGAATCACCCGCTGGATTGCCCGACCTGCGACAAGGGCGGCGCGTGCGAGCTTCAGGATCGCGCCTACGAGTACGGTTACGGCGAGGCGCGTTTCGAGTTCACGCGCAGGCACGCCGACAAGCATCACGCGCTGTCTGACTTCATCGTGCTGGACAAGGAGCGCTGCATTCACTGCAAGCGCTGCGTGCGGTATTTCGAGGAGATTCCCGGCGAGGAGAAGCTGGATTTCATCGAGCGAGGCGGGCACACGTTCATTGACTCGATGGAATCCTCCGACCTGGCGGGTCACGACCTGGGCAATTTCAGCGGCAACATCAACGACATCTGCCCGGTCGGGGCGCTCTTGGACAACGTCGCGCGTTTCAGGGGTCGCAACTGGGAGTACGACCGCGTCCGCACGACCGCCATGGACGACGCGGATGGCGCGGCGATCTGGGTGGACGCCCGCACGGGTCGGATCGAGCGCATCCGCGCGGCCAACAACGCGGGTGTCAACGAGATCTGGATTAACGATGCGACCCGCTTCGGTCACGAGTGGGTGGATGCGGACAGCCGTATCCGCAAGCCGATGGTTCGGAAGAATGGCAAGCTCGAGCCCGCGACCTGGGACGAGGCGGTGGCGGCGATCAAGGCGGGACTCGCCAATGTCGCCAGGAATCAGATTGGGTTGTACGTATCGTCCGACATCACGCTGGAAGAAGGCATCGCGCTCGAGAAATTCGCGGGTCTGATCGCCACGGAAAACGTGGATCACTTCCCGCGCTGGAACGGTGTGCTGTCCAGCGTCAACCGCGCGAGCTTCGCGGAACTTGCCAAGTCGGACGGCGTGCTGGTGATCGGCGCTGACTTGTACGAGGAATCCGGCACGGCCTTCTTGCGGATCGAGGAGATGCTCAAGGGCTATGTCTCGGAATTGACGTACAACCACGGCACGGCCCTGGCGGACTTGAAATTGCAGGAGCGGATGCCGCGCAAGCGCAACCGTCTGGCGGTCTTCGCGCCCGTGCGCGTCAAGCAGATGGAACGCGCGGGCATCGCGGACACGTACCCGGTGGGCGGTGAACTCGAGCTGCTGAAGGCACTGGGTAGCCTGAAGACGAACGCCGACTCGAGCGCGTCCCCGAGCTTACAAAAAGCCGCGAAGATGCTCTCCGACGCGAAGAACCCGGTGATCGTGCTTGGATCGTTCGCGCTGGCGGGCGATGCGGCGCAAATCCTGGCGGCGGCCTCGAAACTGGGCGCGAAGGTGCTGCCGATCCCGGCGGGAGCCAACGGCGCGGGGCTCGAGTACCTGAACTTGACGCCCGGTAAAATTGGCAAGGCGTTCGGTGATTTCTCGGGCGTGCAGGCGATGTTCGTCAGCGGCGCGGTTCCGATGTACAGGCCGAGCAGCGCGTCGTTCATGGTCGCGCACACCTCGAGCCTGAGCGGTGCCGCCAGAGACGCCGACGTGGTGCTGCCCGCCGCCTCGAGCTTCGAGAAGCGCGGCACGACTGTCAACCTGGAAGGGCGCTTCCTGAGCATCCAGACCGCCGCCGTGGACGGTGGCGAGAGCGTCGATCTGATCGGGGCGCTCGCCGTGGTCGCCGATGCGATGGACGTTCGCCTCGAGATTCGCGGCACCCGCAGCGCCCAGCGCGCCCTGAAGGATCGCTTCGGGCTGGATTTCGACCAGATTCCGGAGAACGGCAGCTTCCCCGCGAAGTCGCCCAGCGCGAAAACACCGTCCAGCACGCAAATCAAGAACACCGTCCCAGACGGTGTTCTGCTCGCGCCGCGCATGTGGAAGGAACGGATGCTCGAGGGTTCTGCACGCGTCCGTGCGTCGGTCGGCAAGGATATCCTGCGCGTATCACAGAAAGACGCCGCCAGAATCGGATTGCGCGACGGCTTTGAACTCGAGGTCGAGGTCGGCGGTCGCACCCGAGACGTGGTCGTCTCGATCGACGACGGCGCGAGCATCCCGACCGTCTCTGCACTCGAAACCGACCTTCCTGGCTCGAGCGTGGGCTTGCGAATCGCGGTCGGTGTGGGGGGTGACGACTGATGCTGCTCGAGATTCTGGTCACGCTCCTGAAAGCCGTCGGTGTGGCGCTCGGACTTCTCACGACCTTCGCCTACATGACGCTGATCGAACGCCGTCTGCTGGGGCGATTTCAGATCAGGCAAGGCCCGAACCGCGTCGGGCCGCTCGGTTTGCTGCAACCCGTGGCGGACGCGATCAAATCGATCTTCAAGGAAGATGTCAAGGTCACGCTGGGCGACAAGGTGATCTTCGGTATCGCGCCGCTGATCTCGATCACGATGGCGCTCACCGCCTTCGGCGCGCTTCCCGCCGGGCCGGAGAAATCCCTGTTCGGCACGAACCCGCAGGTCTTCAACCTGGACATCGGTTTGCTGTTCATCCTGGCGACGACCTCGATGGGCGTCTACGGGATCTTCCTGGCGGGCTGGGCGTCAGGCTCGAAGTACCCGCTGCTGGGTGGCCTCCGCTCGAGCGCGCAGATCATCAGTTACGAACTCGGGCAGGGTTTGTCGGTGCTGGGCCTCTTGATGATCGTCGGCTCGATGAACCTCTATCAGATCGTTCACTGGCAGGCGCAGAACGGCGCGATGGTGTTCTTTCAAGTCGTGGCATTCTTGACGTTTTTCGTGTCCTCTTTCGCTGAGACGAACCGCACGCCATTCGATTTGCCGGAAGCGGAACAGGAACTCGTGGCGGGCTACCTGACCGAATACTCGAGCATCAAGTGGGCGCTCTTTCAGATGGCGGAGTACGTCAACATGATCACGGCCTCCGCGCTGATCTCCACGCTGTTCTTCGGTGGCTACCAGGGTCCGCAGATTCTCGGCTGGGTCGGGAATATCCCGTTCCTGTGGTTCTACGCCAAAATCGGCGTGTTCTTGTTCATCTTCATCTGGGTGCGCGCCACACTGCCCAGAATGCGCTACGACAAATTGATGCAGTTCGGCTGGAAGTTCCTGTTTCCGGTCGCCTTGATCAACACGCTCGCTA
>CAXTKV010000275.1:0-4912 GCA_964244895.1 uncultured Deinococcales bacterium
CCGTTTCAGTTTGCCGCCCGAGTGCGAGTGGCGTGAGGCCTTGCGCGCGCGGCTCGAGGGGGTGTTGCGCGCGTGGGGGTACGACGCGGTGCAGACCCCGTCGCTCGAGGTTTACGACCCGCACCATCCGCAAGCCGAAAAGGGCTTCAAGCTGGTGGATCGGGATGGCAGCGTGCTGGCCTTGCGCGGGGATTTCACCACGGCGGTCGCGACGATGGTGCGCGCCGTGTACCCGGATGGCCCGTGGCCGTTGCGTTTGCGGTACAGCGGCACGCTGTGGGTGCGTTCACGGGATGCCGAGATCGGTCGGGCGAGGGAGTACGCGCAGGTCGGGGCGGAACTGTTCGGCGTCAGCACGCCGTTGGCGGATGCGGAGGTCGTGACCCTCGTTCTGGAGGCGTTGCGGGCCGTCGGGCTCGAGGCGGCGCTCGAGTTGGGACATCCAGGTTTCGTGCGGGCGGTGCTGATGGAGACGGGGCTGGAAGCGGTGGAAATCGAGCGTCTTCGGGCGGCGATTGACCGAAAGAACGCGCCGGAACTCGGGCTGCACCTGGATCGTCTGGGCGTGCGCGGAACGCTGCGCGGGGCGGTGCTGGCTTTGCCGGACCTGTACGGCAAGGTGGGCACGCTCGAGGAAGCCCAGCAGTATGCGCTGAACGATACCGCGAAGGACGCACTGGAACGCTTGCGGGATGTCAGCCAGGAGCTTCCAGAGGGTCACTTCCTGTACGACCTGGGCATGGCGCGGCGCTACGATTACTACACGGGCGTGACCTTCCGGGCGTACACGCCGGATTTCGGGCAGCCGTTGGTCGGTGGCGGGCGTTATGACGGGCCGCCGCCGGGTCAGCCGGAAGCCAGAGCCATTCCGGCGGCGGGGTTCGCCATCGGGCTGGATCGGTTGATGGAGGCGTTGGGTGGCCCACCGAAGCGCAGCGAGCCCGTGGTGCTGGTGCTGGATGCGGAAGCGGCTCGGGATTTGCGCGCTCGGGGTGTGCGGACTGAGCTCGCCTGGACGCGCGACCGCGCGGAACTCGAGGCGTACGCGAAGGCGAAGGGCATCGCGTTTCTGGCGCTGTCCGATCACGCGATCCGGCTCGAGGATGGGCGGCGCGTCGCGCTGGAGGATCTGCGATGAGGGCTCTCAAGAATACCGTCCTGGACGCATTCTTAAACACGTGTGCAGGACGGTGTTCTCGTGAATGAAGCTTTGAAAATCTCGGACGGCATGAAGATCACGTTGGCGCTCGCCAGTGGGCGAATGATGATGAAAACCCTGGAATTGCTCGAGCGGGCGGGTTTGCCGGTCGGCAGCCTCAGCAATTCGCGCCACCTGCGGCACGAGTTCGGCCCGGTCACGATTCTCGAGGTCAAAGATCCGGACGTGCCCGTCTACGTCGATCTGGGCGTGGCGGACGCGGGCGTGGCGGGCAAGGACGTGATTCTGGAATCCGGACGGGACGTGTTCGAACCCCTGGATCTGGGCTTCGGGCGCTGTCGGCTGTCGTTGATCCGGCTGGTTGGCGCGACTGGACGGATCGAGCGAGTGGCCTCCAAATACCCGCGCACGACCGCGCGCTGGCTGGCGGAACGCGGCCTGGCGGCGGATGTGGTGCGCCTGAACGGCAAGATCGAACTGGCGGCCTTGACCAACCTGGCGGACGCCGTGGTGGACATCGTCGAGACGGGACGCACGCTGCGCGAGAACGGCCTCGAGGAGCTCGAGACGATCCACGACCTGTCCGCCCGATTGATCGTCAATCGGGCGGCCTTGAAGCTCAAGGCGGATGTCCTCAGGCCGCTCATTCACCGTCTGGCAGAATTGACGCACGAACGTGAATGAGATCGGCGCGAAAACGAGGTTCGTCTCGAGCGGCGGATCGTCGCGCCAACGGCGGCCCGAGGGCTCGAGGAGCTTGAAATGATGATCGCGTTGGTTCTGCCGTTGGCGTTGCTGGCGGTGTTCACGCTCTGGAACGCGTTCGTGTTCAGAAAACTCTCGAGCTTCCGCCATGAACCATTGCCCGCCAACCCGCCCAGGGTGTCCTTGTTGATTCCCGCTCGCAACGAGCAGGACAACCTGGAAGTGCTGCTGCCTTCCTTGATCGCCCAGGATTACCCGGACCTCGAGATCATCGTGCTGAACGACCATTCCACCGATGGTACGCGCGCCGTGGCGGATCGTTTCGCGGCCACGCACCCGAACTTGCGGGCGATCGAAGGCGGGCCGCTCGAGCCGGGCTGGATGGGCAAACCCAACGCCTGCCGCCAGCTCGCGGAGGCCGCCGCGGGCGAACTGCTGCTGTTTACGGACGCCGACACGATCTGGAAACCGAACGGTACCAGCCTGGTCGTCAAGGCGTTCCAGAGCACCGGCGCTGACGCGCTGTCCGCCTGGCCCGAACAGATCCTTCAGGGCAACCTTTCACGGTTGATGCAGCCGTTCATGGCCTGGAGTCTGGTCGGTTTGCTACCGATTTCTCTGGTGCCAGACCCGAGATTCCCGGATGTGGTCAGCGCCAACGGGCAGTTGATCGCTTTCAAACGCGCGTGTTTTGACAAAATCCACGGTTTCGAGGCCGGTCGCGCCAACGTCCTGGAGGACATGGCGATGGCCAAGGCCGTCAACCGCGCCGGAATGCGTTTCTGGTTGCTGAACGGCGCTGGAACCGTTCAGTGCAAGATGTATTCCTCATCGCGCGAGGTCTTCAGCGGTTTCGCCAAGGCCGCTTACACCAACCTGGGCTCGAACCCGTTCGCGCTGGTGGCGGCCATCGCGGCGTTTTTCTGGTTCTTCCTCGGGCCGTGGGCGTGGTTGATCTCGAGCCTGGTCAATGGAAGCAACCCAACATGGCCGCTCGTGGCGGTATTCCTGAGCCTGTTCACCCGCGCGGTCAGCGACGTGACCTTCGCGTACCCGCCCGCGCTGGCGCTGCTGCAACCGTTGGCGGTCATCGCCTGGGCCGTGATCGCCGTGGTCAGCGCCTGGAAGCACACGACGGGCCGCGTGCGCTGGAAGGGTCGGGTCTACGACCTGCGCAGCCCTCAGGCCAAACCCAAGGAGCCCTGAAGACCGTCCAGCACGCATATTCAGAAACGCGTGCTGGACGGCGTTCTCGAGGACAGCGAGGGGATTCCATCCCGATTCTCCGGGAAATCAGAATCGCTCTCGAGTTCGTTCAGAACGTGATTTCTCGAGCCCACCGTTCGAGTACGCGCCGCGACCGACCGCATCATCTCGAGTTCCCGCCCGAGAGCGAATACAAGATTCGCCCTTACACGGTATCCATTCAGAACGGGCTTCCTCGAGCCACCGCCCAACGCGCACGCTCGAGATCGAAAGCCCTGTCCCAAACGGTTTCCCGGTCGGCCCTGACCGGTGACGGGTCTTCAATCCTCAGCTTCCTCTAAAGCGGACAACATCTCTAATGCCGTCTGGTAGCGCTTTTCGGGATCGCGATCCAGGGCGCGCTGCAAGATTTCAGCCAGCTTCGGGTTTTTCGGCCAGACTTTCGGCGGCTCAGCCCGACCGACCAGCCACGCGAACGGGTCCGGAGCGAACGGTGGGCGACCCAGGATCGTCTCGTACAGCACTGCGCCGACCGAGTAAATGTCGGAGCGCATGTCCTCGCGCACGCCCTTGAACTGCTCCGGAGCCATGTAATGCGGCGTTCCCAAGCGCGCCTCGTGGTGCGTGATGGCTTCCAGCGTCAAGTCCTTGGCGCACCCGAAATCGATCACTTTGACCTTATCGTCGGGCTCCAGCAGGATGTTGCCAGGTTTCAAATCCAGGTGGATCACCTGTCGGGCGTGCGCGTGCGTGATCGCGGCCAGCAACCCTCGAGCTACCCGCATGGCGCGGCGCCGCTCGAGCCAGCCCTTCTCGAGGTGAAAGAAGAGCGTCCGGCCTTCGATGTACTCGCGCGTCAACGCGCCGGGTTCGCGGTGAATGAAATGCGCGATGTTCGGATGATCCAGGCGTTCCAGCACGTCGCCCTCGCGCTCGAAGCGCTCGAGAATCTCGGGCATTTTCATGGCGTGATCGTTCAGGCGTTTAACCAGCACGACCCGACCGCGCCAGCGGGACTTTTCGATGCGGATGTGCGGCGTGCTGGAAACAACCTCGATCAGACCATCCGGCTCGTCGCGATCCTTGCGCGGCGAACGGAACGGGTTCATGCGTTTATCGTACCTTCAAAGTCTAAGCACAACCTGGAATTTGGGCATGACATGAGAAACCCGCAGGGAACACCGTCCAGCGCGCGAATTTTTTATCTCAGGGAACGTCGTGCTGGACGGTGTCCCAGGAAAGCTTGGAAATCCCTGCGCCCGTTTCGCCGCGCGTGCGAACCTCGAGAACACCGTACCTGGAAAGCGTGCGAGTCTCAATTCCGTGATCGGATCGCAGACAGCACAAATCCGGCCCGAGGAAACTCGAGCCGGATTGAAACCCGTAGAATTACACCTCGGAAAAAATGCCGAACCAGGCGATGATGATCATCGCAATGAAGAAAATCCCGTATACGGCCACCAGGTTCATGATGTAACTCACGCCCTTGGTGTCGCGCTCCTTCGATTCGACCATCTCCGTTTCCGGGTTGGCCGTCTGCGCCTCGAGCGGTAGGGCTGGATCGCTCACGACGCACCTCCGTCACTGGCGGGTTCTGTGGCAGGTGCAGCAGCAGGTTTGGCAGCGGCGGGCGCAGCCTTCTTGACCTTCTTCTGAGGCGGCGTCAAGGCGGGCAGCGCCTGAATGTAGGCTGTAAAATCCCCGAGCGTTTGGGTGAACTCGTCGTTCTGGGTCGCGCCCAGGTACAGTTCCGCCACGCGGCCATCATCGTCGATGGTTTTGCGGTTGACCAGTCGCCCGACGTGCTGGGAAAGGCGGTCGTTGATGATGAAGTTGCCCTCG
>CAXTKV010000276.1:0-4858 GCA_964244895.1 uncultured Deinococcales bacterium
CGGGGTGAAGACCGCGAGTTCAGCCACCAGATCCCGCCAGCGCTCGCTCAGGTCGCTCGAATGGTACGGCACGAGCGTCACGTCCTTGAGCTTCAACCGCGCGGCGCTTTCCCCCATGCCGATCTCGAGCCCTCGAGCAGTGGCCACGGCGTTGACGGCGACCACGCGACCGTCCTCGAGCGCGCCCAGGGCCTCAGTGGCAGGCAGGTGATGAAAACAAAACGGGGTCAGATTGAGGGCGGCAATCATTGTGTCCCCTTCGTGTTGGGCGGGTTCCGTCTGCGTCTCGAGTCCGGGCGGGATTCGGGATTCGACGAGTCGTGCAGCACCGTCTTTGCTCGGTCGTGCGACACCGTCTGCGCTCGGTTGTGAAACACCGTTCCCGTCAGTGTTCTCTCGCTCACACCGGGCTGCCGTGAGGGGCTAGAATGCGGAAGCCACGACGGCACCCTGAAGCGGGTGGGAACCCGTCCTGGGATTCGAGAGGGCGCGATAACGGTTTCCGGCCACGTCGCGCCCTCGAGTTGTGTCGGGATCGTGTGCTACACGGTGTGAACCTCCACGGGAACGAACAGGTCTTTGAGATCGCCTCGGTAGAGCGAGCGGAACACGCCATCGACGTGTAGTTTTGATCGGGGCACGGTCAACGGTTTGAAGGCGAGGTTGTGCGGTCGCAAGGTCGCGCGCTCCCCGCGCCAATCGAGGTGTTTGAGCGTGGCATCATCACCGACGCGCACGGCGCAGACCTCGCCCGAGCGAGGTTCGATCCTCGAATCCAGCAGCACCACGTCGCCGGGCAGGATCAGGTCGGCCATCGACTCGCCCTCGACGCGCAGCGCGAAGCAACCGGGGCGGTTGGGCAGGCTGAGGAAGCCGACGCGATCCTCGACGGCCTCGAGCGGCGATCCGGCGGGGATCGTGCCGAGCACGGGCACGAGGAGTCCGGCGTCGAACTGACCGGTGAGGGTCAGGCGCACGTCGGGTCGGCTGCCGCGACCGAAGCTGCGGCGCTCGAGCAGGCCTGCGCGCTCGAGCGCGTCGAGGTGGTCGCGCAGGCCGGGCAAGGTGATGCCGAGGGTGTGGGCCAGAGCGGCGGGGGTGGGGACGCGTGAGTCGCGCCGCACGGCTTTTTTGATGGCGTTCCAGACGGTCTGTTGCCCTGGTGGGAGTGCCACGATGCCTCCAAAACCGATCTACCTTATCTCATAAGGTACAGTGAGCGTAGGCGATGTATGGCACGCGCGTCAAGCGCTCGTCCCAAGAAGCTACCTCGACCCGTGTGCTGCGCGCCCTGCTGCGCCAGCCCGAGAATGGTTGGAACCTCTTGCGGCTTGCGGAAGCCGCCAAGGTCAGTTACGCCCAGGCGTACAAGGTCAAGACGGCCCTCCTGGACCACGACTGGCTCGAGGAACGAGGCCAGGGCCGCTTCAAGACCGTGCGCCTGACGCGGCTCAAGGCGCTGCTCGAGGCGTGGCGGGTGGGCTACGAACCCTCGGGAAAGCGCACCTCGTGGTACACGATGCTCGAGCGCGACGGGATTGAACGCGCCCTCGAGCGGCTGAACCGGGCCGCACCCGAGGCGCACATCGCCCTCGCCAGCTTCAGCGCGGCGCGACACCTCGCCCCCTACGCGCGCGTCCCGACCGAGTTCTTCTACGCCGATCAAAGCGGCCTGAGCGCCCTGCGCGAGGCGCTGAAATTGCAGGCGGTGGACACGGGTGAAAACATCGTGGTGTCGCTCGAGCCGGACGAGGGCGTCTTTCTCGATGCCATCACCGAGAACAGCCCGATGTTGACCAGCCTTGTCCAGACCTACCTCGACCTGGAATTGCAAGGCTTTTGTTAACCCCCAGATCAGTTGAGAAACCGCTCCTCGAAATCAACTGGGCTCAAATACCCCAAACTCGAGTGCCGACGAACCCGGTTGTACCAACCTTCAATCCACCCGAACACCGTTGTGCGCGTGAAATCCCGATCTCCGATGACCTTGTCCAAATCCAGCTCGAGCTTCAACGTCGAAAAGAAACTCTCCATCACCGCGTTATCCCAGCAATTTCCCTTCCTGGACATACTGCAATCAGCTTTCAACGCCGCCAACACCTGCCGGTACTCAAGACTGGCGTACTGAGATCCTCTATCGGAGTGATGTAACAACCCTGATCCCAGCCTGGGGTTCCGATTTCGTTTCGCCATCTCGAGCGCGTCTAACACGAGCTTCGTCTCGAGCGTCACCGCGAAAGCCCAACCGATCACCTTTCTCGAGAACAAGTCCAGCGCGAGTAGCCCGTCAGGTGCTGTTTTACGAGCAAGAAGCACGACCGCCAGGTACAACCAGCCTTCGCTGGTCGGTAAAAACGTGATGTCCGTGACCCATTTCTGATCTGGTTTGCTCGCCTGAAATTCTCGATTGAGCCTGTTCTCGGCGATGTGCTGACCGCGAGTACTTTTTGTGGTCAGCACGAACTTTCGTTTGTACTTCGTCTGACAGCCCGCTTCTCGCATCAACCGGTTCGTTCGAGCGCGACTGATGCGCTTGCCGTGCGTCTCGAGCAACTCGTGTTTGACTCGAGGTGCGCCATACGTGCGTTTGCTGTTGTAGTGAATGACCTTGATTTGCTCGCGCAGTACGGCTTCCTCTCGCTGGCGCTGGCTGGAGCCTCGGCGTTTCCAAGCGAGGTATGCGCTCGTGGTGACGTTGAACACTCGAGCCATGACGCTCAAATTGAAGTTCTTGCGGTTCGCTTCAATGAAGGCGTACTTCACTTGATTTCTTTGGCGAAGCGCGAACAGCCCGTCAGGTGCTGTCTTGTGAGCAAGAAGAACTTCGTGGCCGCTTTTAAAATCTCACGCTCTTGACGAAGAACCGCGTTCTCCCGCTCGAGTTCCTTGATGCGTTTCTCCTGCTCGCTCAGGGCGGGAACGCCACGACCAGGAAAGGCTGGGCGGTCAAGACTCGCAGCTTGCCTGGCGTTCCTGACCCACGTGCCGAGAGTTTGGTCGTTAATGCCAAGATCTCGAGCAACCTGGCTGATGCTGGTGTCAGGTTGGCTGGCGAGTTGAACGGCTTGAGTTTTGAACTCGGGGGTGTACTGTTTGGCTTTCTTGGTCATGATCAAACTCCTGGTGGAAGTCTGATCTGCTGGTTAACAAAAGTCTATCAAGTCCACACTCACCCCGGTCGCGGTCTCGAGCGGCTTGCACGGTGCGGCGTTTGCGCTCGCCGATCTCGAGTTCCAGCCAGCCCAGGGACCTCGAGACGAGGTTGCCCTCGAAGCGCACGATCTCGAGCGTCACGGCTTCTCCCAGTCTTCCGACCAGTCCTCGGGTTCGAGGCCGTCCGCGAGGGCGCTGTCCCAGAGGGCCGCGTCTTCGCTCTCGAGCCATTCTTTGCCCGCTGCCGCATATGCCTCGCCGAGCGTCGTGTCTTCGACCCTCGTCTCGTCCGGTTCGAGCTTCTCGTTGGATTCGAGTGTTTCCTGTTCGAGCGTCTGGGCACGGATTGGATCTTGGGCTTCGCTCATCGGATCACCACGACCTTGATGGGCAGGTCGGGTAGTTTCGCCCACGCGCCCTCCGCCGTCAGCACGCTCAAATCCCTGATTTCCGCCAGCGCTAGACAGGCGCAATCCCCGAGGCTGAGGTTGTACGCGTTGCGCCGCGCGTAATAGAACGCCGCGTTGTCCGACTGCGCTTCGTCGAAGGCCGCGATCTCGAGCACGTCGCGCAAGAGGTCGAAGCGTTCGTCCACCTGTCGGGGGGTGAACGCCCCACTGCCGACGAGTTTGCCCTTGACCTCGGTGCGGTTGACCGTCGAGAGCACTGTGCCGCCCGCCTCGAGCGCTTGTTTGACCCGCTCGAATCCGGTCTCGCGTTGCAAGAAGGTCATCAACGCGCTGGCATCTACGACCATTTCCGGGCGGCCTCGTCGCGGCGGTCCTGGAGGAGTTCTTCGGTCAGGTCGCGCCCAGGGGTTGCGAACGCCCCGCAGAGTTCTTCGATGATCGCGTGCCGGGTCGTAATCCGTACACTGTGGCCCTCGAGCCGAACGATCACCGCATCGCCGGGCTTCAAGCCAAGCGCTTCACGCATCTCAACGGGGATGACGATCTGTCCTTTCTCTCCGAGTCGCGCATCTTTGGATACTGATGTTATGGGTGTAGAACTCATAGCTTAACAGTACAACTTTAAGCTACCAAGTGCAACTCACTCACGTTTGTTCCCTTGGCCTTCAAGATGACCGAAAATCCATTACCATAATGCTTCTTATGGCGGATCGCCTCAGATCGCGCTACGCCCAAATTCGCGGTTTGATGGTCGGAGATTGCTGCCTCGAGACGTTCTGGAAGGTGTACGACGAGATTCGAGGCATCGAGGTTGAGAAGGTCGAGATGGTCGCGCACTGGTACGCAACGGGGATGTGGCTGGCTTTCTATGTGATTCCAGAGCACCGGCGCTCGAGCTCGAATGGGCGGACGATTTTGGCGGAGCGTTTTTTTGCGCGCTCGGGCAATGGTTGGCGATGTTCACGAGGAAGTCATGTGCCTTGTCGAGTTCGGGGGTGATGCATGTCGTGGCTCTGGGTGTTGTTCATCGCGGAGTACAACCTATCTCGATAATCCAGCCGCTTCAGGTTCTCGATTGGCTCTCCTCTGTTGTTCACAGTGTTTAAAGTTTTGTGGTCGGCATCACATGTGGCGCAGCTGCATTGAGCGTTGATTTTTTGAGGGTGTGTCGCAGCATCGTGTGACACCAGTACAGCAAGACATTCGTGTTTTGTTGTACTCGTGTCGTTGCGCTTTGTCCCTTCCCGTCTGTGCCTTTGGTTTGTTCGTGTTTCTCAACACTACAACTTCCATGT
>CAXTKV010000277.1:0-4787 GCA_964244895.1 uncultured Deinococcales bacterium
TTTCTGTTGGTGGGCGATGTCGGATTTGAACCAACGACCACTCGCTTGTAAGGCGAGCGCTCTACCGCTGAGCTAATCGCCCCCGTGCCCTCCGAGGGCACGAATCATAGCATGCAAGAAATTGCACGGTTGATCCCTTCAGTTGCTCTTATAGTGAGAACCGATGAACCTCGACGGGGCAAAACTGCGTGCGGGAACCGCGAAGTACACGATCGCGTCCGGGAAGCTCAAGGTGCTCAACCCGATCACGGGCGATGTGCGCGGCAGTTTCGTTCTTCAGGAGGACAGAATCGAGGGCGATTTGTCGTCCGGCGTGCTGATCGAGGGGCCGTGCAGGCTCGAGGTGCGCTTACTGACGGTCGCGGTGCAGCCGGAGGGCGTGCGCAAGTACCGTTTCGTGGCGGTTTGCCGTCCCGAGGAGATCGTCTCGCTGGATTTGATGCTGCACCCGGCGAAGCATCCGACGATTCTCGAAAACATGATGCGTTGAGGGTTGCGCTGGTCGAAACGACCGCAGTTGCTCGAGGTCGTTCAATTCGGGCGCTCGGGGATGAGCGGGCGTCGGTCGTCTCGGGTATCTCGATCCGGCAAAATCGCGCCGGGTGATGGCTTCACCGTCTCGCACGTGTCCAGAATTCGCGTGTGGGACGGTGTTCTGCGCACACTGGAACCGCTCGAACTCAGCTTTTCGGCGGCGAGAGCTGCGCCGATCCGCCAAAGACGCTGGTCTGCGTCAGCCGGAAGCTTTCCCGCAAGCGAATATCCTGCGATGAACAACCGACGAGCACCTCGAATTCGCCCGCTTCGGCGACCCAGGCGTGTTGAGCGTCGTCCCAGTAGGCCAGGGCGTCGCGCTCGAGTTCGAGCGTGACGGTTTTTGTTTCTCCGGGCTGAAGCGCGAGCTTGGCAAACCCTTTGAGTTCCTTCAATGGTCTCGAGACGCTGGCCTGGGCATCGTGCACGTAGAGTTGCACAATGTCCTGGCCGGATCGCGTTCCGGCGTTGGTCACGTCCAGGCTGACGCTCAGGGGCTGATCGGGCTCGAGCGTGCGCGTGGAGAGGCGCAGGTTAGCGTACTGAAAGCTGGTGTAGGACAGCCCAAAGCCGAACGGAAACAGGGGCGCAATTTCTTTTTTCTCGTAGTACCGGTAACCCACATAGATGCCCTCGCCGTAGCGAACGTGACCGTTCTCGCCGGGGTAGTTGATGAAGGCGGGGTTGTCCTGGAGGCGCTTCGGGTAGGTCTGGGTCAGCTTACCGCTCGGGTTGACCGCGCCAAACAGTACGTCCGCGATCGAGTTGCCGCATTCCTGGCCGGGGAACCAGGCTTGAATCACGCCCGCGACCCGATCCAGCCACGGCATGACGATCGGCGATCCGGTCTGTAGCACGACCACCGTCTTCGGGTTGGCGGCGGCGACGCGTTCGATCAGCGCGGTTTGATCGCCGGGGAGCTCGAGGTCGGTGCGGTCGTGACCCTCGGATTCCCAGTCGCCGTTGGTACCCACGAACACCAGCGCCACATCGGATTGCGCGGCCAGGTTGGCCGCGCGCTCGATCGCGTCGGTGGCGACGGGCTGCAAGTACCCCAATCGGAACGCGGCGAACAGTGCGGCTTCGCGTTTGCCGTACTCGAGACGCAGTGCGTAGGTCTGACCAGCCTGAAGCTCGATGCCCTTCTGAACTTCCGCGCTGCCGAAGCCGAAGTAGCCATCGCCGCGCGTTGGCGCCGTCCAGTTATCGATCAGTTCCAGATCGTCCACGAACAGCCGCGTCAGTCCGACGCTCATCAGGCTGAAATGGTGCGTGCCGGTCTGCTCGGGCGTGAAGCTGGTGGTCATGCGAGCCGAGAACGATTCGGGGTTGACGCCGTCCGCGATGGCGCCGAACAGCATCTGTTCGGCGCCATCCACCAGTTCTGAATGCGCGGGATCGCCGCTGAAATCGTCGTTCCAGTATTGAAGTCTGAAGCCCCGATCCGCACCGTCGGGTTTGACCAGTTTTGCCTCGAGGCGCGGCAAGAGTTTGTGGTTGGTGCAGCCGATCTCGTAGTTCAGTGTAACGCCGTCCCCGAGGGCATTTTTCAGGCCGTCGAAGGGCGTGACGATGTAGTGCGCGCTGACCTGCGCGCTGCCGCCGCCCATGATCTGGGCGGTCTTGGCGTTCGGGCCGATCGCGGCGATGGATTTGAGGGCGTGCTTCTCGAGCGGCAGGATACTGTCGGCGTTTTTCAGCAGCACCGCGCTTTCGGCGGCGGCGCGGCGGATCAGCGCGCGGTGTTCGGGGCGGTCAACCGCGCGTTCGGCTTCGATCTGGGGATGCTCGAAGGCACCGGCGCGCTGAATCACGCGCAGCATCCGGCGTGCGGCCTCGTCAATCGCCTCGAGCTTCACCTCGCCCGAACGGACAACCTCGATCAATTTCTCGCCGCGCCAGCGCGTCGGCCCCGGCATCTCGAGATCCAGGCCGTTGTTGGCGGCGTCCACGGTGCTGTTCGTGCCCGTCCAGTCCGACATGACGATGCCGTCGAAACCCCATTCGGTTTTCAGGATGTCCTGCAACAATTCCGCGTTGCCATCGGCGTGGACGCCGTTGATCTTGTTGTAGCTCGACATCACGCCCCAGGTTTTGGCGTCCTGCACCGCGGCCTGGAAGGGCGGCAGGTAGATCTCGCGCAGGGTGCGTTCGTCCAGATCGGTGCTGATGGTGTTGCGCTGGAATTCGGAATCGTTGCAGACGAAGTGCTTGACGGTCGCGCCGACCTGCTCAGATTGCAAACCGCTGATGTACCCGACCGCCATGCGGGCCGTCAGGTACGGGTCTTCGGAGTAGCACTCGAAGTTGCGCCCGTTCAGGGGTGATCGGTGAATGTTGACGGTCGGCGCGAGCAGCATGCTCGCGCCCTTGGTTCTGGCTTCCTGCCCGAGCGCCGCGCCGATTTCGGCGATCAGATTCGCGTCCCAGCTCGAGGCGAGCGCCACCCCGACCGGGAAGCAGGCGGCGGTCACGCTCGAGCCCACGATGGACCCGCCCCCTCGCGCCCCGTTCGGCCCGTCGGAGACCTTGATTGCGGGGATGCCCAACCTCGGGATCGGCACGGTCTCCCAGAAATTCGCGCCCGCCAGCAAGGAGACTTTTTCCTCGAGCGTCATGTCTTTCAGAAGACTTTCGATGCGCGATTCCGGGTTCTGCGGTGCGGCGTTTTCGGCGGCGGTGTTCATGGGTTCCTCCTGCGCGTTTGGGTGACGTATCGCGCCTGGTGTGGCGAGTTCGGTGAAAAAGTTTGAATCTCGAGGATGCGATTGCGGCGCTCCTCAAACCAGGTGCGCTTTCAGGGACACCGTCCTAGACGCATTTTCTCGAGGATCAAAATTCGCGTGCCAGACGGTGTTCTCGTTAACCGTGCAACTTCGGCACGTCCGACATCAGGCGTTGCGTGTACGGATGCTGGGCCTGCGCGATCACCTCTTCGGTCTTGCCCTGTTCCACCACCTCGCCCTGGTACATCACCAGCAGGCGGTCGGAGACGTAGTACGCCTGCCCGATATCGTGCGTGATAAAGAGGATGCTCATGCCGTACTGGTCGCGGATGTCCTTCAGTAAATTCAGGATGCTGACGCGCAAGCTCGCGTCCAGCATCGAGGTCGGTTCGTCCGCGATCAACAATTTCGGTTGCAGCATCAACGCCCGAGCGATCATGACGCGCTGCTTCTGCCCGCCGGAAAGCTGGTACGGCGTCTTGTCGAGCATCTCGCCGGGATCCATGCCGACGCTCACCAGGGCGGCCTTCATGCGCTTCTCGCGCTCAGTTTCAGAGAGTCCGGGCACCAGCCTGGAGCCCTGCATCAGCACGCGGCGCACCGTGTAGAACTGGTTGAAGGCCGCGAAGGGATCCTGGAAGACCGCCTGCACCTTGCGCCAGTAGGCTTGCGTGTTGCTCGTCGTGTGATCTTCGCCCTCGAAGTTGATGCGTCCGCTGGTGATCGGCAGCAATCGCAAAATCAATCGCGCCAGCGTGGATTTGCCCGACCCGCTCTCGCCGACGATGGCGATGATCTCGCGCGGTTGAAGCTCGAAACTGACATCCTTAACGGCCAGCACGGGGTTCGCGGCGCTGCCGAAACTGCGGGTCAGGTGATCCACCTTCAGGAGTGGCGCAGTCTGCGGCGCGACCGGGCTCGAGACTTGAGATGTCGCCCCGGTCACGCCGCACCCCGCGCGACCGCCATCGCCTCGCGCTGCTCGAACACGCGCCAGCAAGCGGCGAACTGGTCGCCATCACCGACCTGGGGCGGTTCCTCGAGTTTGCAGCGTTCGTTGGCGAGGCTGCAACGCGGGTGGAAACGGCAACCGGACGGCGGCGAGCGCAGGTCGGGCGGCTGACCTTCGATGCCCTCGATGCGCCGGGTGCGCACGTAGGGTTCGGGCACCAGGATCGAACCGATCAGGGCTTTGGTGTACGGGTGCTGGCCCGCGTCGATCATCTGTTCGACCGGCCCGATCTCAGCGATCTTGCCCGCGTACATGACCGCGATGCGGTTGGCGATGTTTCTGAGCATCGGCAGATCGTGCGTGATGAAAACCACGCTGGTGATGACTTTTTGTTCCATCAGTTGCTTGATCTGCAAGACCAGCGCTTTCTGCGAGGAGACATCCAGCGCCGAAGTAGGTTCGTCCGCGATCAGCACTTGCGGGTTCAACAGCGTCGAGATCACCGCCACCACGCGCTGTTTCATGCCGCCCGAAAGCTGATGCGGGTACCTCTCCAGCACGCGCGTCGGCAAGCC
>CAXTKV010000278.1:0-4778 GCA_964244895.1 uncultured Deinococcales bacterium
TGAGCGGTGAAACTTAAGCTGACAAAGGTCTTAACGCGGTAGCTGACAAAGCTAGATGATCGCCAAGCGCCCGGACGTGATCGCGCGGTACTTCGAGTTCGTGCAGACCGCCGATGCGGAAATCGCGGTCGTGACGCGCGATGGCGGCATCGTGGAGATCGTTGCGCCGCAGTCGCGGGCGCTCTTCTGGAAGGGCTTCACGGCCATCACCGTGGAGCGCCTGAGCGTGCGCGACGGCCTGAGCCTGCCGCGCGGTCACGCGCTCTTGGATCGCAAGAACGCGGGCTGGGTGCAGAAGCTCTTCACGGACGTTCAGGCGCTCGAGAACGCGTTCGCGATCGTGTCGCGCGCGGGTCGCGTGGCGGATCTGGTCGCGCCGGGCGCGCGCGCGCTGTACTGGCGCGATCTCGAGGCCGTCAGCGTCACCAACCAGAGCGTCCTGGTCAGCCTGCCGAAGAACCTTCAGGACGCGATCCTGGCCGCGAACGTCGCGTGGATCGAGCGTTTCGAGCGCATCGAACTGGGCGAGTTCGAGATCGGGCTGGTGCGCCGCAACCGGGCCATCCCCGACTTAATCGCGCCGACCGCCAGCGCGATGTACTTCAAGGATGGCGTGACCCGCCTGGAAGTCGTGGACATCCGAGAGGATTTCCGCGTGCGCGATGACGTGGCGCAGGCAATCAAGGGCACGCACATGACGGCCTACATTGAAACCGTCGAGATTCCCGAGTACCACGTCGGCGCGCTGTTCGTGAACGGCAAGCTGGCCGAAACGCTGAGCGTCGGGGCGCACGCTTTCTGGAAGATCGGGCGCAACCTGCGCGTCAGCGTGGTGGACGCGCGCCTGTTGACGCTCGAGGTCTCGGGTCAGGAGATTCTGTCGCGGGACAAGGTTTCACTTCGCCTCAACCTGATGGCGGCCTACCGCGTGACGGACGCGCTGTTGGCGGCCTCCAAGCTCTCTAGCATCGAGGGATTCCTCTACAAGGAACTCCAGTTCGGACTGCGCGCGGCGGTCGGTACGCGCACGCTGGACGAACTGCTGGAAGACAAGGGCGTGATCGACGCCGTGGTCGGCGCGTACATCCGCGAGAAGACCGCCGGGTACGGCCTGGAAGTCGATTCGGTCGGCGTCAAGGACATCATCCTGCCCGGCGAGATGAAGCTGATCCTCTCCAAAGTCGTGGAAGCCGAGAAGCTGGCGCAGGCCAACGTCATCCGCCGCCGCGAGGAGACCGCCGCCACGCGCAGCCTGCTGAACACCGCCAAGGTCATGGAGGACAACCCGGTCGCGCTGCGCCTCAAGGAGCTCGAGACCCTGGAGAAGCTGACCGAAAAGATCGGTTCGATCACCGTCACCAACGGTCTGGAAGGCGTCCTGACCGACCTGGTTCGCATCCGCAAGTAAGGCGCGATTGAAGCGCTCGTCGGGGCGAAAGATGTTTCGCCCCTCTGGGCATGATCTCCAGATCAATCGCGCCCAATCAAAAAGACCGTCCCGCACGGCATTCTCGAGGTACTGAGAAACGCCGTCTGGGACGGTCTTTTATCCGACCCAGAATTCAACCGAGCGCGGGCGGAGCGCCGTCAGGCGTCGCAGTGACGGGTGCGTCAGCACGGCGCGGGCGAAGTCCTCGAAGGAATTGAATTCGTTCGTGTACGCGTCCAGTTCCTCGAGCACGTCCAGACCGTCGGGCGCGAACTCCAGATCGAGCGACCAGAGGATCAACTCGTCCGCGTCCGTCAGTTCCCGCTCGAAGTTCAGCACGACCGCCTCGAGCGCTCCGGGTTTGGGTTTGCTGAAGAGCGCCAGGATCGGATTGACGGGCACTGATTCCTCGCGCTCGAACAGCGTCGTGACGCTGCACGTATCGCCATCATCGCCCGCGCTGATCCAGTCGAAGCGCACGTCCCTGAAGAACTCCAAGGCGATCCGAACGGCGGAATTCACGTCGAGTCGTTCCAACACCAACCCGGATTTCTCGAGCAAGGCCCGGAAGGCACGTTCGACCTCACGGGCGCGTTCGGATTGACCTTCGGGCGCGTCGTTCACGCTGTTTTCCACGGCGCGACCGAAAGCGGATTCCTGGATTCGTAAGCTTCGGCGTAACGCGCACCGATGAACGTACCCCAGTACATCATTCTGGCCTTGCGGCGCTCGATGATTTCGGGGCTGACGGTTTCACTGACCGCCTCGCCCGTGAACTGGCTGGCGTGCGCCATGACCGCGCGTTCCCAGACATCCATGTGGTCGGATACGTCCACCAGCGCGTTCGCCTGGATCGGCGCGTTGCCCTGATAGGACAGGATCGTGCTGACCTTGTGCGGTTCGCCCTCGAGCGGCGCTTTTCGCAAACCCGCCAGGTGAACCGCAGACACGCAAACCCGAGCCGCACCGATGTGATCCGGGTGGCGGTCGTGTTCGTGCGGCACGAGCAGCACGCGCGGTTTCAGATCGCGTAGGCTGCGCGCCAGCCACAGGCACAACTCCGGGGTATCCGCGATCTGTCCGTCGCTCCAACGCAGGTTGCCACGGTAAGAAAGCCCCAGAATCTGTGCCGCCTCGAGCGCTTCCGCGTCGCGGACCTCGGGCGTGCCCTTGGAGCCCATCTCGCCGCGCGTCAATTCCAGAATCCCGGTGCGCTGACCATCCATTCGCGCGCGGATCAACGTGCCGCAGCAACCGATCTCGGCATCGTCCGGGTGCGGCGCGATGGCCAGCACGTCCAGCATTTCCAGCTTGCCGTACACGAGATGCGCCATCACTTCAGGCGTCGTGCGTTCTGGTCGGGCGATCCACGGCGTCGCTCGAGACCTCGACGGGTTCGACCGCCGCTTCGCTGACGGGTTGGACGGGTTTGGCCGTATCGCTCGAGATAACCTTGGGCGTGCGCTGGTCGATGCGGCGCTCCGTGCCTTCAAACATGCTGGCCAGATTGCTGCGGTGCTTGAAGACGATCATCAGCGTCAACCCCGCGCACATGGCGACCATCCACCATTCGCGGCGCATGGCGATGGCAAAAAGCACGCCGGAAAACGCCCCGATGATCGAACCGGCGGACACGAAGCGCGTCACCAGCACGGTCACGACGAACATCGGCAGCATCGCCAATCCAAGCCCGATGTCCAGAAGCGCGACCGTGCCAAAAGAGGTGGCAACACCTTTACCGCCCTTGAATCCCAGGAATACGGAATAGTTGTGACCCACGACCGCCGCCAGCCCGACCAGCGCGACCTCCCAGCCCGGCATTCTGAACGCCTGCGCGATCAGCACGGCCACGCCACCCTTCATGATGTCCGCCATGGCGACCACCAGGGCTGGCCCCCAGCCGGTGGCGCGCAGGACGTTGGTCGCACCCGTGTTGCCGCTGCCGATCTTCTGAAGATCGACCGCGTAGGTGCGCGCCACCAGCACGCCGAACGGGATCGCGCCGAACAGGTACGCCAACACCGCCACCCAGAGGATGTTCACGCCCGCATCTTAAAGCGTTGCGTCAGCCACGCGCATCGGGTTTGCACATTTGCGCGTCCGGCTGCACCCGGTTCAAGGTCGCGGACAAGCGCGAGAAGACCGTGCGGCGCGATGTTTCTCGAGAGTCAAGAAATTACGTGCTGGACGGTGTCGCGGCGTGTTTCTCGAGCCAATCCGAGCCGATCTCCGACCCAGCCTCGCGCTCCATCAATCGGCGCACGCCGAGCGCAGGACTGAGCTGCCCGCTCGCGACCTCGTGAATCGCGCCGCAGACGGGCAATTCCAGTCCCTCGCGGGCCGCCCAGGCGACCACGCGCGAGGCCGTCGGGATGCCCTCGATGGCCTTGTCGGGCAATGGCAACCCCCGCGCCAACGATTCCCCCGCCGTCCGGTTCCGAGACGTTCGCGCGGCGCAGGTCAGCATCAGATCGCCCAGCCCCGCCAGGCCGTACATCGTGACCTCGAGCGCCCCGTGCGCCAGCGCGAACCGCACGATCTCGCGCAATCCGCGCGTGACCAACGCCGAGCGCGCGTTCTCGCCGAGTTCCAGACCGTCCACCAACCCAGCCCCGAGCGCGATCACGTTCTTGAGCGCCCCGCCGAGCGACACGCCGATCACATCGTTCGACGTGTAGACGCGCAGGTTTCCGCCGCCGAGCGCGGATTGCACCATCGCCGCCAACGGTTCGTGCTGGCTGGCCACGACCGTCGCGGCGGGCAGTCCGCGCGCGATCTCGAGCGCCAGGTTCGGGCCGGACAGCACCGCAACGTTGCTGAATCCCTCGCGCTCGAGGCCGACGATCATGGGTTCCAGATCTTCGTCCAGACCTTTGGCGCAGTTCACGACCGGCACGTCCCGATTCAGATCGCGCACGGCGCCCAAAAGGTACGAGCTCGGCACGGTCAGCAAAGCGAAATCCGCGCCCTGTGCGTCTTTGAGGCTCGAGGTCACGCGCAGGTTCGCGGGGAGCCCGATGCCGGGCAGATGCTCGAGATTCTCTCGGGAAGTCTCGAGCGCCCGCCGCTGATCTTCGCGCCGCGCCCAGAGCGTCACGTCGTGCCCGCGACCCGCCGCGACCACGGCCAGCGCCGTGCCCCAGGCTCCCGCACCGATGACCGCGAGCTTCATGCGTTCAGGATAGCGGTTTTTGATGGGATGCTCGAGCGGTCAGGGGCGGTAGCACCGTCCCACACGCGAATTCTGAATCTCGAGAAAATGCGTCTGGGACGGTGTTCTCGAGAATTCTTTGTTCACGCTCGGTTTCAAATGATCATTCTGACTCGAGGGCGAATCGAAAGTTCGCCT
>CAXTKV010000279.1:0-4751 GCA_964244895.1 uncultured Deinococcales bacterium
AAAAGCTCAGGTCCTTCGGGTTGCGCTTGCCGCCCACCACCGGGGCGCTCAAGCCGTAGTTGAAGGTCAATCCGACGAGCAGGCTGGCGACGATCAGGCGGGCGAAGTTGACACCCAGCGCCGACAGGCGCAGCGCGATGCGAGCGCGCCAGATCCCGGCCACGAAGCCCGCGAAGAGGATCGCGTAGGCCATACCCTCGATCATCTCTGGCAAGCCCACCCTGGTGGGCGCGGCCATCGTGTCCTCGAGCCATTTGATCGGGTCGGGCACGAGCAGGTTCACGACGTTTTTGAAGTTGGAGCCGTTCGCGCCGCTGGTGATGTACGCCTCGACCTTTTTAGCGTCCACGTCGGCTTGAGCTGTACCCGGTGGGGCCGCGCCCGCCGCCCGCGCACAGCAGAAGAGGACCAGGACCGCGAGGGCGAGACCGATCAAGCGTCCTCGAAGGCTGGACCACCCGGCCCAGATCGGCGCGTGTCGGCCAGTCATGTGTCGGCCCGTCATGGTGCTTCAGCCGCCCAATCCACGGCGGCGGTGTTGGCCGGATCGAACACCGTCGCCACCGATTGGCTCGAGACCGCCACCTCACCGGCGGCGCTCCTGGCGTCGTCGAGGTTCTGTTGGGCCTGCGCCTCGAGTCCCGCGCGGATCGCCTAAGCGCGGTCCTCGCCCTGGGCGCTCAGGTTCGACGCCTGGGAGCCGAGCTGCGAGTTGGTCATGACGGACTGCTTGCTGATCTCCACCAGTTGCGTCAGGAGGGCCGTGTTGTAGGTGGCGAGCTGCTTCATCAGGCTGGCGGTGGCCTCGACCCCGACCTCCATCACCTCGCGGGTCGAGGCGGCAGTCTTGGCCTTGTCCACCAGGCTGTCCGCCTCTCCCTTGTTGAGGGGGTCGCCGATGACTTTGGTGGTTTTCTCGGTCAGCGCCCCGAAGTTCTTGTCAATCGCGTCCCTCGATTCCTGCTCGCTTTTGGTCACGCGGGCGGCCTGGGTGAGGTTGTCGAAGGACTGCGTGATTTTTTCCAGGCGCGCGGCTTCGGCGGCGGCGGCCAGTCCAGGGTTGGAATCCTCGTAGACCTTGGCCAGTCCGCTGGCGCTGGTGACGGGCAGACCGTCCGCCACGTCGCGGTGGTTGGTGCGGTATTCGGCGAGCGCCCGGTCGAGGCCGTTCATGATCTTGGCGCGGAAGTCGCGGTAGCTGGATCGCAAGGCGTCGTTCGCGCCGTCGGCCCAGCCCTGCGGGCCGCCCAGCCCGAGTTCGTCCCCGAGATAGTTGGCCATCTCGCCGACGTATTTGCCGCCGACCTCGAGCGCGAAGCTCTGCCAGTCGCCGTTGAGGATGTTGCCATCGACGAAGCCGTACATCCGCCGGATCGTGCAGAGCCACTCGAGGCTCGAGATCCCGCCCGGAGTGAGGTTGCCGAGGCCGGGGATCGGCACGCCGACGCTGCCGCTGGCGAGTTTGCAGGCGGTGTTGAGGTAGCCGCCGAGGTCGGTCCAGAGCGTGCCACCCTGGGCGAGAGCGCCTGAGCCGGACAGCCACAGCCCGGCGCACAGCCCCAGAGTCCAAGAGCGAATAGATTTCTTGTTCATGTCGTTCCCTCCGACGCCAGGGCGGCGATGGCGGCTCGCAGCGAGCCGGTTCGCCGCGTCATCGCGTCGCGCCGGGCCTTGTCGTTCGGGTCGCTGGTGAAGGTCCAGTATTCCTCCGGGCTGGCCGTGACGATCAGCACGTCGCCGACCCGCCGATCCTCGCGCTTGACCCAGCAGAGCCATTCGGCGTAGACGCCCTTGCGCCCGGTCAGGGATTTGAAGGCCGCAATCGCCCCATCCGGCAGGTCAAGCACCGCTTTGAGGGCGGCCTCGTCCGCCTCGAGCCGCCCGAGAAACAGGTAGGAACTGCTCTGCAAGAGTCCCGCCACGCCCGTCAGGTCGCCGATCTTCTGGCTGACGGCGTAGACCCCGAGGTTGTAGGTGCGCCCCAGACGGTAGAGTCGCTCCGCCAGGTCTCGGGCCTCGTGGGTCTTCAGCATCGCCCAGAACTCCTCGAGGATGGCGAGTTTTTTGCGGCCCGGATTCTGCTTGGCCCGCCGCCAGATCGCATCCGAGATGATCAGCATCACCAGGCTCGAGAGGCTCGGGAAGTGTTCTAGACCGCTGCACTCGAAGTAAATCGTGCTGGCCTCGAGATCGACGTTGGTGCGCCCGTCGAGCACGCGCCCGTAGACGGTTTCACCCGTCCACTCGGTCAAGCGCACGGCCAGCGAACTGGCGATGGTGCGCTGGGCTTTGTCCATCTGCTTCGTGCCGAGGGACTCCATCGTCGAGAGTACGCTGTGAAAGTCGGAGAGGGTCAGCACGCTGCCGCCGCGAGGGGCTGCGCTTCCGCCGCCGCGAGGGGCTTCGTCCCCGCCGCTGGAAAGGACTTCACCCCCGCCGGGGTACATGGCGTACCCCTGAGCCAGGGCCTCGTCGAGGATCGCGCTCTCGGTGGCGGCCTGGACGGGATCGGGCGAGGGCGGGATCATCTCGCGCAGCGCCGCCTTCAAGAACGCCTTCTTGGTCTCGTCGGGGCCGACCTCGCCGTGGGCCAGGTCGAAGATGTTGAAGACCGTGCTACCGTCCACACCGAAGGAGATGGTCGCGCTGGTGCTCGAGCTTTCACCGCTCGGCCCGAGTCGGCCCGAGTCGGCCCGGTTGAGCTGCTCCATCAGCGGGGCATAATCGCGCTTTTGATCGACGATGAAGACATCGCAATCGTGGCGCTTGAGGCTGGTGATGAGCTTCTGCATCAAGAAGGTTTTGCCCGAACCCGGTCCGGCGATGACCGCGCCGTTCCAGTTGGCGGTCAGCGGGTCGAACGGGTCGAAGGCGGTCAGGCTCGACCAGCGGTTCCTGAAGAGCATCACCGGGTTGTCCCGCGAGCCGCGCCACGGGCAAAACGGCGGCATCAGGTCGGCGGCGGAGGATTCGAGCGCATCGAATTGAAACTCACCGACCCGCCCGTTCATCGGCGCACAGGCGAGGTAGCTGAAAAGGTGCTGGTACGCACCGTAGACGGGCAGGCTGCCGGGGAAGGCGCTGAAGGCGCTGACCACGCTCTCCTTCATCGACTCGAGACCCTCCGGGCTTCTGGAGATTAAGATCGCGGTGATGCTCGTCTTGTAGACGTGATCGCCCGAGGAGGAGATCGCCTCGATCACCTCGTTGACCTCCCTGGCCGCGACCATCGCCTGCGGGTTGGGTGGCATGTCCTTGGCCTCGCTGGCCGCGTAGAGCTTGCGCGACTGCTCCGCGAGGGACCGCATTTTGGGACCGAGGGGCTGGTGGGCGTAATCGATCACCAATGTGAACGCGCCCCCGGCGGCGCGGCGCATCAGGGCTTGGATCATGCCGGGTTCGGTGTGGTGGGGCAGGTTCTGGAAGCTGACTGCCGCCACGTAGCGATCCCCGACGATCAATCGGCTCGGGTCGTTGTTGTCCATCAACGAATTCGCCACCTGGCGTTTGAAGGTCGGCGTCTGAACGTCGCTGCCCGCCAGCATCGCGTCCGGCAAGTAGCCCGTGCGCTCGCCAAAGCCCAGAAAGCCGGGCGGCTCGGCGGGCACGAGGCTCGGGTTGAGGTAGCGCCAGATCAGGTTAAAGACCTCCTGGTCGTGGAGGGTTTTGGGGGCGTACCCGGCGGTCTCGAGCAAATTCTTCAATCGCTCGCGCACCCGGTGGGCGCGGGTGATGGCCTCGGCCAACTCGCGCGGGCTGAAGGCCAGACCCTTGGTGCGCCGTTCGGTCGGCGCGACCGTGCAGGTCACGAACAAGCGCCACTCGAGCAACGTGCCGCTCTGCCGTTCGCGCTCAAGCATCCTGGCCTGAGCGCTGGCGAGGTCGTTTAAGAGTCCAATCTCGCACGGCGGAACCGACATGAACCGTTCCAGGAGCGACCCGTCGGCGGGCAGGCTCTCGACGATCACGCGGGCGCGTTCCTTGCTCGGCACACCCAGTTGCAGCACCGATTTCAAGCTCACCCAGCTCGCCTCGAGCGCCGCGCCGACGGCGAACAGCGGCGCGGGTGGGAAGATCTCGAGGGCGACCTCCATGCGCCCATCCTCGAGGAACACCACGCCCTCGCTCAGATCCCAGTAAGGCAGGTGCGTTAAGAGGTTGCCCATGCGGTTCGATGGTGCGAGTTTCGCTCGGGCGAGGGATAGTGTCACGGTGACTCCTTCAGCGGCGGATTGCACGCGTTCTGCTGCGGACCGCACGCGTCTTGCGGCGAATCGCTCGCACCCTGCGGCGGACCGCACGCCTCCTTCAGGCGTTCTCGAGCACCAGCGCGACTTCCTCGCGCTCCGGTGCGACGCGCGATGGGCTTCGGACAGGCATGACGAGGCACAGCGGTACGGGTTGCGACTCCGCCTCGAGGGTGTAGAGGTCCGGGGTGCTGCACCAGTTCAGAAAGTGAACGAGAAACTTCGGGCCAAACTCCTCCTTGAACTTGAACCACAACGCGTACACGGCGTAACTGACGGCTCCGATGAAGGCGATGCGAAATCCGACGTTCGAGAACAGGCGTAGAGCGACGAAAAATGATCCGAAGATTCCGCAGGCGATAGCGATCAGGTCAGCGGTCTCAAAGCCAGGGATCAGGCTCGTCTGGCGGTCTGTCCTCAACCCCTTGCGGCGCATCGTGAACCCCCCTTTCTGATCCGCGAAGCGGCGGATCGCACGCGTCCTGCGGCGGGTGGCGCACTTCG
>CAXTKV010000280.1:0-4712 GCA_964244895.1 uncultured Deinococcales bacterium
TTGTTGGCGTCGCTGACCTCTGAAATGACCGTGTTGAAGAACGCCAGCGGGAACTGCACTTGCTTGAGCAGGCCCACGACCGCGTCGGTGTCCGCAATCGCGGTGCTGACGCCAAAGCGCAGATCGGTGCTGGGCGATGCGCTGCCGCACGGGTTCTTCTCGGCGGCGTCCTGGAGGGTCTTGTAGCACTTCTCGTTGTACTTGGGTTCCTCGAGGCGCGTCAAATCGAAGCGCGACATGAAACCGGTCGGAGCCCAGTAGTAGAACGCGACGGGCTGACCTTTCTCGTAGGCGCCCGCGATGGCGGCGTCCAAGCCCGCGCCGTTGCCGGGCTTGAAGTTCGTGAAGTCCTTGGTCAGGCCGTAGGCGACCAGCTTCTGGTTGTTGGTTTTCTCGCAGGCCCAACCGACCGGGCAGTTGTAGAAACGGCCCATGCCGGGGTTCTCGTCGTCCTTGAAGAGCGCCTTATACTTGACCAGATCCTGTACGGTTTTGAGGTCTGGGGCCACAGCCTTGATGTTGCGTTTGGCATCGCCCTTGACGACGTAGGTCGGCACGTACCAGCCTTCGACCGTGCCGCCGTCCAGGATGTCACCGACGTACTTGACCTTGCCCGCGTCGATGCCTTTTTTGACGATTTCCGAGAAACCGACCCACTGCTCGCCCCAGACTTGCAGGTCGCCCGCAACCAGAGCCGTTTCCGTGATGGCGGTGCTGCCCGGCACCACGTCCGTCTTGCAGCCGTAGCCTTTTTCCAGGATCGTCTTGACGACTTCGGTGGTGAACTGCCCGGATTCCCAGGTGATGCCCGCGAATTTGACCATCTTGCCCGAGGCGCAGTACGCGCTGCTCGAGCCACCCTGTGCTTGCGTGGCGACGAACGCGGTCGCACTGATGGCAACCCCCGCAATGACCACGATTCCTGCCGCGAGTTTCTTCATGCCTTCTCCTTTTGCCCGTCTAGCGGGCCTGCACCGGTACTTCGTTCGCGCTCGAGGCGCTGTCCGCCTCGAACCAGCCCAGCTCCTCTGAAAGTTCCCGCGCGCCCCAAAGCAGTTGCTCGATGGCCCTGGCGCGGCGTTCGGGCGCGGGTTCGTTGGTGGCCATGCAAATCGAAAGCGCCGCGACGGGTGCGCCGCTCGCGTCGCGCACGATGGCGCTGTGGCAGCACAAATTGAGCGTGCTTTCCTGGGCAGTCAGCGCGTAGCCTCGCCGGCGCACGGCTTCGAGTTCGTCGCGCAAAGCGCGGGTCGTGGTGATCGTGTGCGGCGTCAACGCGGGCAGTTTGGCTTGCGGGTACAGGCGCCCGAGTTCGGGTTGGGAAAGCTGCGCCAAGAGCGCCTTGCCGACGGCGGTGGCGTAGGCGGGCACGCGCCGCCCGACGTAGGTGGCTGGGCGGATCAACTGCGAGCAATCCAGCTTGGCGATAAAGACGACCTCGTCGCCCTCGAGCCTGGCGAGCTGCACGGTTTCGTTGATCGCATCCACGATTCTTGAAGCGACCCGGTGAAAGACCTGCCCCAGATCGAGCTGGCGGCTGTAGGCGGCGTGGTATTCCAGGACTTTCGGCCCCAGCCGGTAGCCCGTGCCCTCGAGTTCGACCAGTCGGGTCGCGTGCAGCGTGCTCAGGATGCGGTAGACGCTCGATTTGGGCGCGTCCACGCGTCGGCTGACCTCGGAAAGCGTCAGGGCTTCCGTCGAGGCGCTCAAGGCATCGAGGACTTTCACGGCGGTCTGTACGGCTGGTGTGGTCGGAATCGTCATGGTTGGGTGCGCGTCAACGCGAGAACCTTCGGGCGCTCGCCTCGAGATTTGAATGTTCCATATCTGGAACACTGGTCTATATTTGATACAAACCAGAGTGTGTCAGACCCCGAGATGAAAAGCATGAGCGACGGATTTTCTCGAGAGAACGGCGTGCGACCCGAGACCTGGGACGGGCAGCTCGAGCGCAAGACGACCCGCGACCCAGCACGTTCGGGTTGCACGCGGTAGAACAATCCATGCTCAACCGCAGACACTTCATCCAGCACCTCGGAACCCTCGCCGCGAGCGCCGTCGTCGGCCCAAACCTGACCGACGCGCAAGCGCAAACCTCAACCAGCGCCGACCGCGCGCCCGATTTGCGCATCGCGCACCTGACCGACATGCACGTCATGCCGGACGGAGCCCTGGGCGTCAACGCGGAACGCGGCTTCGGCAAAGCCCTGGAACACGCGCAGAACCAACCGCGCAAACCCGACCTGATCCTGCAAGGCGGCGACGCGATCATGGACGCGCTCCGACAAGGCAAGACCGACGTGGACGCGCAATGGCAAGCCTTCAAACGCGCGCTGGCGCAGCACAACCGCACCCCCATCCGTCACGCCATCGGCAACCACGATTGCTGGACTGGCCCCGGCAGCGATAAGGACACGCTGCGCGGCAAAGCCTGGGCGATGCGCGAATTACAACTCGAGAAACCGTACTACAGCTTTTCTCAGGGCGCGTGGCATTTCGTGGTGCTGGATTCCACCAACCTGGACACCAAAGACGCGCACGGCTACACCGCCAAGCTGGACGACGCGCAATTCAAATGGCTCGAGGCCGACCTGCAAAAAACCCCGAAGGACACGCCCGTGCTGATCATGTCCCACATCCCGATCCTGGCCGCGTGCGCCTACATGGACGGCGACAACGAACGGGATGGCAACTGGACGGTTCCCGGCGCGTGGATGCACATCGACGCGCGGCGCATCAAGACGCTGTTCACGGCGCACCCAAACGTTAAGTTGTGCCTGAGCGGTCACATCCACCTGCGCGACACGGTCACGTACAACGGCGTGGCCTACGCCTGCAACGGCGCGGTGTGCGGCAACTGGTGGCGCGGCGATTACCAGGAGACGCAACCCGGTTACGCCATCGTGGACTTGTGGAACGACGGCGCGTTCAAAATTGAATACGTCCGTTATGACGCTTGAATTCAAAGCTCGAGAACACCGTCCCACACGCGAATTTAGAAATGCGTACTGCACGGTGTTGCCTCAGGGTGCATCTTGGATGCCAGAATGCCAGACGTGATTCAACTTCTGGGCGTTCCGCTCGACGAGAATTCATCGTTCCTGCGCGGCCCCGCCCTCGCACCCGCCCGAATCCGCGAGGCGTTGCATTGCGGCGCGATGAACCTGACCGCCGAGAACGGCCTCGATCTGGGAACCTCCGACGCCTGGCTCGATGTGGGCGACATCAAATGGCCGATCGGCGCGACCGCACCCGAAGCCCGGCTCGGAACCATTCAGCGTGCCGCCTCGGGCATCCTGTCCAACGGCGACCGCATCCTCGCACTCGGTGGGGATCATTCCGTCACGTTCCCACTCGTGCAAGCGCACGTAGACGCGCACGGCCCCGTGACGATTCTGCACCTGGACGCGCACCCCGATCTGTACGACGAACTGGACGGCAACCGTTACGCTCACGCCTGCCCGTTCGCCCGGATTCTCGAGCACAAACTTGCGGCGCGGTTGGTGCAAGTCGGAATTCGTACCCTGAACGCGCACCAACGCGCGCAGGCCAAACGCTTCAACGTCGAAATCATCCAGATGCGCGACTTCCGACCCGACCTCGAGTTGCAACTCGATGGCCCCGTGTACATCTCGCTGGATCTGGACGTGCTCGACCCAGCATTCGCGCCCGGCGTGTCCCACCATGAGCCCGGTGGGATGAGCACGCGCGACCTGCTGAGCTTCCTGCACAACCTGAATGCAAATATCCTCGGAGCTGATCTGGTCGAGTACAACCCTGTCCGCGACCCCATCGGCGCAACCGCGATGGTCGGCGCGAAACTCGTCAAGGAACTGCTCGCGCTGATGCTGCGTTAAAAGAACACCGCCCCACACGCGAATCTGAATATGCGTGCTGAACGGCGTTCTTGAATTTAGTCCTCCCCTGCGAAGTAGGGGAGGTGGCTCGAGAGTCACGCCTTTGATGTACGTGACTCGAGAGACGGAGGGGTCATGCGCGAGACCCCTCCGTCATCCGCCGACACCGGGCGGACGACACCTTCCCTACCAAAGCAGGGAAGGACGAAAGGCTAGAACGCGCTCTCGAGGGCGTCCAGTGCGGCCTTCACGTCCTTGACGCCCGCTTGCGCCATGTCTGGCCTGCCGCCGCCTTTGCCGCCGCCCGCCGCCGCGAGCTTGCCGATCAGGTTCCCGGCGTGCGCACCTCGAGTTACGGCGTCTTTCGTGGCTTTCACGGTCAAACCACCATCTGATCCCACCACCACGATGTCCGCCTTCGATTTCTCGAGCAGGTCATCGGCTGCGCCGCGCAATTCGTTGCCGCTCACGCCGGCCAGTTCCAGACGCGCGATTTTAAAACCGCCCAACTCGAGCACGTCGGCGCTCGCGCCACCCGCCGTTTGCGCCTGCACGAGCTTCTGTCGCAAGCCCACGATTTCCTTGTCCCGCGTTTTGATCTCGTCCTGCAATTTGCCCACGCGCTCTTCCAGCGTTTCCGGCGTGGCGTTCAGCACGCGCGAGACGTGCCGCACGCGTTCCAGGTTGTCGCGCACGAACGCAATCGCGGGCTCGCCGCACAACGCCTCGAGACAGCGCACGCCCGCCGCCGAGCCTTCTTCGCTGACAATCACGAACGCGCCGATTTCACCGGTGCGCCCCACGTGCGTGCCGCCGCAGAGTTCCTTCGAGGAGATTTCCGTGGGTGGCTCGAGA
>CAXTKV010000281.1:0-4623 GCA_964244895.1 uncultured Deinococcales bacterium
TGTGCAAACACGGCGGAGATATCAAAATCGAACTCGTCGAAAGCGGTGATGCTCAAACCGTGCCGGATCAGGCCACCGATGATGTCGGAAAGCTTGTGGTGGAACCAGTATTTCGTTTTGGACTGGTAGGGTTTGCCGCTGAAGTAATCCAGGCCATCGGATTCGGCGTAGGGGTCGGTCTTGAAATACGAATGCTTGATCTCGAGGGGATCGTTGGCCACGGTTTCCTCGTCGGGATCGAACAAATCCAGGATCGGGTGCATCTCATAGATGAACGCGTTACCGCCCGGTTTGAGCAACCTCGAGACGACAGCCATGAACCCGTCCAGATCGGGCAACCAACCCAGCGCCCCGATGGTCACGTAGACCAGATCGAACTGCCCTGAAAATTCATCCCCTATTTCCAGGACGCTGCCCCGAACGAACTCCAGATCCTGTTTCGCGGCGGCGTTGAGCGCTCTGGCCTGCTCGAGAAAGGCATCGGAAATGTCGAAACCCACGCAACGACCCGCGCCGAACAGGTTTTTGACGGAAAGCAATTCCCGAGCGTTGTTGCAGCACAACTGCGCGACGGATTTGCCCCTCAGATCGAACTTGCCGAGGCGTTCGACCTCGAACGGGTGGCTCAGACAGGAGTACCCCGGCTGGCTGAAATGCTCGAGCAACGATTCCAGGTTTTGCGCCGCGTGAATCGGCGCGGTCTCGTTCCAGGCGGCGCGGTTGGCTTCGGCGTAATCGTTCGTGTTCACGGTTCACCTCCAGATTTGTCCTACACTCACGGCACGAACGTTAAAGAGGAAGCCCGAAAACTGATTGAAACCTTGTCTGAAGACTCCACATGGGACGATCTGATGTACCAAATTTACGTTCGTCAGGCCGTGGAGGAAGGCATTCAGGACGCCGAAGCTGGCCATTTGCACGCCCCAACACGGTGCGCGCCAGGTTCGGCCTGTCTCAGAAGTGAAGGTTCGATGGACGAGCAAGGCGATCAATCAGCCCGAAGCGATTTACAGTTTTTCATCTCACCAAGAGTATTACGCGAAAAGACTGGTGGATCGGATCGTCGGGCGGGCTGACATGCTCGGCGATTTCCCGGAGATGGGGCGCGGCGTGCCGGAACTTCAGGATTTGCGGACTCGAGAATTGATCGTCAGTCCGTACCGGGTGATCTACCGGATCGAGCGCGTCGAAGTGCAAATCCTGTCTCTGGTTCACGGCAGGCAAAGTCTGCCCGATGACCCGACCCGATCTTTCCCATCGCAACCTTGAGAACACCGTTCCGCACGCATGCCCGAGATTGCGTCCTGGACGGTGTTTTACTTCAGGCATCCGTCTCACCCGGCGTCCAGTTCGTGAATTTCGCCCAGTCCTCCGCGCCCGTCATGATCGCGTCGAAGACGGGATCTTTGATGTCGTAGTAGGCTTCCGAATTATCAGGGAAATACCGCGCGAGTTGCCGCTTGATTTCCGCGTAGGCGTTGGCCGCACCCGCGTGCGAGCGCAAGTAATCGCGGCACAACAACGGGTAACGCTGGTTCCAGCGCCCTTCGGCGCGCACGTGAACGTGGGTGGCTCGCCCGGATTCCGGTGCCTTCGCGTAGCGCTTCTCGAGTTCCGCGTCCGGCAATTGCATTCCAGGTGGCGTGTGATCTCGAGCAATCCTGTCCAGCCAGACGAGCCCGGTTCTCTCGAGCGCAGACCGCAAGCTGCCATCATCCAGGCTCGAGACCGTGACTTGCACGTCGATCACGTCCTTCGCGGCCAGGCCGGGAACGGCGGTCGAACCGATGTGATGAATGGCCAGCGCCGCGTCGCCGAGCGCCGCGCGGAGGCTCGAGCCGATCCGCTCGAACTCGAGCGGCCACGATGGGTTGTACGCAACGATCTCGATCACCGTCCATGAATGTTAGCAGGCTTCTCGAAAACACCGTCCTGCACACATGCTCAAGAATGCGTGCAGGACGGTGTTCTTAAAAGCGACCGCTCCGGCCTGAGGCTCACGCGCGGCTCGCTTTCGTGAGACGATTGAGCGCATGGAGATCACGCTTTCCACGCCCGCGCTGCTGTTCCCAGCGATATCGCTGCTGATGCTGGCCTACACCAACCGCTTCCTGGCGCTGGCCGCGCTAATCCGCCAACTGCGCGACGATTACCGCGCCAACCACGACCGGGACGTGCTGGCGCAGATCGCGGCCTTGCGTTTTCGGGTGCGGCTCATTTTGTGGATGCAGGGCACGGGCGTCTCGAGCTTGGCCTTGTGCATCGCGGCGATGCTGGGCTTGCTGGCGGGGTTGACGAAGGTTGGGACGTGGTTGTTCGCCGCCAGCCTGATGCTGATGCTGGGATCGTTGGTCGTGTCCATCTGGGAGATTCGCGTGTCATCGAACGCGCTGGACGTGGCCTTAAAAAGTCTCGAGTGAAAGACACCGTCCTGCACACATATTCGAGAATGCGCGCAGGACGGTGTTCCTGTGCTCGGGCGTGAAATGATGGCGGTGTGATCCGTCGAGTCGCGTTTACGGTGCTGGCATGCGGGCTGGTCGCGCTGGCGCAACCTCGAGACGCGAGTGCTGGCATCGACCAGTACCTCTCGAGGCTCGAGCAATCGGGTCAGTGGAGCGGCGCAGCGCTGATCGCGGTCGGTGATCGCATCATCTTGCGGCGCGGGTACGGCTTGGCGGATCGTGAATCCAGCGCGCCGTTCACGCCACAAACCCGGCATCAGGTCGCGTCCGTCTCGAAGATGTTCACGGCCATGGCGGCGCTCAAATTGCGCGATCAGGGAAAGTTGAAGCTCGAGGATTCAGTTTGTGCGCACCTGCCAGATTGTCCGAGCGTCTGGCGGGCAATCACGGTGCAGAACCTGATGCGGCACACGTCCGGGATACCGGATTACGAGACGCCGTTGGGCTTGTACGCGCCCAAGTATTTGGCCTTCATGACGCGACCGGACGCGACGAAACGAATCCTGGCGAACGCGCGAACCCAACCGCTCGAGTTTCGTCCAGGCTCGAGGTTCCACTATTCCAACACGGGCTACGTCGTGCTCTCGAGCATCGTGGGACGCGCATCAGGAATGCCGTTCAACGACGCGGTGCGCGCACTGGTGCTCGAGCCCGCCGGGTTACAGGATTCCGAAATGCTGACGCCGGACGCGAGCGGCCTCTCGAGCGGTTACACGAGAGGCTGGCGGCGCGTGCCGCGCTTGGCGCTCGCGCCCCCGGCGGGCGATGCGGCGCTGGTCAGCACGCTGGACGATCTGTACCGTTGGAGCCGGATCATGGACGGCGGTGCGGTCGTGAACGAGCGCGAGGCCAAAGAAGTTTTCACGCCGGGATTGGGCGGCTACGGCTTCGGCTGGTTCGTGGATACGCGTTTCGGGCGCAGGCGTTACATCCACACCGGCGAGCTTCCGGGCTACCGCACGGTCTTCGTCAAGTACCCGAAGGATCGCGCGACGATCATCGTGTTCAGCAACCAGGATCGCGCACCGATGGACGCGATGACTCGAGAAATATCTGGCCTGATCTTCGGCGCTCGCTGATACCCGAAGCTCGCGCGCTCGAGAGGTCCGTCCTGGACAACGTTTTTTGATGCGATCAATGTGCGTGCAGGACGGTCTTTTCAGTGCGCGCACCCCAGATTCGCCGCCCGGAACGAGACGTGAAGCGCGCCTCAAAGCGCGCTCGAGCGACGGCCATTTCCGGTTCCGGCGGGAGCCGTATACTTCTCGCGTTCCCAGACACACCCTGCGGAGGCCGCCTTGCCTGAAGATCCTGCCCAGTCACAAAAACGGGTTCGGCATTTCAGACAGATCCTGTTGTGGCCCTTGCAGGTCATGCCGATCCGCGATGGTGCGCAGGTTCAAAAACACTGGGAGGTGCTCGAGCAGCACGCCGGGCTGGATGCTGGGCAGCACCCGTGGACGCGCCTGCTGGACGAACTGGACGACCCGGCGCGCTTCACGGAACGCCATTACAGCGAGTTCGTGACCTTCTTGCCTTACGTGCAGCGCTTCTTGTACGGCGAGACTCGGGCGCACGGGGCGTCACCGGTGCGCGTCTTCAGGCGTTCGGACGTGGCGGGCGTGCGCATCACGCCGCGCGAGGGCGAAAGACCGATCACGCTGACGGTGGATCACGTTGATCTGTATTTCTTTTTCGACATCGACGTGGTGCTCTTGGCGGTCGAAATTTTTGCTGAAAACCTGGCGCTGGTGCAGGCGCAGGACATCCTGTACCGTTTCGGGCGGGCGTACCCGGCGGGCTGGGATGAACGCGGGCAAGGCATGCACTGCATGTACAAAAGTGAATGGCTGGACGGTGACGGTCGGGTGCTGGCAGCGTCCGACCTGGAATCGCGCCAGGCGTACCTGGATTTCGTGCGCCAACACCGCGTGCCGCGCATCGCGGCGCACTGGGCGTTTTTGCTCAGGCCGCTGGTGCTCGATCACGCGGATGAACCGGGCGCGATCCGGTATCGGCAGCTCGAGTACCACCGACTGCCGACGATGGCGTACCTGGCGATGGACGACCCACGGGCGCTCTCACGCGCCGATTTCGTGCGCTTGGGGCTAGTGACGGCGGCCAGCCCCAATAACCAGTTGCCGTATTCGGAGCGCTA
>CAXTKV010000282.1:0-4577 GCA_964244895.1 uncultured Deinococcales bacterium
GGTCGGCAGGACGTACACGAAACGCGTGTCGCCGTGCTGGGGCGTGCGGAAGTCCATGAAGGTCGCCACGCTCGGGTCGAACGCGGGCGTTTTCGTTTGGATCACGTAGCCCTTGAAGTGCTGCAAGAGGTGGTGGTAGCCGGGTTTGGGGGCGCTCGGCCAGAGGATGCTGTTGAAGACCCAGCGCCCACGGTAGGGCTGACCGTCGACCCAGACTTTCGCGCCGTCCGTTTCGTCCTCGATGCGTTGCACGTCGCCGTAAACGCGCGTGACGTTCGGTTGGTGCTCGAGGTACGCGTCCATGTGGGCGTAGAAATCCGCGCCGCGAATCATCTTGTAGGCGTTCGGGTTGATATCGAATCGCTGCCCGAAACCGTGTCCAAAGACCTGAATGTGATCCCAACGCCTGGACACGAGCGCTTCAAAAGGGCCATCGGTGGATTCCCAGAAGCTCCACCGGCGGTCGTTGACGCGGGTTTGATTGCGTTCGATCACCAGCACGCGCCCACCGATTCCGGCGAGCCCCAGGTGGTGCGCCAGGCTCAATCCCGCAGCGCCCGCCCCGAGGATGATGATGTCGAAATCTTGCATCACGGTCATACCCTACCGGACGCGCGAGCGAAGAATGGGATCTCGAGGCTGATATCGCAGCCGAAAGACGAAAACACCCTCCAGGGCGCACCCGAATAAGCACCGTTTGGAACGGTGTTCTTTGATGTTCATGCCTTCAAAGTGCGGCGTCCGACGCCGCTGTCCGCAGCGTCCACCAGACGCGCGGAATCATGATGATCTTTTCGCGGTTGGGGACGTGGGCGCGGCGGGAAAAATTGTCCCAACCGTTGCGCTCGAGCTTGCCCAGAATGCCCTCGTAGGACGCGGCGGCCATCGCCACGGCGAACCCGGCGGGGCCGTTCAGTTGCGCCAGCCCTCGCCAGCCCTCGCGGTACAGGCCGCGCGCCAGGTGCTCGAGTTCGCGCATCAAGGCGACGTAACCGCGCGTGACGCGTCCGGCGCGCAGGTCGTCGTCGGTCACGCCGTGGTGCGCCATCATCTCGCGCGGCAAATAAATGCGCCCTCGGGACAGGTCCTCGCCGACATCGCGCAGGATGTTGGTCAGTTGCATCGCCATGCCCATCTTGAGGGCGCGTTCCAGCGTGGCGTGTCCGCCGCAGTACCCGGAGATCGGCGTGATCATCAGCCCGACCACGCCCGCGACCCGGCGGCAGTAGAGCATCAATTGATCCAGCGTGTCGTACTGAACGCGCTCCAGGTCCATGCGCAAGCCCAGATACAGTTCCTCGTAGGGGCCAGGTTTGATCGGGAATCTCGAGCCCGCCCAGGCCAGCGATTGCGCCATCGGGTCGGCGTCGGGTTGACCACTGATGGCGCGCCGGACGCGCGCGCGCCAGACCTCGAGTTCTCGGGCGGCCACCTCGGGCGCGAGTTCGTCGGCGATGTCATCGCCGATGCGGCAGGTGGCGTAGACGCTCCAGACGGCGTACCGCTGCTCCAGCGGAAAGAACCTCGAGCCGAAGTAAAACGTGCTGGAGTGGCCTCTGGTGATCGCGCGGCAGTGTTCGATGGCTTCGCGCGGTACGGCCTGCCATTGCGGAGGTCGGCGATCCGATGTCGCCGCTTCAGGCTCGAGATTCGAGATCATGCCCCCTCCGTTCCGGTCTTGCGAACCCGCGAGCGCAGTCTCCGGTCTTAGGAACCCGCGAGCGCGGTCGCGTCTGGCTCGAGTGATCGTAAGTGGCGCGCGGCGTGCGGACTTCATCACAGTTCACAAAAGACCCGCGCCACGAAGCCTTCCGAGGGTCGTTCTCGAGACCGGAAGGCTGTTCTGGATGATGTTGTGGCGCGATTTCCAGGATGCGCCATCTTAACACCGCCCCGAGCGGCAATTCGTGGGTGCGGGTTCAATCCGCGCCGACGCCGGGATGGGTTGGGAAAATGCGAAGACCGTCCAGCACGCGCATTTCTTTTGCTCGAGACCACCGTACTGGACGAGATGCTCGGGACTGGAACCTGAGCTTCCGCACGTTATTCGGGCAGGGCTTCGCGCTGCGGTTTGCCCGGCGTGCGCGGCAACGCGACGGATGGAGACGCCGATTGGGGCTGAAGCATCGTCTTGACGAACAACTCGAAGGTCACGGCGCGGCGCACCTCGGCCCGGCGGCGCTCCAGACCGACCTCCCGAAGCGTCTGACGCACCACCTCGCGATCCGGGAAGCGCACGCCGCTCGAGGCGAACCCGAGCTGCACCAGCCGCCCGAAGGCCGTATCGGAGCGCCTCAGGTACATCATGAAGAGCTTGCCGCCGGGTTTCAGCACGCGCGCGCACTCGAGCAAACCGGCGCGGGTCGAGGCGAACTCGTTCAGGCTCGCACCGATCACGACCCCATCGAAGCTCGCGGCCTCGTAAGGCATGGCTTCGGCGTTGGCGCGCTCCAGGGTCACGGGCAAATTCAATCCCGCCAGCCGCTCGCGGGTTTTCTCGAGCATCGGCATGGAGATGTCGATCGCGATCACGCTCGCGCCCTTTTCGGCCACGGCCCGCGCGTAATTGCCTGTGCTGGTGCCGACATCCAGAAAGCGCTGGCCGGGTTGCACGCCCAACCAGTCCAGCATCAGCGCGAACTCTCGTTCGAGGCTGAACGATTCTCGAGTCAGGATGGACAGCGAACGCACCCGCCAGAGATCGTAAACCTGCGCCGTCACGGGAATCAGGTTGCTCAGTTGCGTCAGGGTCATGCTGGTGCGTTTGAAGCGGTCGGCGATCACGCGAGCAGCCTAACGCGCCATCCTGAGGCGTTCAGAACGGCACGCTACCGAGTTTCGCAGCTCAGGGCTCGAACTGGATTGCCGTTTCAACCGATCTCGGGTTGACGGCTCGAGAACCGCCCTCACGATCCCTCGGGCCATCAGACTGTTTGATAAGGTTCCTCGAGCCTGCCTGATGGGGCATCGCACGAAAACACCGTCCAGTACGGAGAAGCAAGAATGCGTGCAGGACGGTGTTTATGAATCTTCAGGTGCTGACGTGATTGGCTTCGACGCGCGCCGGGAAGCGGTAGCCGATGCCGCGCACCGTCTCGATCACCCAACGCCCCAACTTGCGGCGAAGAATCCCGACGTACACGTCGATGACCTTCAACTCGCCGCCGAATTCCGCGTTCCAGATGCGATCCGCGATCTCCTCGCGGGTGAACAACCGCCCCGGATTGGCCGCCAACAATTCCAAGAGTGCGTATTCCTTGCCGGTCAGGTAGACCAGCGTGCCGTCCAGCGTCACGACGCGCTCGTTCCAGTCGATCCGCAACCCGAAACGCTCGAAGATGTGCTCGCGGTTGGGCTGATCGCGCCGCACCAACGCGTTCAAGCGCGCGCGCAACTCCGCGACGTGCGCGGGTTTGACCAGGTAATCGTCGCCGCCCAGATCCAGGCCTCGCACGCGGTCTTCCAGCGTGCCTCGAGCGGTCAGGAACAGCACGGGCGTGCGGACTTTTTCGGTGCGCAAACGGTTGACGAACTCGAAGCCCGCGTCCGGGCCTTCGGGCAGGTTCACGTCCACGACCATCGCGCTGTACGGGTATGCGCGAGCCAGGCCTTCGGCTTCCACGGCGGACATGGCTTCGTCCACGGCCCAACCCTGGGCGCGGATCACGGCGGCGATAAATTCGACAAGTTTGGGATCGTCTTCGACAACCAGAACGCGCATGATTAAAAAACCTCTACGGGGAGTGCGGCAAATTCGGATTCGATCATCGCGCGCGACGGTGATTCTGGGTGTGATCGAACGCGCGAACTCGACGATGATCGTCTCACCAACCTTCAGTCTCATGTGAAAGGTAAAAGCTGCGTAAAGTTTGCCCAAAACACGAGATTTCAGGGCATTTTGCGTCGGCTGCCACTGGCTCGAGCTTCGACCCAGAGGCGCGAATCCACCGCGCTCCGGTAGGCTCGAAAATACGGCGTCCAGGACGGTGTTATCAGGCAGATTTGGAGTGGGTGCTAATCTGCTCGCATGTCGGTTCTGATTCCCATTTACGGCACGCTCCACGCGGCGCGCGTGCCGATCCCGTACCCGATGAAGTTCGTCAACGTGCTGATCGATACCGGAAACCCCGCAAACGGCGAAGCGGTCACGCTGGTCGATTGCGCGCTGGACACACCGGAAGCCCGCGCGGGGCTCGAGGCGGCGCTGGGCGAACTCGGGCTGGGCTGGGACGCCATACAGCGCGTGATCGTGACGCACCACCACCCGGATCACTACGGCCTGGCCGGGTGGATCGAAGCCAACTCCGGCGCGGAAATCGTCATGCTGGACGTGGATATTGAACGCGGCGTGCGATTCTGGACGCACTGGGAAGAGTGGATCGAAGGGCACGCGGCGCATTTCATCAAAAACGGTCTGCCCTTGGAAGCCGCGGGCGAAATCGTGACCGAATCGCGCAGCACGCGCGACCGGGTGCACCCGACCAGGAACGTCACGCCGATTCACGCGGGAGAACATCTCAAGCTGGCCGGGCTGGCGTTCGAGGTGCTGTGGTTGCCCGGTCACGCCGACGGACACC
>CAXTKV010000283.1:0-4545 GCA_964244895.1 uncultured Deinococcales bacterium
TGGGGGGGACGGCGGTGCGGGTGGTGAGGGCGGTGTCGGGGAGGGTGGCGAAGGTGGCGTCGGAGACGGCGAGGGTGGTGGCAACGTCGGTGACGGGGATGTGGTGATGTCCGGTTTGAATTGATTGCAGGCCGATAGAACCAGCAGCGTGGCGACGCCGCCTAGAAAAATACGAGCAAATCCCTGGCTCAAAACGAACCTCCCCTTGTACTTGCCGTAGGCTTTACGGTGGTATTCCGTAAAGCCTCTCAAGGCAAGAGCATAACGGAATAGAAAATGAGGGAAGTTGAAAAACTTCACTTCAGGTGCGAAAATCTTCATGAGAAACATAAAGTCATGTAGCGCGCTCGAGGTCGCGTGCGCGAGAGACAAACCCACTGGTACTCGGGTCGGGCGAGTGATGCAAATCTGGATCGAACCAGATTTGGATGTCAGGCAGGACCGTCCAGGACGCGAGGAATTACTCTGATCAGTCGCGAGTAAGGTCGCGAGCAGTTATTCTGCGCTCAGAAATACTTCGAGTGACGAACCTTAAAGGCCGTAGAGACCTCGAGCGCGAGTTTTGGATCATCGTTTCTGAAAAGAAAAAAGGCTCGAGCTCATGCTCGAGCCTTCAATTAAAAAAGTTCAGGCTTCGACGCCCATTGGCTTGCGTTTGCCGCGCGTGGGCTTGGATTTGCGGCTCTTGGCTTGCGCTTCTTCCCAACGCCAGCCCAGCAGTTGGCCCGTGCGCGCGTGCCAGCCCTCGAGAACCAGGTTCTCGCCATCTTCCTCGAAGCGGGTCACGATGATCGGCTCCTCGCCGATATTGGCGCGTTCACCAACGTAAATTTTTTCCAGGGACTCGACTTCTGGGCGTTCCTCGATGATCTGGCGCGTGGCGACGATGGATCGGCGTTTCATGACTTCACCTCGGTGTCTCGAGCGCCGTTCGGCGACGCTTCGAATGTGAACGAGGAGGTCACTACACGAACCGACAGGATTGGTTGTGCATCGTTCATAGGTGTTCCCCCCGGAACTCAAAATGAGATTACTACGAAATAATGGTCAAGTGATGTGAACTTCCTTACACCTTAAAGATCAAGGACAAATCAAATCCACTATTGAACGAGATTCACCAAAGAAACGCACTCCTGGCGTTCACGTCGAGCGCTCGAAATCATCAAAAACGTTCACGAAAACTCGATTCTGGTCGCCTCCTTGCGCGACCATCGCCTCGCGACGCCACTTCCTGAAAAGACTGCCTGACACGGTAGACTCTTTTTCATGGTTCGTGGATTCGAAGCCGTGATCGGCCTGGAAGTACACCTGCAACTCAGGACGCGCTCCAAGATGTTCTCGAGCGTCAGCGCCGACTACTACGGCGATCCGCCGAATTCTCACACCGACCCGTTCACGCTCGGACTGCCGGGCGTGCTGCCGACCATCAACCGCGCCGCCGTCGAACACGGCATAATGTTCGGGTTGGCGCTCAACTGCGATGTGACGGGTTTCACCCAATTTCACCGCAAGAATTACTTCTACCCGGACAGCCCCCACAACTACCAGATCAGCCAGTACGACAGCCCGATTGCCAGGGATGGTTTTCTGAACGTTCCCGGCGGACGCGTCGGCATCAAGCGCGCGCACCTGGAAAACGACGCCGGGAAGAACCTTCACCCGGACGGCGCGGATTATTCGTACCTGGATTTGAACCGCGCCGGTTGCGCCCTGATCGAAATGGTGACCGAACCCGACATCAAGGACGCCGACCACGCGAGGGCGTTCCTCGAGAAGATCCAGGCGATCGTGCGCGCTCTGGGCATCGGGGATGCCAACCCCGAAGAGGGCAAGATGCGCTGCGACGTGAACGTCTCCGTCCGACGCCCCAATGAGCCCTTCGGCACGAAAGTCGAAATCAAGAACCTGAATTCGTTTCGCAGCGTCGCCCGCAGCCTGGAATACGAGATCGAACGCCAGGTCAAGGTCATCGAATCGGGCCAACGCGTCACGCAAGACACGGCTGGCTGGGACGAAGCCAAAGGCAAGACCTTCGTGATGCGCACCAAGGAAGGCGAAGCCGACTACCGCTACCTGCCCGACCCCGACCTGCCGCCCCTCGAGATCACGCCGGATTGGGTGGAACGCGTGCGCGCCAGAATGCCCCGCCTGCCCGACGCGAAACTTGCGGATTACGCGGCTCGCGGCGTGCGGGCCAACGACGCCGAGACGATTTCTCTGGATGCGTCCCTGTCCGTCTTCTTCGAGCGCGTGCTGGAAACGTACCGAGGCGAACCCCAGAACGCCGCGAACTGGTTGCTGGGCGATGTTTCCGGTGCGCTCAACGAATCGGGATTGTCCATTCACGATTCCAAGCTCGAGCCAGCAAAAATCTCAGCCCTGCTCGCGCTGATCGACGACGGCACGATCAGCGGCAAGATCGCCAAAGAATTGCTACCAGACGTGATGAACGGCGCAGACCCCGCGCAACTGGTGGAATCGAAAGGCTTGCGCCAGGTCACGGACACGACCGCGATTCAGGCCGCCATTCAGAAGATACTCGAGTCAAATCCCGCCGTGGTCGCGCAGGTGGCCACCAACCCGAAAGCCATCAACGCGCTGTTCGGCCCGATCATGAAAGAGATGGGCGGGAAGGCCAAACCCGACCTGGTGCGGTCAATGCTCAATAAAGCGTTGGGACTCGAGTAGGGAAGATGTGTGTGGGACGGTGTTCTCGAGGCGTGAAAGAACGTGAAGAATACGAGAAATGGAACTCATCTTGTTGATCGGCCTTCAAGCGTCTGGGAAAAGTACGTTTTTTCAGGAGCGTTTTGCCTTGAGCCATGTTCATGTCAGCAAAGATCATTTTCCGAATGCGCGTAAACGCGATGCGCGACAGAAAACCTTGATTGAAACGACCCTGCAAAATGGTCAGTCGGTCGTTGTAGACAACACGAACCCATCACGCGCCGATCGCGCGCCCTTAATCGAGCTGGCCCGAGCGCACCGGGCAGAAGTGATCGGCTACTATTTCGAGTCTCGCGTCTCGGACGCGCGTGAACGGAATAGCCGACGTGAAGGCAAGGCGCGCGTTCCAGACGTGGCGATCTTCACGACCATCAAGAAGCTCGAGCATCCGGCGTATGCCGAGGGTTTCGATCACCTGTTCTTTGTGCGTATCGACAAAGATAAGTTCGTTGTTGCACCCTGGTTGGAGGAGGCATTGTGAACACGGACGACTTTGAAACTCGGCTCCGCCAATTCGAGTATTTTCACGAGTTACGCGTCCTGCCCGAAACGTGGGTCGTTGTTCGCGCGGACGGTCGCACGTTCTCGAAGTTCACGGCAGAACGGTTCGAAAAACCGTTTGACCTCAATTTTAGCGAAATGATGTCCGCGACCGCGCACGCTTTGCTCGAGGAGTTGCATGGTGTTTTCGCGTACACCGAAAGCGATGAGATTTCCGTTTTGTTCAAGCCAGACTGGGCGTTCTTCGACCGCGAACTCGAGAAAATCGTGTCCGTGTCGGCGGGTATTGCCAGCTCAACGTTTTCGCTCGCGTGCGGCGAACGGGTGTGCTTCGACAGCCGAATATGGGTTGGTGTGACCGAACGTCACGTCGTGGATTACTTCCGGTGGCGTCAAGCTGACGCCGCACGTTGCGCATTGAATGGTTGGGCTTATTGGACTCTTCGTAAGGAAGGCCAGAATCCCATTGAGGCCAGCCGCGCTCTCGAACATCAGTCCACCGAATTCAAAAACGAGCTCTTGTTCCAGCATGGCATCAATTTCAATGATCTTCCGCTCTGGCAGCGTCGCGGCCTTGGTTTGTATTGGGAAACGTACATCAAGGAAGGTTTCAATCCCATCAAGAACGAAACTGTGACTGCTGAACGGCGTCGCATCAAAGTAGATCGAGAATTGCCGATGAAAGATGATTACAACGATTTCCTCCTCGATGTAATCCGCCGCTGACATTGAGCGAGCGATGCGCTGTCAACCCGAGAACACTCTCCCAGACGCATATTCTCGAGTTTCGATATTTGCGTGCTGGACGGTGTTCCTTAAATCTCGAGTCCGTCAAATAAATCATCCAGCGGCCACTTTGGGACGCGTCCTCTCGCGCTGCCGAGCGTGAACCATTCCTGGCGCGATGCCTGGCACGGTTCGCCTCGCTCGAGTTCCGGTAGCAGCTTGGCGATGCCCGATCCCGGCCCGGATTGCGTGGCGTGCGCGCGGAGCGCGGCGTACTTCCGGTCGAGTTGATGGATCACGTCGTATTTGATGGCGGCGCGTTCTGGCGTGGCGTAGGTTTCAACGTCCAGCGTGCCGAATCCGGCGGGTTCAAATCGGGACAACAGCGACGGTGGCATGGCCGTGTAGAACAACCGCTCGGGCGCGGGCGTCAGGTGCGCGCTCGAGAAAAACGCAGCGGTCACGGCGCGGTGCATCACGATGTGATCTGGGTGCCCATACGCGCCGTGCGGGTCGAAACCGATCACGATTTGCGGTTGGAACCAGGCGATGGCGTCCAGCACGCGGGATTCGATCTCGAGGGGATCGGCG
>CAXTKV010000284.1:0-4541 GCA_964244895.1 uncultured Deinococcales bacterium
CGACACGCTCGGCTTCCGCGTCGAACTCGGCGATCCGTGGCTGGCGGTCTCATTTGACGAGAACGCCTTCGACGCGGCCTACCTGCGCTCGACCAGCGCCGAACTGACCGTGCCGCTCGGACTGGCCCTGAGAGGGGTGAACGGCGTTGATTAAGATCAACCTGCTCCCCAAGACGCTGCGCAAGCGCGTCGAACCCGGCTGGTGGCGCATCATCGCGGTCGCCTTCCCAGTCGTGACACTCGCCATCGTCGGCATCACGCAATGGGGACTCTCCAACACGATCACGCAACTCGGCAGCCAGCGCGATCAACTCAACCTCGAGGTCAACGCATTGGATCGCTACGTCAAGGGCCAGCAGCAGCTCAACGCCCAGCAGCGCGAACTCGAGTCGATCGTCTCGATCAAGTCCGCCCTGGAACGCGACGCGGTCAAATGGTCGAGCCAGCTTTCGGCCTTCGTCGAGAAGATGCCGCGCAGCAATGGTGCGCGCACGGCAGTCGCCCTGCGCTCGCTCTCCTTGCGCCGCGTCGCACCAGCGGCGGCTGGATCGCCGACCGTCAACTACGACGGCAAGAACGTCACCAGCGAATTCGCGATTCAGGCCGACGCGCCGCAAATGGGTGACATCATCCGTTTCGTCAACGCCTTCGAAACCGATCCAAAATTCGGCATCCAGTTCAATCAGGCGTCCTACACCAAGGAATCGAACCGCTACCAGTTCACGGCCACGATTGGGCTCGTCACAGATCCGGTACCGGCGGACGGAGCTGCTCAACCCGGCACCACCCAGCCCGGAGCTGCCCAACCCGGAGCTGCCCAGCCCGCAGGCACGCCGACCACGCCACCGGCACCGGGAGGCTCCTGATGCTTTCTCGACTCTCGAGCCGCTACATCGCCTTCGGCGTGGTCGCATTGAGCCTGGTGTTCGCCGCCGCCTGGTACTTCCTGCTCTACCAGCCCGGCCTCGCCAACGCGCAAGTCATCCGGGACGAGATCGCACAGCTTGAAGACAAAAAAGCCGTCGGTGAGCGCGCGCGCGCCAACATCGCACAGCTCTGCGGCGTCGTCGGCAACCTGCGCGTTCAACAGGCCGCGTTCCTGCGCGCCCTACCGCGCACCGAGGATGTTTCAACCCTCTTGAACGACCTGCGCATCACGATCCAGAACAACAGCGCGCAGCTCAACTCGATCTCGAAGGGCGCCTCTTCGGCGGCGTCATCAGCGACACCGTTGCCCGCAGGAGTCCGTTCGCTCGGCATCAACCTCGGTGTTGAAGGCACCTTCGGGAGCTTCTACGGCGTGCTGGCGGCAGTCGAAGCGCTCCAGCGCTTCTCGAAGGTTGAAACCGTCTCGCTCGGACTCTCGAGCCAGGGCGATAGCTTCAACCCGAAGCTCAACGCGCAGATGGCCATGACCACCTTCGTGTACGACAACCCGAACCGCGAGAACCTGCAAGCCCAGCAAGAAAACCCGCTCTGCCAGAGCGCCCCAGCCACGACGGGGGCACCGCGATGAGCCAACCGAATCAGGGCAACAAATTTTCTTTGGATAAGCTTCCGCGCCCGGTCATGTACGGCGTGCCCGCCGCCCTGTTGATCGCCGGCGTCGGAGCTTGGTATTTCTGGACGAGCCTGAACGGGCCGACCGCTGCAGTAGAACCGACCACCGTCAGTACTTCGCCAGCACCGACGCCAGTTGCACCGACTCCCGCGGCACCGACCCCGGCAGCGCCGACGACACCCACGCCACCTGCTGCCAGCACCTCCCCGTCGCCGAGCCCGGCTCCGACAGCGACCAGCGCGACGCCACCTGCGAGCACCCCAAGTGCGACCAAGCCAGCCCCGAGCGGTTCCACGGATGCCAGCGCCGGGCCGAGCCGCTCGCTCGAGGTTCAGCCGATCCCGTTCCTGGTCACGGCAGCGCCAAAAACCGCACCGAAAACATCTGGCACCTCGGCACAAACGCAAAGCAATCCGAACAACCGTCAGCGCGTTTCGGTCAACCCCTTCTCGCCGCTCAGCGTGCAGCCTTCTGTCCCGCAACCGGCAGCGGTCGCTCAGACGCCCGTTCAGACGCCCATCCCAGCGAACACCTTCAATCCACCGAGCAGCGTGTCGCCGGGAACGGCAAACCTGCCCCCGATCCGTCCGGCAGCGCCCGTTCAGATCAGCGGTACTGGTCAACCATTGCCGAGCTTCCCCAGCCAGGGCAGCAACACCCGGACAGGCACCACCACGACACGACCCGGCACTGGCGCGCAGATGTCCACCCCGAAACCCAGCGCTGTCAAGCAAGTTCCATCTGCGATTACGACCGCGAAACCGCAGATCAGTGCCCCAGCCACCACACCGGCCAGAAACGATGTTCCAACCCCGCTGACCGCCGGAGCCCTGCCGATCGCTCCATCAATCCTGCGCGAGGTCGTGCCACAAGGCCCGTCAGATCCTGGCCCTGGTTTACTTCCAACCAATCCGCCCACGCCGGAACTGCCGACCAACATCGCGGTCGTTTCGACCCCCACCACGCCAACCCAACCGAGCGAACTCAAACCGCCCGCCAGCGATCCTGCTGCGCCGACACCCTTGAGTTCGACGACAACCGCCGCGCCGCCACCGCCCCCAACACCGACGAACACGGCACCACCACCACCGACCACCACGGAACTCTCGAGATTCGTCCTGTCGAACCGCGTGGCGTTCGTCGGCGTGATCATCGGGCCAGTCAACACGGCGATTATCGAAACCAAAGACGGTACCGTGATCGTGCCGCTCGGCGGAACCATCCCACAATCGGACGTGGTCGTGAAGAGCATCACCCCTGAAAAAGTCGTGCTGATGCTCGGCCAAGAGACCATCACGATCGAACGGACCAAGAAGTGATCGCCGTACTCCCGCAGCCCCTCTTGAAGGTTCATTCTGGGTTTTTTCGACAGGCGGTGACCATGACCAAACTGCGTAAGATTCTTTTGCTCGCCCTCGCGACCCTCGGTTTCGGCCTCGGAGCGACCAGTTTCGCTCAGAGCCCAGCCAAGCTCCCTGCCGAAACCCGCTTCAACACGCCCGTCACCATCGAAATGCCGTCCACTGGCCTGCCACTCGAGACGTACCTGCGAGCGCTCGCAACCAGCGTCAAGCTGACCGTGATCGCGCAGGGTATTCCCGACGTGAACGTCAAATACGACTTCGCTGGCAAGCCGTTTCGCCAGGTCTGGGAACTGGTGATCGCCCTCAACCAGCTCGACTTTGAGTTGCAGCCCAACGATGTGATCATCGTCGGCCCGCCGAGCGTCATCAGCTTGCTGCGTCCGGCCCCGGTGGCTCCGCCTCCCCCACCGCCGGTCGCTCAGGTGCAACCTGAGCCCGCCAAGGAGCGCCGCGCGTACCTGATCAAGAGCGATCTCAGCACTATTCAGGATCTCTTGAAAAAGGAATTCCCGAGCGTCACCATCACCACCCTGCCCGGTTCCAAAGCCCTGATCGTGATGGCCACGGTCGCACAGCACGCCGAAATCGAACGCTTACTGGCCGTAGTTGACCTCGCACCAGCCCCAGTCGCGGTCACTCCGCCCTCTGGCCCGCCGATCGTGACTCGAGTCGTCTCGCTTTCGTATACCCGAGCCGATAACCTGGCCGACGCGCTCACCAAGATTGCGCAGGGTACGGCTGTCAGCGGCAACGCAGCAGTCAACACGACCCTGCCCGCCGGAGCCAACGCCGTCATGGGTCAGCTTTCGGTCGTGCCCGTCAAGGATTCCAACCGCATCATCGTTTCCGGCCCGCAGGATCAGGTCGAAGGGCTGCTGCGCCTGATTCCACAGCTCGATGTCAAAGAAGCGCTCGTCAACGTCGGCGTGCGCATCCAGGAAATCAGCGACCAGGCCGGTCGTTCGCTCGGCATCGACTGGTCGTTCGGCTTCGGCAATTTCGCCGGTAAGGTGCTCGGCGGAACTGGGCTGAACTTCGTTCTGGACGCCACGCGCAGCCTGGCTGGACTGAACATCGGGGCCGCGCTGAACGCCCTCGAGACCCAACGCCTGTCCAAGCGCATCAACGATTCGACCCTGACGGTGCTCAACAACGGGACGGGCTCGCTCGCCTCGGGTGGACGCATCGAACTGACCGCTACCTCGCAGGGCACGGGCGGCGCCGGCACCAGCCTGGCCAGCCGCACCCTGAACTACGGCGTCCGCATCGGCGTCAGCCCGCAAGTCGCCGCCGACGGCACGATCAACATGAAGGTCAAGGCCGAAGTCAGCTCGATCCAGAACCCGAACAGCGTGGACGCCACGCGCATCGACTTCATCGAGAACAGCTCCGAAACCACCCTTTCGATGAAGGACAGCGAGACGGTCGTGCTGGGCACGCTGCTGCAGACCACGCAGGACAACAGCACCAGCGGCGTGCCGATCCTGAGCGCCATTCCATTGATCGGTGAACTCTTCAAGACGCGCAAGACGACCGACAACCAGACCCAGTTGCTGATCGTCATGACGGTCAACCTGATCAAGTAACCCGATTCCGCAAAAGAAATGGGCAGTTCC
>CAXTKV010000285.1:0-4493 GCA_964244895.1 uncultured Deinococcales bacterium
GTTGCACGCGAACTGCGGGAGAGCCCCGGTGGCCCATTTCACGTGAATTACGCAAGTTGCTCCAAGCCGAGCACGCGCGCCGAGTGCGGCTGGATGGGTGGGCGATTCCGCATTTCCTTCCTGAGCTGGCTCGCGTGGCTCGAACCCACCTGAACCAGTACCTTCAGGCCGGGCAGATCGACGGCGGGCGCGGCATGATCTGAGTCAGTGTTTGGCCACCTCCCGAGCAACACCCCGAGCGAAGCGAGCCGTTCGGCAATCTTTGGGCGCGTGCGGTGGCCCTCTGGCAGCGCCGTCCAAGCCTCAAGCGCCTCGGCGTAGCGACCAGACCGCTCGAGGAAGTCCGCCAGCCCTTCGAGCGCGAAGACCTGCGATTCGAGATCAACCGCCCGGCTGACCAAGTCGCGCAGTCGAGCCTCGAGTGCGACTGAACCGGACTCAGACTGTGCGCTCGGATAGCCTGCGAGGAGCGCGTTGGCCGTGGCGAGAAGCTGTGGAGCCGCGCCGTCCGCGAGTCTGATCGCGTCATCGAAGGCGTGAACGGCCTGACCGCTCTGATGGCGAGCGCTGTGGGCTATGCCGGCTGCGATACGCAAGCGGGCGCTGGCCTCGCGAGTCAAACGTTGACTCGATGTGGTTGGCGTAGGTAGACGAACGTTTCGAGAACCCATCTTGATCTCAGGTGAGCCGTGCGAATCGGTCGAGGTTCGAACCGCCTCGTGAATGTGAGGCAAAGATTCCTGCCTATCCTCGCCCTGGCGTGCTCGCACGAACCACAACATCGCGCTCGAAAGGGAGGACTGCGGACCAGTCTCGAGGGTCGCTCGGGCGGCATCCACCTCGCCGAGCGCCAGTTGCAACGAGGCCAGGCGCGATGATCGCTCGGCAATCACTGCAGGGAGGGCGGCGATGCGTTCAAGCAAGGACCGTGCGTGATTGAGCGGTTCGCATCCTACGGGCACGCGCACGACGCGATCCCATTCGAGCGAGTCAGTCAACACCTTCCGCAGGTCGGTTTCACCACCCAGCTCGAGCGGAATTTGCTCGAACCCGCCAAGTCGCTGCGCAATCAGCTGGTTGACATTTGTACTTGCGGCAAGTTTGATCGGCACCCGAGCAGTTTCGCTCGGCGTCTCTTTGGGCGCGCTTAGAGGTGTTCTTTAATCGTGCATAGCGGCGATTCAGTTGCACGAGAATGCCGTTTTGCCGACGACATCCTCAAGCTTCCAGTTACTTTGGACGAGCTTGCCCAATTGCGACATTCGACTCGGGTGGCTCTCCAATTCTGGATTTCATGGGTCGAAAACTGTGCGGGTCGGATCGAAGTCAGACAACGCGCAGTACGAACTTCAGGAAACAGGACGACCTTCAGGAAAGACGCTCGCCACCGGAAATTCGCGGATCAGATGGGTCGGTACCTCGGTGACCGGGTTCATCCGGTGCGAAGCAAAACAGGGTACAACGGGGCGGGATGTTCTCACATTTTACGCGTATGGATGCACGGCGAATCGTCGTGTCGACACTCAGCCTAATGCTCGTGGCCTGCCCCAGCGCACCGACCGCATCGCCTGAACCGCCACCGATCGATCCGTCACTGCCGCTCACCCCTGGACTGAACGGTGTGCTGTATGGAGCGGACGGGCAGCCGCTCGCCTCGAGAGATATTCGGATTCTCGCGCTCGCCGCCGACGGCCAGCCGACCGCCGCAGCGCCTCTGCGTGCCCTCACGGATTCCTCGGGCCGATACCGGCTGACGGTCGAGCCTGGAAGTTACACAGTTTCCGCGCTCGAGGCCGGGCAGGGGGCGATGGCGCGCGGGCTGTTCGTGGAACGCCTCCCCTCGGGCGGCGTCTCAAAGGTGCTGGCCGACCTCCACCTCGCCAGCCTCGGGCGCGTCTCGGCAGGGAGTGCGGTCATTTCCACCGCCACGGTGTCCCTCGCGGGCACCACCCTCGCGGCGACGACGGACGCCAGCGGGCGCTACGCGATCGATGGCGTCCCGCCGGGCAACCACGCGGTCAAGGCCACGCTCACCGGATACCGCCCCGTCAGCCAGGGCTTCACCCTCGAGCCCGGCGCGACGGTGCGCTTCGACCCGGTCCTGAGCCTCGATCAGCCGACGGTGCGGGTCGACGTGCTCGACCCGCCCTTCGGACAAACGGGGGACACCGTCGCGGTTTTCGGAACCCGCTTCGGTACGGCTCGAGCCTCGAGCAGCGTCGCCTTCGGTGGGGTGCAGGTGGCCGACGCGAACATCCTCTCTTGGTCGGATTCGCGGGTCGTGGTGCGCGTCCCGCCCGTCGCGGCGAGTGCGTCGGTGACCGTTCGCGTCGGTTCCGACGAGGCTCGATCAGCGCATCCCTTCCAGGTGCTTGCTCGGCTCCTCAAAGCCTCGGGCGACCTCCAGCTCGTGCCGCCGGGCGGCGGGGCGCTCGGGCTGCCGCTGAGCGTTCAAGTCCTCGACGCGGCGAGTTCGCCGATCGCCGGGGTTGGAGTCAGCTTCGCGGGCGACCTGGGAACGCCCACCCGACCGTTCGTTTACACCGATGCCGACGGTCGGGCGAGCACGGGCTTCGTCACCTTGGACGACCAGGGCGAGTTCGCCCTCAGGGGTTACGTCATCGGCTTGCCGGGCGTCACCTTCACTCCACCTCGCGTAACGATCGCGGGCCAGCTCATCCCGGAATTCAACTTTCTCGCCCACTCCGGCGCCAGTTTTCGCGCCGGTGAGGCCGTCGTGCGCTACAGGGAAAGTGTGAGCAACGGCGCAGCACCACTCGCCGCAACCAACGGCTCAGGTCTCGGTTTGCTGCACCGTCAGGGGATTGCCCCGCGCGTGCTCCGTCTCGGGGATCCCGAGGCTCCTCAGTCAACTCCACACGACCCTCAGCGCCGACACGCTGCTGCGCTCGATCCGAGCTTTCCCGGTCATCACGCCAGACGCGCCCCGAGTTCTGGGCGTGGACGACTTCTCGTTCAAACGCGCTAAGACCTTCGGTACGATTCTGATCGACCTCGAGAAACACCGCGTCTTGGACGTGCTCGATGATCGGGATGCGAACTCGTTCGCTGCCTGGTTGAAAACCCACCCTAGTATCGAGATCATCAGTCGGGATCGCAGCCCGATCTACGCGCAGGGTGCGAGTGACGGCGCACCAATTGCTGTTCAGGTCGCGGATCGCTGGCATCTGCTCAAGAATCTGGGTGACGCGGTGCGCGACTGGCTCGAGCGCCATCGGAAGCATCTCAAAGTCCCTCTCGATCCGGCACGAACCGCTGTGGGTGAACATCCCGCCGCTGATCCAGTCACACCAAAGGCTCGAAACACGTACGAGCAGGCTGAACTCGAGCGCGTTCAACGCTATGTGCGACGCCTCGAGCGCTACGAGACCATCGTCAAACTCAAGGACGAGGGCTACAGCGAGCGCACCATCGCCCGGCGCGTCGGCGGTATCGGTCGGAGTGCCGTCGGGCGTTGGCTGAAGGAGGGCAAACCCCTCGAGTACAAGCGCTACCCGCACACGGGGCGTGGGCAACTCGTCGCGTTCACACCGTACCTCAGGGCGCGCTTGGACGATCACGATGCGAACACCAAACAGATTTTTGCGGAACTCGTGGTGCGCGGCTTCGCAGGATCGCACTCGAGCGTGTACAGGTTCGCCCCGTTGTACAAAGCCGGTTTGAAGGCTGACGCCCCAGCGAGTCAGGTCAGAAACCCGGCCAGACGCGGTGCGGTACTCAGCGCGGGAGGGCGTGTGGATGTTTTTGCGCCACCCGGACAAGCTCAACCCCGAGGAGTTGGATCGGCTCGAGTACTTGCTTCTCACAGTGCCAGTGGCGGGCACGGTGCTGGATTTGGTGCGGCGGTTTAGGGCCTTGGTTCGGGCGCGATCGCCGGATGCTGAACGCGTGCTGCTGACCTGGCTGGCGGAGGCGCATGCCTGCGGGGTGCTCGAGATTGACCGGTTCGCCAAAGGTATTCGAGGTGATCTGGAGGCGGTCGTAGCTGGGTTGAGGATGGCGTGGAGTAACGGGCAGACGGAAGGTCAGGTGACGCGCTTGAAGCTGATCAAAAGATCCATGTGTGGCAGGGCAAAATTCGATTCGTTGAGGGCCAGGGTATTGCTGGCGTGACGGGTTGCACATGACTTGCGGGAGAGCCACCGATGGCGTGAATAGCGATTGACTGCCCTCGGTTCGCTGTGAACGCTGTTGGTGGTGTTCACGCGTCGTCTACGGTGCAGCTTACCGCGCAAGCCACCCGCACGCATCAACCGAGCCACGCGATGCCTGAACGCTCGAGAACCACGCCGGTGCAAGGCAGCCGTGACTCGAGGACTGCCGTAGGAACCTCGAGAAGCTTGATGAACAGCAGTGATTTCCTCGAGAAGCACGGTGTTCTCCAGGTCTCGAATGGAAACGGGTCGTTTGAGCCAGGCGTAAAACCCGCTGGTGCTGACCCGCAAGACTCGAGCCATGATGCTGACCTCGAA
>CAXTKV010000286.1:0-4439 GCA_964244895.1 uncultured Deinococcales bacterium
CGCCTCGAGTTCGGATTTGTTGAAGTAGCCGAGTTCAACCTCGAAGCCCGAGACCAGCCCAAAGAAGGTGCTCGAGCCATCAAATTCCGTCACGAACCAGACCCAATCCGAGCGCGGGTGCATGAACCGTGCGTACACCAGAGGGTCCTTCTCGTGCTCGGTCGCGTACAAGGCCGGGATGCCCTCGAGCGCGTCGTCCGGAATCTTCATGCTCTCACCTCCTTTTTGCCGCGCACAGCGGCGATCTCGAGAACCTTGAACTCGGATTTGGACAGCAACCGCTCGAGCACCCGCAAGCCCCGAAGCCCGATGCGTGCCTCACCCCTGGCGATCTGCGCGGGCGTGATGCGCTTCAAGGCTCGCTCGAGACCGTCCAGCACGAACCACGTCGGCTCGAGATCGGAACGGTAGTTGTGACCGAACTCGAGAATTCGCAGTCCGGCGCTGGTTCGCTTGAGTTCGACGCGCTCCCAACCCTTGATGTGGCCGGGTTGCAATTCGTACACGAGTTTCGTCTCGAGGGTTTGAACGAGAGAAAGCCGCATCACGCGGCCCTCCCTTCGTCCATCTCGTCCCACGGGTCAAGTGCAATCACTCGAGCTGGGGCGGTGGGCGGTGGGTCGTCATGGTCATCCTCGAAGGCGAGTAACCAGGCTTCCCAGTCGTCGTAGGAATCCGCCATGACCTCGAGCGCGTTGGCTTCAGCGTTGATCCACAAAGCATCGATTTGGTTTACACTGACCTCGGGCATACCGCCCTCCTTCTCGGCAGAGATGGAATGGTTTGAAACGCTCGAGAGGTGAGACTCTTGAGCGTTTCCTTTGTGTTCGTGCGTGCGATTCTTACGAGTCGCCGCTTCTCCTTTCTCGGCCTGGCTTTTGCTGGCCTACCTTCCTGCCTTTCACCGTCACTTCAAAGCCAGTGCCGCGTTGTCAACACCCGGAGGTCTTCACCGTTGTTTTCACACAGTTCGGTCCTGTGTGGAAAAACGGTGGGAGCCGGAGTGGTCTTGACCGCCACCGAGACCGCCCGGCACGCGGTCAAGAGTGAGGGAGGCCAGCAGCACCAACTATTCACTCGACGTTGAGTCGATGGCGTTTTAGCGCAGAACGGTGCGGTCTCCACGAAGAAGACGAAGGTTCAAAATGTGCAGTAGGGCTCTGCAAGGCGCAATAACAAGATGCGGGTTCCTGCAGGTTTGATCGGTCTGATCAAAGTAGGACCCTTGAGAGCCGATTACTTCTATAAAGGCACAAGGTTTGAACCTAAAATCACCGGAAGCAAGGTAGCGCTCATGCGTACTCTTCCACCCGCCGTTCGAAGTCCACGACCAGCTCGGCGACTGCTTCAGGCTGTTCGTTGGTGGTCAGGTGTCCGCCTGGCAGGCGTTCGATCCTCAGCCCATACTTCCCGAGCCGTTCCTCCGAGAACCTGACTTGACGCGGCTCGAATGGGTCTTCGGTGCTGCCACCAACCAGGAACGGGAATTGCTCGCGGTACGCCTCGTAGAGCCTTCCGAAGTCGAGTCGGTCTCGCTCCGCTTTGTGGTCCGCAACGAACCCCGCTGCACGGCTGAGGTAAGACAACCCGTCATGCCGGTTCATCGCCTCGTAGAGATGGCGCACCTCATCGTCCTGCACGCGGTAGCCTTTGGACCACATCACTGCAGCCAGCTGCTTGAAGACGAAAAGCGAGCGCTTGGCGAGCCAAGGGGCTACTCCGCCGCCTGGCAAGCTCAGAACCGGCGTCGTGAACCATGGGTGCGAGTGACCGTCGGTGAATAACCCGCCATTGAAGATGAACACGCCGCGAATCTCGGGGCCGCCAGCGGGTTCGCCGCGCTCGGCCCGCTCGAGGCGTCGCCGCAGGTGTTCGAGTACCACCAGCGACGAGAAGTCGAAGGCGACCAGGGTCGTGGACTTCACGCCGAGGTCGCGCCACAACGCTTCTGCGAGGTCGGTACGCTCGGCGGTCGAGTAGCGGTAGCGCTTCGGCTTGTCGGAGTCGCCCATGCCGAGGTACTCGACGAACAGCTTCGGCATGTCGGCAGCGTTGGGCAAGAAAGGCGAGACTTTGGCCCAGCCGATAGACCCGTCGGGAAAGCCGGGCAGGAAGCTGACCGCGTGAGTGAGATCGCCCTCACGTCGAACGAACACGCGGTGTGGGGCGGCGTTTGTGCCGTCTAAGGTCTTGGCGGCGGGATCGTAGCCGATACGTTCTCCACCACCGAACCACGACTCGACGAAGGAATCACCTCGAGCAGCGACCGCTGATGCCGTTTGAATCATGTCGAATCTCCTTTATCAGTAGCTCGGACGCCACCCGAATTCCTGCCCGCCTGTGTACCGATGCGACGCATGTCGTCTCGTGCCGTTCACATCAGTGAACGAACCCGCATCAGGCTCACGCCCTGCGGCTTGAGACGATCGATCTGTTATCGGGTCGATTCGGGCGGCACAACAGTCTCGACCAACCCCGTTTTCACATCGTAGACCATTCCCGAGACAACCCAGCTGGGCGGCAGTGGGCTCGCCCTCAGCGCCATGACATCCACAACGACGGACGCCCGTGGGTCGCTGACGGCCTTGCTCGTCAGCGCCTGCTCGTCAATCTCAAAGAAGTTGGCGAGCATATCCCGCCTGCCCTCGAGCCGGGTGATGCCGCAATCGGTGTGGTGCAGGACGATGATGTCGAACCGACCCCCAGACCCGCCCCCCCCGGCGCGACCGACCGCTTGGAGCATCGCCATCTCGCGCAAGGCAGATGGGGTAACGCGACCGCCGACGTTGCGGATCACGGCGGTCTCGCCGGGTTCGAGGCCGAGGACGTGGGCTGGGTCCACGCGCGGGTCGGCGCAGCCGATGATCATGGTTTTGAGCTTTGGCATGAGGGTCAGACCCTCGGCGAATTGGTGGGCGGCAAAGTCGCGGTTGCGGTTGGTCAGAATCTCGATGGGGTTCATGGGGCTCCTCTGACCTGAATGGACCTCAACGCACAAACATGTTGGGTTTGCTCGTGCTGTTGGCTTCTTCCATCCGAAGCTAAGAACACCCTAGGATTTGACGTAACGTCAAAGTCAAGCCCCTGATTTTCAGCCAAGCTTGCGAACGGGCAGTTGAATCTCGACCACCGCTTCGGCCTCTTTGCTCTGAAGCGGGAGTTGCATCAGGATTTCCCGGCCCGTCCCGACGATCCGCCAGTCGTTCTGCTCGAGCCAACCGCCGAGCACGCCGTATTCCCGGTGGGTTTCGTTGATCGGCCCGACGTGAACGAGCGTTGCCATCGTTTCGACGGCGGGCAGTTCGCGCTGCGTCAGCACGCGATCTTCGGAAAGTCGAACAGACTCGGGGGCTTTTCCAGAGAGGAGGTAGCCGATCTCGAGGTCGAACGCCTCCGAGTCGAACAGCGAAGAGTGGATCACCACCGCGATGTGACCGAGGTGGATCACCCCGAGCGCGGCGGGAACGATGGCGTAGATGTTTTGCACGCGCCTCCGCACCGCATCCATGCCGGGCAGCACCTCGCGCAGCGACAGGAAACGCTGGGCCGGGACGGATTTGAGGACGACATCGGGTTCTGGGATCAAGCCGTGCGCCTCGATCTGTTGCAACCGCGATTCGACCACGCGCAGGCGCTCGGTCTCCTCGTGAACCGATTGCTCGATCTGGGCTTTGCGAAGGGTTAGCATCCCGCGAAGTTCGTCGGCGGAGATGTCGTGCTCGAGCAGCCGGGCGATCTGCTCGAGCGAAAAGCCCAGTTCCTTTGACGCCAGAATGCGGTTCAGCCGGGGCAGTTGCCGTGCGCTGTAATAGCGGTAGCCCGTCTGCGCGTCAGTGAACTCGGGGGCCAAGAGTCCGATCTCGTCGTAGTAGCGCAGCAAGCGGCCCGAGACCTGGGCAATGATCGAGAATTCGCCGATTCGAAACATAATCCTGCTCCTTGCGTCGCGTTGGAGTGTACAGTTTGACGTTACGGCAAGGTCAAGGCATTCGCTGCCCTGGAAGTGCATTTCAGGCCAGAACGTTCCAAGATTGAACGCTTAAGCTCCCTTGATATCCACTGGCAATCCGTCAGCCACGCTTTTTAAGTCTTCGAACTAGGCCGTGACCACCCCCCCTTTCCTCAGCACGCCGACCGCGTACTCCGCCGCCGTCACCCGCCTCAACTCTCCCCGCTCCCGTTTCTCAAGACCCTGCCCACCGCCGCCCACACGTGCCCGTCGTTCTCCCCAGCCTGGCGGTACTGGCTGAACCAGAACGCCCACGAATGAGCATCGTTCAACCTCGAGCACACGGTTTCCGCCTTCGCCGCCTGGGCGAACAACACGCTCGAGGCTGAAAGTTTGCGCGTCAAGGCGCTCGAGAGGGTTTGTCGGGAACTAGAGTTCAACGTGGAGTCGTCCATCTTCACCAGCTCAAGGTCGCGTCCCTCGATTTGAA
>CAXTKV010000287.1:0-4381 GCA_964244895.1 uncultured Deinococcales bacterium
CGTCACCCCGAGACTGTCCTGACGGAACCCCTGCCTGACAAAAACCCGCGAAATAACCGTTCTGACGAGCGCGCCCGGCGAGCTTGAACGCCGGGCGGGTATTTTGATCAGTTTACCTTTGACGCATCTTTTCTTCAAGGCGCGATTGTGCTACCTTTCTCGTTTGAGCTTCCGGCGCGAACGGCTCGATTGCGTGCCGGGAAACGCACGGGTTTCCGCACCGGGATACGCACGGGTTTCCGCACCGGGATACGGGTTTCCGCACCGGGAAGCGCACGGGTTAAAATTTCCTCGCTCGAGAAGACCGGAACGCGGTTCAGGCGACCCTTCAGGCTCGAGCCTTCGATTTCACGGAGCACCCCATGACGATTCCGACCACCAGCGCGCTCACCAAGATTCGTCCGCCCTTCGTGATCGGCGTGGCGGGCGGCACGGGCTCCGGCAAGACGACCGTGACCGAAAAAGTGCTCGAGGCTGCCGGGGTGGGCAGCGTGGCGACCATCGCGCAGGATTCGTACTACCGCGACCAGACGCACCTGCCGCCCGAGGAGCGCCGCGAAACCAATTACGACCACCCGGAGTCCTTCGATTGGGAGTTGTTGATTGCGCACGTCGCAGCGCTGATCGATGGCGAGCCGATTTACAGCCCGATCTACGATTTCACCAACGACACGCGTTCCAGCGCGACGCTCGCCATCCTGCCCGCGCCGATCATCGTCCTGGAAGGCATTTTGGCGTTGTACGACCCGAGATTGCGGGCGTTGTTCGATCTGAAAATCTTCGTCGATGCCGACCCGGACGTGCGTTTCATCCGCCGTTTGCAGCGCGACGTGCGCGAGCGCGGCAGGACGCCGGAGAGCGTGATTCACCAGTACCTCGAGAGCGTGCGCCCCAGCCACCTGCAATTCACGGAACCCACCAAGCGCTACGCCGACGTGATCATCCCGCACGGCGGCTTGAACGAACCCGCCCTGGAGATGCTGGCGGCGAGGATCAAGAGCGTAACTTAAGAACACCGTCCAGCACGCATTTTTGGATGCTCAAAGAACACCGTCTGGGACGGTGTTCTTCTTTGGCCGTATCCTGAACCATGCCGATCTTCGAGGTCTGCACCGATTCGCTCTCAGGCGTGATCGCCGCCAGGAACGCCGGAGCCGACCGCATCGAACTGTGCGCGAACTTATCCGAGGGTGGCGTGACACCCAGCGTCGGCCTGATTGAGCTGGTGTGCGGGGTCGGAATTCCAGTTCACGTCCTGGTGCGGCCCAGAGCCGGGGATTTCGCGTACTCGAGCGCGGAAACCGAAGTCATGCTGCGCGATCTCGAGGCGATCAAAAATGCGGGTGCGTCGGGCGCGGTACTCGGCGCGCTCGAGCCGGATGGGAACCTCGACCTCGAGCGCACGCGAACGCTGATCGAGGCGTCCAGGCCGATGAGCGCGACCTATCACCGGGCTTTCGATGTGTGCCGCGACCCGATGGGCGCGCTCGAGCAATTGATCGAACTGGGTGTAGACCGCTTGCTGACGAGCGGACAGAAACCCAGCGCGCTCGACGGTGCAGCGTTGATCCGCGCGCTGGTCGAGCGGGCCGGTGATCGAATCGCGATCGTGGCGGGCGGCGGCATCCGGGCGCACAACGTCAAGCGCGTGCTGCTCGAGTCCGGCGTCAGTGAGCTTCATTTCACGGCGCGAGAGCCCTTCGAGCCTCAATCGGCGTCCGCGTTTTCTTTCGGGACGCACCGCGAAACCACCCGCACCGAGATCGAGGCCGTGATCTCGAGTGCCCAGGCCGATTAACGACCGGGAACACCGTCCCGCACACATATTTTCGAGTCTCGATAAATACTGTCCCAGACGGTGTTCTTCATGTTATCGAAAAAAACCGTGCCGAGCAGTCTTTGCTCGAGATACAGGTCGGGCATTGACGGATTATGATTAATTGGTTTACGATCAATCGACGAAGGAGCGAATCGAGGTGGCGCAACCTTTTCTTCTCAACAAACTTCCCGAGCGCGAAACCAACGAGCGCATCGCCGCCGAATACCCGGAGATGGATCTCAGCGCCATCGAAACCGTGATGCAGTTTTTACTGACCTCCAAGAACGTGTCGAACGCGTACACGGCCTTCTTCAACCGTTACAAACTCTCCGATGGCAAGTTCACCGTGCTCGCCGTCTTGAACGAGCGACCGCGACAGGCGTTCGCGCCGTCGGCACTTGCAGATCGCATCGGTGTCAGCCGGGCCGCCGTGACAGGAATCATTGATGGACTCGAGGCGTCCGGTCTAGTCGAACGCACTGACGACCCGAGCGACCGACGGATGCAGGTGATTCAACTCACCGCTCAGGGCGACGAATTGCTCGAGGCGTTGATGCCGGAGCACTACCGACGCACCGCGAAACTGATGTCCAGCCTCACCGAGGTCGAACGCGTCCTGTTGTGCGCCCTGCTCGAGAAGATTCAGCGCAGATTGCCCGCGCTGAGTGCCGAATGATCGTTTTTTGCCTATATAGTTAATTAATTTATCATCAGGAGATGTACTAATTTCCGCCCCACGCCGAGCGGCCCGCTCGAGACCCAGGAGGAACACCATGAAATTCGGATACACGATCATTTTCGTTGCAGACATCACCAAAACCGTAGAGTTCTACCAGAACGCCTTTGGAATCGAGGCGCAAGCCGTCACACCCGTCTTTGCGCAGATGAACACTGGCGAAGTCTCGCTCGCATTCGGCGCGTACAGCAACGAACGGCACGAGTTGAATGGGGTGGTCAACTTCACCGAGAACGACCCGAGCAAAGACCCGGCAGGTATCCAAATTTCATTCATCAGCGAGGACGTTCAACGCGATTTTGCGAAGGCCACTGACGCTGGAGCTGTTCCCGTCGTGCAGCCGAAGGTCATGCCGTGGGGCCAGACCGTCTCGAGGGTGCGCGACATCAACGGCGTGCTGGTGAGCATCGTCAGTCAGCCGAAATTTTAAGGAGCGTTCACGACGAATACCGTCCCACACACGAAATCCAGAATGCGTGTGGGACGGTGTTCATGCGAAAGCGTCTCGATCTGGAGGGATCGTTACCGCGCGTAAGCGAATACAAGATTCGCCCCTACGAGATGGCACGGATTGTTCGAGTGACTTCGTTTTGCAGGAAAGTCACTCGAATACCACGAAAACGGCGAGCCTTTCGGCCCGCCGTTCCTGACTTCTGACCGCCCTTAAAACTTCGACCACAGGAACTGGTTCGTGACCTCGTGGTGGAACTGAATTTCTGGGATCTTGATGATCGCGCCGAGCTGCTTGGCGCAACGATCGGCCTGCATGCGCTTCAGGTCGGCAAATTTGGCTTGCTCGTCCGCGCCCAACAGCCCCGCGATGTACTTGCTCTTCTCGAAAGAGGAAATCGCGTCGTAGATGTTGTCCGGCAGGTAGCGGGATTTGCTGTTGGCCTTGCGCTCGTCCAAGGGGCCGTTGATGCCGGTGTTGAACAACGAATAGAACGTCAGGTAGGGGTTGGCGTCCGGCGCGACCGAACGAACCTCGACGCGGGCGGATTTCTCGTTGCCGATCGGCACGCGCACCATGCTGCCGCGATCCACGGCGGAAGCCTTGATCTGGTTCGGAGCCTCGAAATGCGGATCGAGGCGGCGGTAGGCGTTGACGCTGGAATTCAGCACCAGGCACAAATCCAGGGCGCTCGTCAGGATGCGGTCGATGAACTCCCAGCCGAAGGTCGACAGGCCCTCGCGGCCCTTGGCGTCGTACATCATGTTCTTGCCCTTCTTGGACAGGCTCATGTTGGTGTGCATACCGCTGCCGTTGACGCCGATCACGGGCTTCGGCAGGAAGCTGGCGGTCATGTCCATGCGGGCCGCGACCTGACGGGACAGCAACTTGTAGAGCTGCACCTGATCGGCGGCGACGCTGGCTTCGGCGTAAGAGAAGTTCATCTCGAACTGGCTGGGCGCGACTTCCGGGTGATCCTTTTCGTTCTGGAAGCCCATGGCGCGCTGCACTTCGGCGGCGGCGTCAATGTAGAGGCGCAGCACGTCGCCGGGCAGGGAGTTGTAGTAGCCGCCCTCCGAGGCGTACTCGAAAGATCCCGTCTGAAAGTAGTGGCGTTCCGCGTCGCGGCCCTTGAACAAGAAGCCCTCGATTTCGGTGGCGACGTTGGCGGTAATGCCGTCTTTCTTGTGAAGTTGCTCGGTGAAATCCTTCAGGCGGGCGCGCATGTCGGCTGAATACGCGCTGCCGTCCTTCTCGCGCACCTCGGAGAAGACCAGCACCTTGCCGGGGCCGAAGATGTCGGCGGGCAACCAGTAAAAGACGGGCCAGTCGATGGCCAGTCGCAAGTCCGATTCGGATTGCGCCGTGAAGCCGC
>CAXTKV010000288.1:0-4370 GCA_964244895.1 uncultured Deinococcales bacterium
TTGATTGGCGATTTAGAAGATGGGAATGGCTACTGTGAATTACAAAAAATGAAATAATTATCTATTTTCCACGATTTTTTCACATAGGATGAAAGTATTAAATGTACTCGAGGCGAAAAATTAACGATACGAAACCGCTCGACGAAAGCGGAGCCTTCGCCTACGCCGTGCGCGCCCTGTCGCAGCGGGCATTGACGGAACAGGAACTCGAGAAAAAATTGAAGGCGCGAAACGCCAACCCGGACGTGATCGCGGTCACGCTCGAGCGCCTGCGCGAGTACCGCTTCGTGGACGACGCGGCGCTGGCCGAACGGGCCGCCAGGGAAACGGGCGTGGGGTCACGGTTGATCCGCATGAAACTCAAAATGCGCGGCCTACAGAGCGCCGTGATCGAGGACGCCATGACCACGCGCGAGCCCGACACCGACCTGGAAGCCGCCCGCGCGATGGCCGCGCGCCACCGCAACAAATGGGTCGGTGAGCGAGCCTACGCGAAAGCGTATGCTTTTCTGGCCCGTCGCGGCTTCGATGGCCGCACGATTCAGGAAGTGCTGCGCGAGCTGCGTCTGAACGCGACCGCAGAAGACGAACATCTGGAGGAATAAATGCCCAGAACCACCGCTTCGATCCTGATTCCCCTGCCGATCCGCGAGGTCTACGAGGGCTCCCGCGATGTCGAGGCGCTCTTGCCTCACTTGCCCGACGCCCGCGAGATCACGGCGCTCGAGACCACGAAAACGCGTTCCGTCACGAAATTCGTGTTCGTCGCGCTGGGCAAGAAAATCGTGTACACCGAAGAAGAGGACTGGGACGACGCCACGTTCTACAACCATTTCAAGCAGCGCGAGGGCGATTTCGACAAATATGAAGGTCAGTATCTGTTCAAGGAAGTGCCCGGCGGCACAGAGTTCACGATTGTGCTGGACTGGGAGTTGAACCTGCCGTTGATCGGTGCGCTGTTGAACAAGATGCTGTCCAAGATTCTGGAAAATCAGGTCGTGGCCCTGACCAAAGGCATCAAAGATGTCTGCCTGGAGAAAGCCGCGCAGAAGACAGCATCCTGAACGGACGGATTCAGAAGACCGTCCAGCACGCGAATTTCGAATTCTCGAGAACACCGTGCTGGACGGTCTTCCTGTGGGCTCGAGCCTGGTTTGTGGCGAGCCACACGCATTGCAGGTTCACGACAGGGCGAGTCTGCGACCTGCGGTTGCCTCGTGACGCCCTCGACCAAGAACGCTGGCGCTGATCGCCAGAGAATAACGTCAGCGACGGGCGCGGGGAAGCCGCACGGTGAACGTACTGCCTTTCCCGATCTGGCTTTCAAGACCGATCGAACCGCCGTGCAGTTCGATCATGCGGCGCGTGATGACCAGACCCAGACCGGTTCCTTCGCGTTCGTCAGACAGAGATCCGACCCGCGAGAACGGGCGGAACAGGCGGCGTTGGTCTTCGGGTGAAATGCCGATCCCCGTGTCGGTGACGCTGATTTCGATGGTATCGCGTTCGGCTACCGCTTTGACGGTGACGCGTCCGCGCTCCGGCGTGAATTTGACGGCGTTGGAGAGCAAATTCAGCATCACCTGGCGCAGTTTGCGTTCGTCGCCGCGCACGCGCAGGCTGGAATTGATTCGGGCGGAAAGCTTGATCGAGGCGCGTTCAGCGCGGTTGCGGATCAAGCGCAGCGAAGATTCGACCAGTTCCGCGACACTGACGGTTTGAAACTGCATCTCGAGGGTTCCACTCTCGATGCGCGACAAATCCAGGATGTCGTTGATCAAGGATAACAGGTGCTCGCCGCTGTGCTGGATGTGCGACAGATACTGGCGTTGCACGTCCGACACCGGCCCGGCCATGCCGTAGTACAGCACTTCCGCGAAGCCGATCACGGAGGTCAGGGGCGTGCGCAGTTCGTGGCTCATGTGGGCCACGAACTCCGTTTTGGCGGCCACGGCGCGTTCGGCTTCGTCTTTGGCCGTGAGCATCAAAGCTTCGGCGGCCTCGCGCTCGGTCACGTCGTAGGCGAAGCGCATCGCGCCGCTGAACGCACCCGATGCGTCGAATATCGGGGTGTAGCGCACCTCGTAGCTGCGGTCGAAGATGGTTTCGTCGGCCTCGATGGTCGCGCCGATTAAAGCCCGCTGGACGTGATCTCGAACGATCTCGTGGTTCTCGAAGACCTCGAGCATCGGGCGTCCGATCAGGCCGCGCTCGAGCGGGTCGAGCCGCTCGAGGTCGTCGCCGGAGGCCACCCGGATCACGCCGTTCGGGTCAATCGTCATCAGGCTGGCCGGGGCGTGCGCCAGCGTTCGCTCCAAGCCGGAAATGGCGCGCTGCAAGTCCTGTCCGCGCGCGGTCATGGCGCGCATTTCCTTGCCGAGTTGCCCGAGCGCCAGGTGTTGCTCGCGGGCCTGTTGCAGCAGGTTGACGCGTTCCGTGAAGCTCGCCTGGATGCGTTCAATCAGCAGCACGCATTGGCCGTCCACCACCAGCGCGCTGGCCTCGAGCGGGTGTTCAGTGCCATCCTGATCCACTTCGATCCACGGGCCGGATTTGACGCGGGCGGTTTCAAAGGCGGCGTCGGTCGCGCGGCGCGACCAGAAATCTTCGGCGTCGATCAGAAAGTTTTCCAGAAAAGGGCTCGCCTCGAGCGAGACGGCTCCTTCCGGGCCGTCCGGCAGCAGTTGCGCGAGCCAGGCGGGTGGCGGGAAGCTGGCGCGCAGTTCACCGTTTGCATCCCGTTGAAACACGGCGATTCCGCCCTGCGAGAGCACGGACGCCGCCAGATCGGAGTTCACGTTTGCGTCTCGCCCGACGCGAATTCGGCTGCGCCCCCACCCGCGCTCGAGCGACCTCGACACGAGGCGGAAGGACGAAGAAGCACCGTGCCAGACGGTGTTCCCGAGACGATTCGCGTGTCAGACGGCGCTTTCACGTTTCCAGCGTTCGAGCCGCGAGTCGACAGAACGCGTCCTCGACGCCGTCACCACTTCGGGCGCTGGTGCGGAGGATCGGCGTTCCGGCGGCGGCCAATCCCGCCTCGGTTTCCGCCTCGAGATCCCATTCCGTGATCAGATCGAGCTTGTTGAGGATCAACAGGTGCGGCAACGCGCCGAACTGATCCACCACGCGCCGGTGAAGCTCCAGCGCCGTCTCGAGGGTTGCGCGCCGCGTGCCATCGGCCACCAGCAGATACCCCGACAGGCCGCGCAAATACGAGGTTTGCACGGGCTGAAATTGATCCTCGCCGTTCAAGTCCCAGATCACCAGTTTGACCTCGCCGAAGGGCGTGCTGACGGGTTTCTGATCGATCTTGACGCCGACGGTCGTCAGGTAGCGGTCGTTGAAGATGCTCCGCACGTAGCGCGAGACGAGGCTGGTCTTGCCGACCGCCGAGGCCCCGAGCAGGCAGACTTTTTTCTGAATCACCGCGCGCACCGCACGGAACCTGAGCGCCACCGGAAGCGAGCCTCGGGCGTTCTCGTACCGACGAGCTGACGGAATTGCTCGAGAGCGCAAGCCGCCACACAAGCCCCGCTGGTCGGTTCTGAGGGTGACGACATCGTCTGAGACAGGGTTTTCATCGCGTTCCCGTCACGATACCGCGATCGTCGAGTTCCGTCACGCCCGCGATGGCGCGGGACAGGTTGCGCGCCATCGCGACCCACGCCCGAGTCGCGACTCCGGACGCGATCAGCACGCCATTCTTCAGCTCGAGCGAGACCGTGGCGGGCGGTTCGAGCGCACGCGTGGCGCGTTGCAGCACGAACTGAGGGTCAAGCGCCTGATAGGGCGTCCAGGTCGTGCGCACGTCAGGCGCGCGCAATCCCGATGCCGTCAGAAGACCGTTCGGGTCGACCGCCAGCGGGTCGCGCAATCCGGCCACGTACCTCTCGCCATCGCGCCACCCTTCGCTGACCACGACCAGGCCGGGTTGGGCGCGCACGCGATCCAGATACGCGTTCCAGCGGTTCGCCTCGAGCCTGCCGGTCGCGATCCAGGCGATCAACCCGGCCAGCACCGCCAGCCCACCCAGCCACAGCAACCAACCCGGTGCGCGCCGGACGGGTTTCTTCTGGGCCACGACCCGCGCCCGTTCGCGCTGTTCGTCCGATCTGAAGCGCGACTCGAGGCACGATTCTAAAATCGGTTCGGAGGCTTCGAAGGCCGCATCGTCGCCCTTGAAGTCTTCGAGGGGTTCGTTGAAGCGCAGGTGAATCGCCTCCAGGGCATCCTGGAAGAGGTTGGAGAGGTCTTTCGGTGGCGTGCCGCGCACCGCGCCCGCCAGGAGCGCGCGCGGCCCCTGCTCGACGAGCACAGTCATGTTGCCGACCTCGAAGGTGTGGAGCGCACCCTCGGCGCTCTGGAAG
>CAXTKV010000289.1:0-4355 GCA_964244895.1 uncultured Deinococcales bacterium
ACCAGAAAGACCGCCTTCAGTCCGAGCGCGAAGCCGATGTTTTGCCGGATGTTGGACATGGTGGCGCGTGAGAGTTGCACCAGCTCGACCGCGCCCATGACGCGATTTTGGAGCAGCGCGGCGTCGGCAGTCTCGAGCGCCACGTCCGTGCCACTCCCCATGGCGATGCCGACATCGGCGGCGGCCAGGGCGGGTGCGTCGTTGATGCCATCGCCGATCATGGCGACTGACCCGCGCAATTTCAGTTCGGAGATGATCTTGAGCTTGTCTTCCGGCATCAGTTGCGCGCGGACATCCAATCCCAGGTTTTTCGCGATGGCTGCGCCCGTGCGGGCGTTGTCACCGGTCAGCATCAGGCTCTCGACGCCCATCTCGCGCAACCGAAGTACCGCCTCGCGGGCGTCGGGTCTGGCCTCGTCGCGGATGGCGATCAAACCGAGGGCGAGCGCACCATCCAGCAGCACCACGACGGTCTTGCCGGATTCTTCGAGGGCTGCAATCTGGCTCGAGACACCGACCGAAAGCGCAGCGGTCTGGCTGGCGTAACTCGGGGAACCGACGGTCAGGTTTCGCCCTTCCACCGTGCCGAGCGCCGCTTTCCCCTGGATGGCGCGCGCGTCGGTGACGGCGGGGAGCTCGATCGAGCGTTCACGCGCTTGCTCGGTGATGGCTCTCGCGAGCGGGTGCGAGGAGCCGGATTCCACGGCTGCCGCGAGGCGCAGGACGCTCAGCTCACGAGACTGTTCAGCACGCGATACCAAATTTGCGTCCTGGACGGTGTTTTCGGCTTCAATGAGGGCAATCACGTCGGTCACGCGCGGCTTCCCGGCGCTCAAGGTTCCCGTCTTGTCGAAGGCGATGGTCTTGACGCCGCCGATGATTTCCAGCGCGCCGCCGCCCTTGATCAGGATGCCGCGCCGCGCCCCAGCCGACAGCCCCGAGGTGATCGCGGCGGGCACGGACAGCACCAGCGCGCACGGACAGCCGATCAGCAGCAGGCTGACGCCCTTGTAAATCCAGTCGTGCCACGCGCCACCGAACAGCGGTGGAATTACCGCCACCAGCGCGCTAACCAGGAACACGCCCGGCGTCCAGTAGCGGCTGAAGCGGTCAATCAGGCGCGCCGTCTGCCCTTTGCCGTCCTCGGCTTCCTCGACGAGCTTGATGATCCGGGCGATCGTGTTGTCGCTGGCGGATTTGTCCACCCTGACTTCCAGACCGCCGTCGGTGTTGATCGAGCCCGCAAAGACGGGATCGCCCGGATTTTTGTTAACCGGGACGCTTTCGCCCGTGACGGGCGAATCATCCAGGCTCGAGGAACCCGCGACGATCGTGCCATCGGCGGGAACGCGCGCTCCGGGCGTGACGCGCACGATCTGACCGATCCGCAAACTGTCCGCCGGAACCTCGCGCACCACCGCGCCCTCGAGCAACAGCGCGGTTTTTGGCGTTAGCGCCGCCAGCGATTTAATGCCGGAGCGAGCCTGTCCCGCCGCGATGCTCTCCAGAAGTTCCCCGATCATGAAAAAGAACACGACCACGGCGGCCTCTGGAGCTTCGTTGATGGCAATCGCTCCGATTGCGGCGATGGTCACGAGCATTTCGATCGTCCACGGGTTGCCGAAGCTCGCGCTGACCAGGGCGCGCCGCGCCAGCGGGAGGACGCCGAGTACGGTCGCGGCGATGTAACCCCAGGTCGCGAAGGCGGGTTTGAATTGACCGAAAATCCAGGCCGCCACCAGGAGCGCCCCAGTCAGCAGCACGAGTTGCGCTTGACGCCCGGCGTACCAGGGCCTGCCATCCTCGAGCGCTTCGGCGTGCTCGTGACCGCCGTGCTCGTGGCTCGAGCGATGATCGGGTTCGTGCGCGTGGGCTTCGGCGGTGTGAACGTGAGCGGGTTCGGGCCGCTCTGCCTCGGGCCGCTCTGCCAGAGCGCCCTCGGCTGGGCTGGCGGGTTGCACGTTCGGGGCTTGCGAGTTCGACGTTTGCAAGCTCGGAGCGTATCCGAGCGCGCGGATCTTCGCCTCGAGTTTGCCGCGCGGCGTGCGGGTTTCGTCGAGCTCTAAACGCAAGGTCTGGGCGCTGAAACTGACTTTCGGAGCGCTCGCGCCGGGGGTGCGGCTGACCAGATCCTCGATTTTCCGGGCGCAGCTGGCGCAATCCATGCCCTCGACGAAGTACCGGAGTTCGTTCGGGTTCTGGTCTGTGGGATGTTGCGGGTTTCCCTGGCTCATGCCGCCTCCGTCTGCGATCCTTCGACGCAGCTTAACATATGAGCCGTCGTTCAGATGTATCCCATCCCGTTCCCGGCTCGAGCGAGGGCATCTGCGCCTGGACACCGTCCCAGACGCACAATCGCGCTTTGCGCAAAGGCCGTCCCAGACGATCTTCAGAAGACATTCGCGGCCAGCAGGAGTGGGTAAACTGACCGTATGAACGCAACCCTGCCCGACGATGCGCTCTGCGAAGTGCGGCAACTCCACCCGGAGGCCATCGCGCGCGCGCGCAGAACCCTACCGGAAACCTCGTTGATCGAGACCGCCAGCGCACTCCTGAAGGCCGTGGCCGACCCGACCCGATTGCGCATTCTGTGCGCCCTCGGCGCGGTCGAACTCTGCGTCTGCGACATCGCCGCCAGCCTCGGCCTGTCCGAATCCGCCGTCAGCCACCAACTGCGCTCGCTGCGCGAATCGCGCCTGGTGGCGCACCGCAAGGATGGTCGGGTCGTGTACTACCGCTTGAACGATTCGCACGTCGAGGATCTGATCTCGAGCGCCCTCGAACACGCCCGAGAGTCCTGAAGCTCAGGCCCTCAGCACGCTCATCGGTTCGCCGTCGTCCTCGTTCGGGGAAACCTCGAGGAGCTTGCGGCGATCCAACCGTGCGCCGTCCGGCAGGTGCCCGGCGCGCCAGCCGACCTCGCAACGGTGGCACCAGTAGGCCTGATCGCCGTCTTTGATATCCACCAGAGCGAGCCTGCCCCGGCAGTGCGGGCAGACGAGCTGAATGCCGTGACTCGAGATCGGTTCGATCTTGTGAAAGCTCGATTTCATATTCTGATTTTAACAGAATTATCCAAGAAGACATCCCAGAAAAGCTCGTACAAATGGCGTATTGATTTCGCTACAGACAGACCGAGCTGTCCAAAGCAAAATTCCAAGGCGAAATCTGGAGCCGGGAATCAGGCTCGCGCGCGTCCCGCCACTCGGTCGTTGACCACCGCGCCCGAAGTGACTTCGAGGTCGTGTTATTGCGCGTTTTTAAAGGACAATCAAAGAAGCGGTTCCCGCAATATTGTCGGTCAATCCCCAGAAACGGCCAAACCAAAGTCGAAAATCTCACAAACATCAATGCTTCTATCATCTAACTAAGTTATTAAGGAATCACACGTGTTATTGAGAACTTATCATGAGAATCAGCGGGCTACTCACGGTTATCATGGTGTTTTATCAGCTCGCACTCAACTGTCACGCTTAGCGTCCAGGGGTTGTGCAAAGCAACCAGGAGGTCTTCATGAGTCAAAGGTTAAGGACCGGAACCATCATCGCCAGCTTGTTCATCGCCGCGCCCGTGATCGGACTCGCCTACAGCGCCGTGCAGCAGGCGGCATTCAGGGATATTCCCGCCGGTCACTGGGCTACTCAGGCCGTGTCCTACGTCACGGAGCAGGGTCTGATTCAGGGATACCCCGACCAGACCTTCCAGGGTCAACGCAACCTGACGCGCTACGAGGCGGCCACGATCTTCTACCGCCTGCTCCAGTCCGGCAAGATGCAGGGCATGGACCCGGCGGCCACGGCGATGATCACCAAAGGCATCGACGAGGTCAAAGGCGAACTGACGCAAGTGGAGACCAGACTCGGCACGCTCGAGACCGGCAACACCGACAGCGCCAACCGCCTGAAAGTCCTCGAGGATCAGGTCAAGACCCTCGGTGCGCCCGCCCCAGCCACGACCAGCACCGACACGGACGCCCGCATCAAGGCGCTGGAAGATCAGGTCAAAACGCTCCAGGCAGCCCCGGCTCCGACCACCTCCGCCCCGACCACCAGCCCCGACGTGGACGCGCGCATCAAGGCCCTCGAGGATCAGGTCAAGACCCTCGGTACGCCCGCCGCGCCCACCGTCAGCCCCGAACTCGAAGCGCGACTCAAGGCGCTCGAGGACAAGGTTGCCGCCGCACCCGCCGCAGCGACCGGCATCAGCCCGGAACTCGAGGCGCGCATCAAAGCCCTCGAGAACCGTCCCGCCGCCCAGCCCGATACCAGCAAGGCCGACGCCGGGCAGGACACGCAACTCTCCGCGCTCGACGCCCGCTTGAAGGCGCTCGAGGATCGCATCAACGCCGCGCCAGC
>CAXTKV010000290.1:0-4321 GCA_964244895.1 uncultured Deinococcales bacterium
GGAGCGCCCTCGAGATTGCGCGCTGGTGTGAAACGCGCCCAGAAGTCAAACGCGTCTTTCATCCGGCTCTGGAGTCGCACGCGCAGCACGATCTGTTCCGCTCGCAGATGCGCGGCTCGAGCGGCCTGTTTTCCATCGAGCTGGATTTCGACGAAGCCCGCATCCGGCGTTTCATCGACGCGCTGCGGTTGTTCGGCATCGCGGTCTCCTGGGGCGGCTTCGAGAGTCTGGCACTGCCCATCGGGATCATGATGAATTCCGCCGCGCCCAACCTCGACGTACCGCGCGGACTGGTGCGTTTGCACGTTGGATTGGAAGATGTTCACGACCTTCAGCGCGATCTCGAGCGAGCGCTTCAAGTGAGCTAAGAACACCGTTCCGGACGTAAATCTAGCATCTTCAAGAACGATGTGCTGGACGGCGTTCTCGAGCACTCAAATGATGGCGAGTTGCGGGATCCTCGCCGCAAAACAGATTTTCGTAGGGGCGCAATTCGTTGCGCCCTGTACGCCGCGAGAAGGACGCAACGAATTGCGCCCCTACAGCTGGAGGTTTCTCGCGCGTCGAGATTGGTGGGTATTGCCGTAAGAACACCCTCCAGGACGCAGATTTCGTATCACTGCAAACGCTGTCCCGGACGGCGTTCCTCGAGCTTTAGCCCAATCGCTCGAGCGGGCTTCTGCGGGACGCAGCCAGCGCCGGGAACAGCGCGAAGAACACCGCCACGGGCAAGAGCGACAGCGCGCGCCAGTAATCGCCCGGCTCGAGCGCCACGATGGGCAGCGTCAGCCCGACCTGCGATTCCAGCACCCGCCCGGCGATCAGCGTGCCCGCGTAGGCCAGCGCCACGCCCAACAGCACGCCCGCCGCCGTGACCGTCAGCGCCTCGAGCAGCACGACCGCGATCACGGTGGTGGCGCGCGCACCGATGGCGCGCAGAATCGCCAGGTTGCGCTGCCCCGCGAACGCGGACGCGTAGGTGTTGACCGCGACCGTGGCCAGCGCCAGCACCAGCACCAGCGTGCCCACGACCGCGTACCCGGCGCGCCCCTGCCCGAGCAAATCCAGCAACCTGCCGACCGTCTGGCCCGGAAAGACGCCCTGCGCGACCGCGCCCGGCAGGTACGCGCCACGCTCGAGTTCGCTCGCGATCTGGTAGACGTACCCCAGGCGGGTGGGCGTGTACAGCACCGCCGTGACCTGGCGCGCGTCACCGCTCGGGCCGTCGGCGCGCTGACCGTGATCGTCCCAGAGCGCCTGGATGTCCACGTACAGGCCGCGATCGCCGGGGCCGCCGGTGGCTTCCAGGATGCCGATGACGGTGAATCCGGTCTTCGCCTCGGGTCGCGCCGGGTCGTGCGCTTCCTTTTCCAGCGTCGGAATAAAACCGTGGGCGCTTTCAAAGGTGTCACCCAGTTTCAGCCCGGCCACGCGCGCCGCCTGAGCGCCGATCACGGCCTCTGCGGGTTGCTGAAACAGGCGTCCCTGACGGAGCCTGTAGAACGGCGGGTCGGTCAGTTTGTCGCGCAGATTAAAAAATTCTGGCGTGGTGCCGACCAGCGGGAAGCCGTCGTAGTTGTCGCCGAAACCCACGGGAATGGCGCTCCTGGTGCGCGGGTCGGTTCTGAGCTTGCCGTAGAGCGCGTAGGGGATATTCCCGACGGGCGCTTCCTGCAAGAAAATCGTGTTCAGCATGGCTTGCGTCGGGCTGCCCTTGGCGGTCACGAGCAAATTGAAGATGCTCGAGGCGCGGATCGTGCCCTCGCGCAAGCTGGCCAGCGTCAACGGCACGGCCAGCGCCACGCCGACCCCGAGCGCCACGGCCAGCGCCGTCAGCAGGTTCGCGCCGAAGCGGTTGCGCAGCGTGCGCCACAGCAACCACAGGATCACGTCGCCACCTCGCGCGCCTGCACGGGTGGCTCGAGCGCCGAGGTTTGAGCGGTGCTGTCTAGGCTCGAGACGCTGACCCGTCGCGGCAGCGCGCCGATCACGGCTGGATCGTGCGTGGCGATCAGCAGCGCCGCGCCGACTTCACCGGATAGCTCGCGCAATAAGGCCAGCGCGTCCCGACCGCGTTTCGCGTCCAGGTGCGCGGTCGGTTCGTCCACCAGCAGCAATTTTGGTCTGGTCGCCAGCGCCCGAGCCAGCGCCACGCGTTGGCGTTCTCCGGTCGAGAGCTTGCGCGGCGTGTTGCGCGAGCGGTGCCCCAGCCCGACCCGTTCCAGCAAACTGCGCGCCCGCCGGGTCGCTTCACTGATCGGCACGCCCGCCAATCCCAATCCCGCCGTAACCTGCTCCAGCGCCGTGAAGCCGTCCAGCAGATGAAAGTCCTGGAACATCAGCCCGACCGTGCGCGCCCGGTACGTCTCGAGCGCGCCCAGCCCGGCGGTGCGCAAGTCCAGACCCGCCACCCGCACCGCGCCGCTGGAAGGCCGCACCAATCCCGCCAGCACGTGCAGGAGCGTCGTCTTGCCGGAACCGGACGGCCCGACCAGCGCGATTTCGTCACTGGGGCGCAATTCCAGGTCGGGCAACCGCACGTCCGTTCCGTCCGCGTAGCGCACGCTGGCGTCCTGGACGCTCACCAGCGCGGCCTCGCTCACGGTTTGACCGACTCGAGGTCATCCGCGTAAATCCGGATCAGGCTGACGAAACCCGTGTCCGGGTCTTCCTTGACGCCGATTTCCAGCCGACCGCGCACCCTGAGCGGCCCCGCCACCGATGTGACCTCGCGGTTTTTGGGTGCGTAGACCAGCACGATGTCCGGTGGCCAGTCCGCGACCGTCGAACAGAACGGGCAGGTGGCCAGGGGGTTGCGGGTCAGCACGAAAAATTCGATCCTGGGTTTGAGGGGCGGAGCCATGTAGCCGAGCATCTCGACGCGCTTGCCCTGCAATTCCAGCAGTTTCGGGCTGAACTCCATGCCGCGCACCGTGACGCTGCCGTAGAGTTCCGCGAATTTGATCGGTGCGGCGCTCGGTTGGGCTTGCGTCAAGCTCGCGCCCAGCGCGACCAGCACCACGGCTCGAATCCACGAGTTGAATCTTGACTGGATCATGATCGGTTCTTTCTTTGGGCGAACACCGTCCGGGACGGCATTCTTGAAGCTTTGAAATGTGCGTCCGGGACGGTCTTCTCGAGCCATTCCTGCTCGAGACCTCGCATCTGGCGTTCAGGAGACCGCCCGAACCTCGAGCGATCTCCCGTTCATCATGCCTGATCTTGAGCGCAATGGATCGAGTCTACTTCGAGCGCAGCGGCTCGAGTTTACTTCGAGCGCAACGGATCGATCCCCAACGCGTTGGCCATGCCGAAGAAGACTTCCGTGTTGTCCATCACGCCCCGGAAGTAGCTCGCGCCGGGGCCGGTGGCGAACAACGGAACCGGATCGACGCTGTGGTTGCCGCTCGTGCCGCCGATGTTGCCGGTGTTCAACTGCCCGCCCGCGTAGGCCGGGTTGGGCACGGTCTTGCCGTCCTGGCTGGCGGTCGGCACGTAAGGCTTGTCGCTGACGATGTAATTTTCAAAGTGCGCCGGGGCCGCGCCGTAACCGACGGCCAGCATCACGCTGGCGCTCGCCATCGGCAGGCCGTACTTGTCGAGCGTCGCCTGGTAGGTCGGGAAGCCGTTGTCCTCGTACAAGCCCACGCCCGCCATCGTGCCCGTGCCGGTCTGGTTGTTCGGGTTGTAGGTGCCGTAGGTGCTGTTGGTGTGCGCGTGGTCGGCGGTCACGATCACCAGCGTGTCGCCGCGCTGTTGCGCCCAGGCTTTGGCCTTGCCGACCGCCACGTCCATCTCGATGGCGTCCCAGGTGGCGCGCGGCCAGTCGAGCTGGTGTTGCAGCACGTCGGAGTTGCTGCCCTCGACCATCAGGAAAAAACCGTTCGGGTTGCTGGACAGCGAATCGATGGCTTTGGTGGCCATGTCCCACAGCAGGGGCTGGTCGTTGAAGCCCATCAGCACGTCTGGGTTCTTGTACTGCACGCGATCCAGGTAGCTCTGCATCCACTGCAACTGGAACAAGCCGAGCGTCTTGCCGGGCTTGGACGCCTCGAGCTCCTTGCCGTTGGTCACGAACTGGTAGCCAGCCTTCTGGTATTCCGCGATGATGTCGCGTTCATCTTTGCGGCGGGAACCTTTGGTGGCTTTCGGCAGGAAGTCGATCGAACCGCCGCCCATCAGCACGTCCGGCTTGACCGGGCCGTCGATGTACTGCGCGATGATGTCCGAGTAATCGGCCCGGCGGCGCGTGTGAGACGCCCAGGCGGCGGGCGTGGCGTCCGCCAGGTAAGAGGTCGTGACCAGCCCGATGCTCATGCCG
>CAXTKV010000291.1:0-4261 GCA_964244895.1 uncultured Deinococcales bacterium
CGCGCCATGCCGCCACCTAGAAAGTTGGGGCCGTCCACGTTGTTCTTCGCCGCCAACGATTTCATGTGCGCCAGCACGCCGTACTCGTCCAGTCCGGCGGGAATGTCAATCTTGGGGTTCTCGAGCGATTTGGGCAGGTCATCAAAGAGCGCGTCCACGCTCGAGATACCGATGGTCTGAAGGGCGTGCTGGATGTCTTCGGGCGTGTGCGGCGTGTATTTCATTGGAACCTCTCGTCAGTCGTAAAACCCGTTGTGAACGAGGTTATTAAATTTTGGTTTCTCGAGAACACCGTCCAGGACAGCATTTCTCAAGCATCATAAATTTGCGTGCTAGACGGTATTCCTTGAACATCGTGTTTCCTTCTGACCTCTGACCAAAATCAGGCTTCGGATTCCGCCACGGCTTTGTACGCTTCCGCGTCAATCAACGCCTCAGACACGCCTGTAGAGCGCACCTTGAACAAGAATCCATTGCTGTACGGGCCGATGTTGATCTTCTCGGGTTCGTCGGTCAGGCTGGAATTGACCTCGATCACCTCGCCGGAGACGGGGCTGTAAATATCGCTGGCGGTCTTGACGGATTCCACGACGGCGACGGCCTCGCCCGCTTTGACGACGCGCCCGACGGCGGGCAGTTCGACGAACACGACATCCCCGAGTTGATCCTGCGCGAAATCCGTGATGCCGACGGTCGCGGTGTCGCCCTCGAGCTTGAGCCATTCGTGGGATTTGAGGTATTTGAGATCGGCGGGGATGTTCATGTGGGCCTCCTGGGTGTCTCGAGCTTGAAAATTCGCGTGTGGGGCGGCATTCTCGAGAATACGAAAACGCTGTGTGGGACGGTGTTCCTATACACCTGGGCCGGGCGATCCTCGAGAGATGAAGACGGGTTCGACGATCTCGGCGGCAACATCAACTCCGCGAATCTCGATCTGGACGGTCTGTCCGGGCTCGAGGCCGGGTTCCAGGTACGCCAGGGCGATGCCGACTTTCAGGCTGGGGCTCATCGTGCCGGACGTGCAGCGACCGACGGTGCGCCCCTCGAGCTTGACCCCGTAGCCTTCGCGCGGGATGCCGCGACCCGTGACGCGCAAGCCGAGAAGCCTGTGCGTGACGGATTTGTCCAGCATGGCCTGACGCCCGATGAAATCCTTGTATTCTTTGACCGCCCATTTGAACGGCGTCTCGAGCGGGTTGGTGTCGTCGGTGAATTCGTGACCGTAGAGCGGGAATCCGGCCTCGAGCCGCAGCGTGTCGCGCGCGCCCAATCCGCACGGCGCGATGCCGAGCGCCAGGAGTTTGTCCCACAGGTGCGGCGCGTCCACGGGCGCGCAGAAGACCTCGAAGCCGTCCTCGCCGGTGTACCCAGTGCGGGCCATGCGGACGGGATAGCCGAAGAGGTTGGTGTCGAAGACGCTGTTTTTCTTGCGATCCACCAGCGACGAGTCGCAGACGGGATCGAGCAGCGCTTCGGTTTTCGGGCCTTGCACCGCGATCAGCGCATAATCATTAGACCGATTCTCGAGGCGCACGTCGTGGTTGGCGGCGAAGGATTCCATGTGCTCGAAGTCTTTCTGGATGTTGCCCGCGTTGACCACGACCAGGTATTCCAGATCGGTGATGCGGTAGACGTAAATGTCGTCCACCAGGCCACCGTTCGCGTTGGGCAGCATGTTGTACTGGGCGCGTCCGGGTTTGAGTTTCGAGACATCGTTGACCGTCACGAATTGCAGGTACTCGAGCGCCTGCGGGCCGCTGACGAAGAATTCGCCCATGTGGGACACGTCGAAGAGGCCGCAGTGTTCGCGCACGGCCAGGTGTTCGGCGATCACGCCCCCCGGCACGGTCTGGCCGTGCCGCTCGAAATCGCTGTATTGGACGGGCATGTCCCAGCCGCCGAAGGGAACCATGCGGGCTTTGCGCTCGAGGTGCTTCTCAAAAAGCGGTGTTCGCTTCAGGGCTTCGCTCACACGACCTCCGCAGTTCAAGGGAATCGTATCAAGAATTGATCGGGCACGATTGCGCAGTGGGATATCAAACCCGAGCCCGGAGCAACATCGTTGCGCAGTTTCGGGTGTTATTGTTCGTTCGTGGCGAGGATTGAACTGGATGCGACGGACAAACGAATTCTGGAAGTCTTGCAGCGCAACGCGCGCATTCCGAACACGGAACTGGCGGACGAGGTCGGGTTGACGCCCGCGCCGTGCCTGCGGCGCGTCAAACGCCTGGAGGAATCCGGCGTGATCGCGCGTTACGCCGCCCTGCTCGAGCCGAAAGCGGTGGGGTTGGGCTTGACGGTCTTCGTGATGGTCACGCTGGATCGGCAGACGAAGCGCACCTACGACGATTTCGCGAAACGCCTGCGCGAGCGCCCGGAAGTGCTGGAGTTGTACCTGATCCTGGGCGAGCGCGATTTCCTGGTCAAGGTCGTGGTGGCCGATCTGGACGCGTACCAGAAGTTTTACCTCGAGCACCTGACGCGATTGGAGGGCGTGCGCAACATCAATTCGATCATCGCGGTCAACGAGGAGAAACGATCCACACAACTGCCGTTGGTTTGAGGCCGCGAGCATCAAAAAACCTCGAGCGCAGGCTCGAGGTTCAAAGTTCGCTCTTCGGGTCTTCAGGACGCGAGCAGTTCGCGCAGCACGGCTTCAATCTCGTTGGCGCGGGCGGTGATGTGCAATGGTTCGTGCGGGCTATCGAAAGGCTCGAAGATCACCGTGAAATCCTTGTCGTCCTCCAGCACGTGCAAGGTCAAGTCTTCAGCCACCAGCGTCGCGCCGTGGTCGTAGCTGTGAACATCGAAACGGAAGCGGCGGGAGAGTTTCAGGAGCGCGACCTCGAGCATCGAGCGCAAGTCGATTTCAGGCGTCGTGCGCGAGGTCGTGTCCAATCTGGTGGTGGCGGTGGCGAACGCGGTCACGAGTGGAGAGTAGACGACGCTTCCTTACACAACTCTGAACAGTGAAAATGATGAGTTCCTTACAACGGCGCAGTTCTGGACGGCCTCGAATCGCTCGGACTCGAGAACACCGTCTGGGACGCCATTCCGAATTTGCGTGCTGGACGGTGTCGCCACGTCATCGTGCGCGTTTTGGGTTCGTCAGCATCAATTCACCCGGTGTTAGCATGAACCCATGATTGACCTCAAGAACATCACGCGGGATCGGCTGGGTGCTGGTGGGCTCGACTGGGACACGGAACTCGAGACGCACGCCGCGACCCTCGAGGCGGCCAGAGACGCGATTCTTTCCCGGCGCGACGATCCCAGCGCGTGGCTCGGCTGGATGCGCCTGCCAGAAGACGCCGCCATGCTGGAACAGGTCGAAGCGCTCGCTACGTCCCTCCAGGGACAGTTCGACGACGTGATCGTGCTCGGCATCGGCGGCTCGAGCCTGGGCGGTCTGACGGTCATCACGGCGCTTCAGCACCCGTTCCGCACCTTCCAGGGGGTCGGAAGCGGCGCTCGGGTTCACTTCGTGGACAACGTGGACGGCGACGTGATCGCCGGATTGTGCGAAGTGCTCAACCCCGCTCGAACGCTGGTCAACGTGATCTCCAAATCCGGCACGACCACCGAAACCATGGCGGCCTACCTGTACTGCAAGACCTGGCTCCAGAGCGCCGTCGGTGACGCCTGGGCGAACCATATCGTCGCCACCACCGACGTTTCCAAAGGCATCCTGCGCCCAATGGTCACCAAGTACGGCTTCAAATCCCTGCCCGTACCCGCCGATGTCGGCGGACGCTACAGCGTCTTCTGCCCGGTCGGAACCTTTCCCGCCGCCATGGCCGGACTGGACGAGCGCGCCATGATGCGCGGCGCGGCCCGAGCCAACGCAGATTTTGCCAAGCCCGCCCTCGAGAACGACGCCCTGAAATTCGCGCTGGTCAATTACCTGTTCGCCGCGCACGGCAAGAACATGACGGTGCTGATGCCGTACTCGACGCGCTTGCGCTACCTGCCGGACTGGTTCGCGCAACTCTGGGCGGAATCCTTGGGCAAGAAAGTCTCGAGAACCGGGGATACCGTTCACGCCGGAACCACGCCGATCAAAACGATCGGCACGACAGACCAGCACTCGCAAGTGCAGTTGTACAGCGAAGGCCCCAACGACAAGCTTTTTACCTTCGTGCGCGTCACAAATTCCGCGACCAGCACGGTCATTCCGAACGCCGAACCCACGGAACCCGACATGAACTACCTGGGCGGCAAGACCTTCCACACGCTTTTGAACGCCGAACAGTCCGCCACC
>CAXTKV010000292.1:0-4167 GCA_964244895.1 uncultured Deinococcales bacterium
CTTGAGCGGCGCAGCTTGTGCCGGATTCCCGGCGAGCGCGATGCTCAGGATGGAATTGATTGCGAACGCCAGGATCAACGCGGGGTTGAAGTTTTTCACGGCGATCTCCTGAGAATCTGTTCTCAATTGCGCTGAAATAATACGCCCGTAAGCCAGGGCCGTCAATCTCCACGACCAGCCGGACGTTGACGACCGTTCCCGGACTCGAGCAACCCGCACCGGACGCGCACCGCACGAGAACATCGTCTGGGATGATATTCCGGGCGACGCGACCAGCACGGCGTTCACCTGCACGACCGCGCAAGCTGCGAGGAATCCAGCGCCCTTCCCGACACGAGCCGGGGTAATCTCGAGCGGTGAAACGAATCCTGTTCTCGATCGCGCTTTTGGCGTTCGGCTCGCTGGCGCGCGCTGCCGACCTGAGCGCCCTACAACTTCGTCAGACATTCACCGGGCATCGCGGCCCGGTCGAATCGGTCGCGCTCAGCCCGGACGGGCGGGCGCTGGCGGCAGCGGTCGGTTCTTACGTGCACATCTTCGAGGTTTCCAGCGCGCGATTGATCCGCACGCTCGTCGGGCACAAGGAATTCGTCTCGAGCATCGCCTGGAGCAAGGACGGTAAGACCATCGCTTCAGGCAGTTACGACGACACGATCCGGCTCTGGGAGGCCTCGAGCGGGCGCTCCTTGCGCACCCTGAGCGCACCCGCGAGCGGTGATGTCAACACCATCGCCTTCAGCCCGGACGGCAAAACCGTGGCCTCAGGTGGCGACGATAAGAAAGTCCGCGTCTGGGACGTGACCACAGGCAAGGCTCTGCGCGCCCTGGTCGGTCACGAGGGCATCGTCCGGGCCGTGACGTACAGCCCGGACGGCAAACGCATCGCCTCGGGCGGCGATGACCGAACCGTGCGCTGGTGGGACGCGGCCACCGGAAAGCCGTTGCGCACGCTGACCGGACACTCGGGTCGCGTCTACTCCGTGGCCTGGAGCAGATCCGGCAACACCTTCGCTTCGGGAGGACTCGAGGGCGCGATCTGGTTGTGGAAAGGATCGAACGGCAAGGCGATCAACGCGCTGCGCGGGCACACCGGCACGGTTTTCGGGCTGGCCTGGAACGGCGATGGCACCCGGATGGTCAGCGTCAGCTTCGACCGCAGCGTGCGCGTCTGGAACATGCAGACGCTGCGCTCATCCATCACCCTGGAAGGTCACACGGACTCCGTCAACACGGTGACCTGGAGTCCGACCGCGGGGAGCTTCGTGACCGGCAGTTCCGACGGTACGGCGCGGCTGTGGGATCCCGCTGCCCGCCGCGACGTGCGCCGCTTCAGCGCCTACCCGAGCGAGGCCATCGCGCTGGCCTGGAACCCGAACGGACAGCAGATCGCGACCGCCGCCAACGACACCGAGATTCGATTGTGGGATCGCGCCACGGGCACCATCACCCGCACCCTCAAGGGGCACAAGGGCTGGCCCAGGGCGCTCGGCTACAGCCCGGATGGCAAGACGCTGGCATCGGTCAGCGACGACGGCGCGATCCGACTCTGGAATCCCGGCGATGGCGCTGAACGCGCCAGTTTCCGCGCGCCCGACGAGTGGCTGGGCAGCCTCGCCTGGAGCCCGGACGGGCGTTTTCTGGCCGTGGCCGGGCAGGAGGGCTCGATCAAAATTTTCGAGGCCGCCACCCAGAAACTCGCCCAGACGCTGATCGGACACGATGATTTCGTGCTGGGTCTGAGCTGGAGCCCGGACGGGCAGACGTTGGCCTCTTCGGGTGGCGATAACGTCGTCAAGCTCTGGCACATGCCGGACGGACTCGAGATCACCAGCCTCAAGGAATTTAAGGACTGGGTGCGCTCCGTGCGGTGGAGCCCCGACGGTCAATTTCTGGCGGCGGGCAGCGACGAGGGCCAGGTCGTCGTCTTCAGCGCCAGCGGCTCGAAAGTCTTGACCCTCGATCATGGCGCGACCTTCGTCACCAGCCTGAGCTGGAGCCCGGATTCACAGACGCTCGCCTCGGGTGGGGCGGACAATACGGTCAAACTCTGGAGCGCGCACGACGGCCAACTGATCCGTTCGTTAACCGGTCACAGCGACTGGGTGGACGCCCTCGGCTTCAGCCCGGACGGCGCACGCCTGGCGGTCGGCACGGGAACCACCCGATCCGGCGGGACGCTCAGCCTGTACGGACTCCAGAGCGACGAGAGTCTTTTCGGCACGCTGCCGGACGCGCAGACGCCCACCCTGCCCACCAACGACACCGCACCGCGCCCCAGCATTCCGACCGAATGGGCCAGCTCGAGCAACCTGCCGGGCTTGAAGCTGCGCCTCTCCCCTGTTTTCAAGGAAGTGGGGCTCGAGGGCGACCGCTTGCGCCTGACGGGTTCGCAAGCGAACATCAACTACTACATGCGCGCCGTCAGAATCACCGATTTCAGCCCGACCCACTCGAGCCTCCTGGAACTCGGATTGGAGCGTGCGCGCCTCGAATGCCTGTTCCAGACGCGCGCGGACGCGTGTGGCGATCCGATCAGCGTCCAGGGCATCACCAGCCCGAACGGTTTGACGGGCTACGAGATCACCGTCTCGAGCCTGACCAAGAGCGGCTCCGGCCCGAACGACTTCCAGGCCACAACCCACCGTCCGATCCTGGCGATAGACGCGCGCGCGTACTCGAATGAGGCCGTGCTGCTGCTCGTCTGGCTCGAACCGACCAGTTCCAGCGCAGAACCCACCAACGCCAGCGCCCTACTGCGCGAGTTGATCGCCAACATCGGGCTCGAAAAGTCGCCCAACTGACCCGAGCTCAGAATCATAGGAACACCGTCCAGCACGACGTTTTGAGTATACGTCCCAGACGGTGTTCTCGATTCAATCGGTCGGAAGCCCGTTCTCGAGGGTCGCGCCCAGGGTTGGAGACGAGATCGTCTCGAACCACGCGAATCCACATCGCTCACCATCTTTTTCACCCGACTCAAGAATCGCGTAATAGAATGCGCGTCGGTCTGAGATGGCCGCGAATATGACCAAACCCTCTACCATCCTCGTCACCGGCGGTTGCGGCTTCATCGGGAGCAACTTCACCCGACTTATTCTGGAACGCGATGCCTTCAGTCGCGTGATCGTGTTGGATAAGCTGACCTACGCGGCGCGCCGCGAGAACCTGGGCGGTTTCGAGCGCGACCCGAGGCTCGAGATCGTGGTCGGCGACATCGGCAACCTCGAGCTGGTGCGCCACATCGTGACCTCGCGCGGCATCGAAGGGATCATCAATTTCGCCGCCGAAACGCACGTGGATCGCAGCATCCTCGACCCATTCGTGTTCAGTCAGACCAACCTGATCGGCACGCATACCCTGCTGGAAGTCGCCAGGGAGCACCACCTGCGCTTTCACCAGATCAGCACCGACGAGGTTTACGGCCACATCGCCGGGGATCACCATAGCCTCGAATCGGACGGCTTGCGCCCGCGCAGCCCGTACAGCGCCAGCAAGGCCGCCGCCGACCTGCTGGTGCTTTCCTACCACACGACCTTCGGATTGCCCGTCACGATCACGCGCGGCAGCAACAACGTCGGGCCGTACCAGTACCTCGAAAAAGTCGTGCCGCTTTTTTCGACCAACGCACTTTTGGGACTTCCCCTGCCCGTCTACGGCGACGGTCAACAGATCCGCGATTACACCCACGTGATCGACCACTGCACCGGTGCGCTGAGCGTTCTGGAACGCGGAACCATCGGCGAGGTCTACAACGTCGGCGCGGACGCCGCCATCACCAACCTGGAGATGATCGAACTGATCCTGGAAACCCTCGACAAGCCTCGCACCCTGATCCGGCACGTCACCGACCGCGCCGGACACGACGGGCGATACAGCATCGATGTCGGCAAATTGCGCGCCCTGGGCTGGCAACCGTCCCACACGCCGCAACAAGCGGTGGCTTCAGCGGCGACCTGGTACCGCGACAACCCGAGCTACTGGCAACCGATCCGTGACAGTGCGGCGTTCAAGGCGTACTACGAGCGCCAGTACGGGCAGCGACTCGTGGAGGCTCGAGCGTGAAGGGGTCAGAACTCAGAAGCCGCGAATTGCGTCCCGGAGGGGCCCAAAACACACTTCGCGTCTGGAACGGCCTTTGTGGGTTCTCGAGAACACCGTCCAGGGCGA
>CAXTKV010000293.1:0-3962 GCA_964244895.1 uncultured Deinococcales bacterium
TGAACGCTCAGAGCGTTCCTTTGGGCGTCACGTTTAAAGTGCTCGCGTCCACGTTGCCACGTCTCGTGCCAGCGTTCAGACACCGCGCCCCCCGATGGTCGGCTGGCGTGGTTCCACCACCACTGCCGAGAAGGAGAAGACCGATGGAAAAGTTTGTCATCTACACTTTCGGCAGCATCTTTGGTTTCTTGCTTTTGCACACCTTGATTCGCGGCCTGTTTGACAGCCAACTGCAACATCTCAAAGGGAGATTGCGCATGAAGGATGATCAACTCGCCGAGCTTGAGCGGGCGCATCGTGAGGAACTGCGCATGCTCAAGCGTGAATTGCGGGTGTCCGAGGCCGAACGCGAGCTTGAGTTTGAAGCCCGCGAACGCGATCTCGAGGTTCGCGAACGCGAACTGTCGTTGCTCGAACGAGCGACGAGGCGCAAGAACAGGGGTGGTGATCAAAAACAGGCTGAGGGAAATTGACGCGCCTGTTTTGATCCAGTTGGTGGTCACTTCAAGCAACTCGTGTTGCTTGAAGTTTTCTTCTGGCCGTCGCGCTAGATTGATGGTGGTCGGTATGCGGCCCGAGGTGGCGGAGCCTCGACGGACCGTCCTTGCACGCCCGCGTCCGTCAGCGGGTGATCACGTTCCGAAAGACGGATCATGACGGGAAGAGTCAAGTTCTTTTCGCAGACCAAGGGCTACGGGTACATCGTCGGCGACGAGGCGCTCGAGTATTACGTGACCGTGCGCGACATCGAAGGTGCCGATCTGCCCCGGAACGGCGATCTCGTCCAGTTCGAGCCGACGAGCAACCAGCGCGGCCCGAAGGCGATCAAGGTGCAGCTTCTCGAGCGAGGCCGCTCGAGAAATCAGGTGGGTTCAGGTCAGCGCGAGGACACCGTGACCTGTCGGTACTGCAAAAAGCAGATCGTTCCCCGACTGATCGTCAAGGACGGGCGGCCCGACAGCTCGGTGTGCCCCCATTGCGGCCACGTCGTCAAGTCGTTCACGGGACCCTGCTACCTTGCGACTCGCGTCTTCGGCGAGGACTCGAGGGAGGTCATGGTGCTGCGGCATTTTCGCGATGCGGTGCTCGAGCGGACGGCGTTGGGACGGCGGGCCATCGCGCTGTATTACCGGTGCGCCCCCTGGCTCTCGCGAACGTTGTCGGCGGGATCGGCCCTGACGCGCCTGGTCCGCTGGACGCTGGGTCACCTGGTGAACCGCCTCGAGGGATCGCCGGAGCATCGGCGCGAACCGAGCGTGGAGACGCAACACGATTCCAGGGCGCTCGGCGGGTGCGCGTACGCCCCGCGCCTCGATGAGCCGTTCACGGTCATCCTGCAAGTGCTCCGAGCGCGTCTCAGCGTGCTGCCGCGCCACAACGCGGGTGCGGAAACCGAGCATCTGCTGCGCTGTGGATTCCTGGTCGAGTTCGCGTTGCCCAGACCGTTTCCCGATGCCTTCGTACTGGACGCGCTGATGGACTCGAGCGAGGTTCGGTACTGGTTGGAGATCATCCGAGACGGGGCGCGAGTCAGCCCCTCGGGTGTGCGCTTGACCTCAAGGGCCTCGCACACCCTCGAGCAGTTGCGTCGTCACATCGCCCACGTCCCGGCCTTCAACGGGCCTCCGCAGCCCGTTCGAACCTCGCTCGAGCTGTGGATGCACTGGTACTCCCCGAGGCAATTTGGCAGCGACGCGGATGAATTTCGCGATGCACCGGTGCTGAAGCGGTTGATCGTTCAGGATGCCCGCCAGTTTGGCATTGATCTTTTTGAGGACAAGGGCCAGCACGTCGTGATCAACTGACGGGTCCTGATTCGGCTCGTCGTGGTGATTTGCTCCTTCGACGCCACCCCTTGGCCAATGTCCGAGCAGCTGTAGGGGCCGTGGGGAACTCCACCGATATATTCCGACCTGGCCTGAAGGAGAACGCAATGAACGCTGACACGCTCGGCAAAGTCATCGCATCGCTCGAGGAGACCATCGCACTCATCAGCTCCGGCCTCTGGGTGTTCGACCCGCTGGAAGCAGCTTATCTGGCCCACGCCAGCGACAAGACATTCAAAAACGAACTCGCGCAGCTCAAGCTTTTGTTGCTTGTCCTGCATCTCGTGCGGAACGTTACGCGTTGCGGAAAACGTTGAGCGTAACACCACTGTTGATCAGCCGCCAACGAAGACTTGTCGGTGAGTCACGGGGAGAGGCAGCGGCCTCTCCCCGTCGCTTGAGCCAATCCGCACCTCAAAGCCACCCACTCGATGACCATCAAGGCGAGGTTCGGGAAGCCACCCCTAATCAGAACCGTGTGACACGCTTGTAAGGACACGAACCCTACGATTCAGTCTGGATCAACCTCACACGCAGCCACACACGAAAAAGTTCCGGCCATCAGACCGAAACTCGAGATGAACTCAGAAGCTCGACCTCAGCCGCGAGGCCCGTGCACGCCCTTCATCCCGCCCCCCGCGCCACCACCGGGGTGCGCCAACGAAACCCCGACGAGACCCAACACCAACGCCGACACCAGCACCCGAATCACTTTCTTCATCTTGCCCTCCCAGGCGAGCGACTCACGTCCGTGAACCGCTGAAGCTCACGTTAGCAGCAACAGCATCGTAAAGCCACCGCAATACTTCACACTCGGAGACGCGCATGACCCCACAGACCGTGCTCGAGATCACCACCGCGCTGCGCGACGCCATCCGAGGCGCGCGCCCGAGCGAGGGCCTGACCGTCTTCGAGACGATCCACACCCCGACGGGCGAGCACTGGTATTGGGCGGGCGTGTGCCACCTTAACCTCCACCAGCTCGAGGCGGCCAAGCGAGCTTTCCACCAGGCGCTCGACCTGGGCTTCACCGGGGCCATCGGGATGCTTTGTACGGCCCTCCGACTCGAGGGCGAGGTTGGGGCCGCCCTGGCGGTGCTCGAGGGCCTCGAGATCGAACGCCTGAGCGCCTTCCACCGGGGGGTCGCCTGGCGGGAACTCGGCGCGGCCCGCTGGGAGACCGACGACCTGGAAGGCTCGATCCCACCGCTCGAGCAGGCCTGGCAGACGGCGCTGGACGCCGAGCACGGCGAGCTGCTGCTGCCGATGATCGGGGATTTCCTCTCGCGCAGCCACTTCGGGACCGGGGATCACGCTCGAGCGCTCGAGGTCGCGTCCGCCGCGTTGAACCTGACGAATGCCCGCGTGCGACCGTTCCTGCTCTACCGCATCGTGCTGTGCCGGATCGAACTCGGGCAGCTCGAGCACGCCGCGCTCGATTGCGCGGACCTCGAGACCTTCGTGCCCGACGAGCCGAGGGCCAGGGACCTGTGCGCTTACGCGCACGCGCTGATGCTCCGCAAGCGAGGGCGGTACTTCGAGGCCCGCTACGACTTCCGGGCGTTGCTGGCCACGGCCTCGGGCGACGTGCCATTTCACGCGCTCCTGAACCTGGCCGAGATCGAACTCGAGGACGGCACGAACCCCTGGGCGGCCCACGCCTGGATGCGGGTGGCGCACAAGCACGCGGTCGGTCGGGGTGCGGTCGCGTTGCGCCGCTTGCGACGGGTCGAGGAGCGGCTCGAGCGCGTCCCTCGAGCGGACCCGAGGCGTTTGAGCGACGAGGCGCTCGAGACGGCCCTCTACACCGCGCACTGGAACCAGGGATCGAGGCCAGAGGCGTTCGGGGATCTCGAGCGGGCGTGGGTCAAGCGGGCGGAGGAAGAGCGGGGTAGGCGAATCGCAGGGCGATCAGCGAGCAGGTCGTAGCATAACCCCACGAGGAAACTCAAGGAACACCGTGCCGCACGGTGTTCCTTGAGTTTGGCAGGTCTAACGGTGGGACGACAACTGCAGCGCATAGTGCAGCGCACCGAGCAGGTAGAATATAATCCCCAACACCAGATACACCGTGTGGTACGTGTTTTTGGTACTTTTCTCATAAAGTCCTTTCGGGCTGTCGAGGTGGCGAGTGTC
>CAXTKV010000294.1:0-3859 GCA_964244895.1 uncultured Deinococcales bacterium
CTAGCGTAAACTCAAGCTCGAGGTTACGAGCGTGCAGAAACGCATCACGATCCGCTTCGCCCTGCCCAGAGGCGGCGCTGCGCCTGCCTTCGACGGCACCGCCGCCCGCCGCGACCTGCTGGCCGCGCTCGAACCGCAGCTTCACGAGCGCTTCGGTGCGGACACCGAAGTCGAGATCACCGAGGGTCAAACCAACGACATTCGCGTGGACGGTTCGTTCACCGAGAAGGCCACCGAAGTGCGGGCTTTCGTCTCACAGGTGCTGGGTGAGGCGATGGAGAACTTCGACCCGAGCGGCTACGCGTGAAAAGACCGTTCCAGACGCGATTCGAGTGCATACACTGGACGAATAGCTCATACCGTGCTACACTTTAGAAATCAGCGACCTGCGGGTCGCCTTTTTCATGGCCATCGAGGGCCATGTGCGAGGCCGGGTAGGGTCTGAGCATCGCTCGGGCATCCTCAAGCTCGAGACCTGGATCGAGCCATGCCCCGTAATCCCTCGGCTTGACGATCACCGGCATCCGGTCGTGCCACGGCGCGACCACCGCGTTCGCGCCCGTGGTAATGACCGTGTAGCTCTCGAGTTCCCGCCCGTCTCGATTCCAGCGCGACCACAACCCGGCCATCGCGAAGGGCTTGCCGCTCGAGAGCCCGATGTTCACGGGTCTCTTCGCGCCTTTGACGCCGGTGAACTCGATGAAACTCGAGGCTGGAACCAGACAGCGTGAAGTCTCGAGAAGACCGTCCCAGACGCGAGAAGTCTCGAGGCGGTCATCGCGGGCGTTGAAGAGCGAGAGTTTCTTGACGGACTCGAGCGAAACCGCGTTGGCGGGCACGAAACCCCAGCGGGCCAGCACCATCTCGAGGTCGCCCGACGGGGAGGCCCGGATGATCGGCGCGGATTGCGTCGGCGCGACCGACAGGAGCGGCGCCTGATCCTCGGGCGGCTCGAGCCTGAAGACGCTCCTCAATTCCTTTTGGCTGATCTGAATGCTGTACCGACCACACATGGTCTATTCCTACCGTCCCCAGCGCAACCGCGTGTCCTCAGTCACGATCACGGTGAATCCCGAGCCGTGACGGGCGACGTGCTCGAGCATGGCCGGACGATCCGCCCGGAAGGTCCACTCGTAGCGCACAGTCAACCACCCCAGGGCGGTCTCGAGTTCGAGGATCGTTCCCGCGCTGACGGGTTGCCCATCGAGCGTGTGGCGCAACCCGCCGACCGTCTCGGTGATCCGAAGCGTCTCCCGGCGGTTCTCGTCGGGGGTGCGGGCGTCCGTCTCGAGGTCAAAAGTCCGGTCATCCCACAGTTCGATCCGGACGCTCGCGTCCGCAGAGACGAGCAGGCGCGAGGGTCGCGCCCTGCCGCCTCGCAGCTCAGCATCGAGGTTCTCGATCACCTCGCGGATCTCGGCTCGATCGAAATTCAAGTTTCGCAGTTCACGCTCGAGCGCGGTCGCGCTCAAATGACGTTTTTGCATGCCGACCTCCGGTGCGCGCACACGGTTCAGGGCGCGACCTGGCTGGGCTTGTAGAGGCCCTCGTCCCGGTCGAGCCACGCCACCCGCACGCGCCGCCAACGCCGCTCGAGTTCCCCGAGCGGCAAGACCTCCGGCACGCTCGCGAGCGCGTCGAACTGGCGGGCCGTCCAGTCGATGCTCACGCCATCGACCAGCACCACCACGTGCGTGGCCGCCTCGGGCGGAGCCCACGACCACGGCGCGACCGGCCCCGGATTGAGCAGCCAGGTGTGGCAGTACAGCAGACGGTGTTCAATTCCGAACCCGGTCAGGAGCTTGCTGAACGCCCCGTTGACCAGGCCGCAGTTGCCGACCGCTCCTTCGGGTTGCTCGAGCACGGCGATCTCGGGCAGGCGCGCGAAGAGCTCGCAGCACTGCGCGATGGTCGGGGTGAACATCAATCGTCCTCGATCGGGTCGGCGCTGATCGGGTCGGTGCTGATCGGGTCGGCGCTGTCCTCGACGAAGAACCGATCCAGGTCGGTCTTGGCGATCAGGCCCGCCATGATTTGCTCGATGGCGCGCTCGTTTCGGTTCGTGACCTCGAGCCGGTGAACCTCCTCGCGCGTCTCGAGGCGCCGCACGATCAGGGATCGCGGTCGCGGGTGGGTTTTGGGCATGCGTCCTCCTTCAGGCTGTGATCATCGTAGCGGATTGGGTCAGGCGGGTGCGTTTGACGAATCCCCAGAGCGCCTCGGCCTTGAGTCCCCGGTGTTCACCGTTCCTCGAGAACTCGCCCTCGACGATCATCACGCTCGAGTCGCGCAAGAGCACGCGGTTGGCCTCCCACAATTCCGCACTGATCACGACCTGCACCCTGTGGAACCCGTCCTCGAGCCACCAGAAGGCCACGCCATTCGCGGTCGGTGGTCGCTGCTTCTGCGCCACCAAGCCCGCCGTCAGCACGCGCGTGCGGGGGGCGCAGGCCGAGATTGGCGTCACGCCCAAACCCTCGAGCGCGTACCGATGCGCGTCCATAATGTGCAAGCCCGATTCGCTCACCGCTTTGGTGGTGAGATCCATCTCGAGGATTTCCTCGTCTGTGGGCAGGTCGAAAACGGGTGAGGTCACGCCCGGCGCGAACAGCGCGGCCTCCCCAGGTCGCAGCGCGTTCTCGAGCACCCGAGCCTGGTAGATCGCCTCGCGCCTGGACATCAATGCATCGAACGCTCCGGCTTTGGCGAGCGTCTCGAGTTCGTCCGCGTCGACGCGCACGCGAGCGTAGAAATCCTCAATGCTCGAGAAATCCCCCCGCAAGCGCTCGAGCGCGATCCGCGCGGGCGTGCTCCGCACCGTGCCTTCCTTGGTGTCGTCACCGTGTTTCAACCCAGTCACGCCGTTCAGTCCGAACCGCACGGCCTTCCTCGAGCCCGGCGCGCCCTCGAGTTGAACGCGTTCACAGGTGAACCGCGCCCCACTCTTGTTGATGTCGAGCGGGAGCACGCTCACCCCTTGTTTGATCGCCTCCTGCACCAGCGTCTGGCGGTTGTACATCCCCGGCTCCTCGTTCAACAGCCCGCACGTGTACTCGGCGGGGTAGAACTCGCGCAACCAGGCGCTGGCGTACGCGTGCTGCGCGAAGGCGAACGCGTGGCTTTCCGCGAAGCCGTAACCGCGAAACGCGGCGAGTTGACGGAAGACCTCGAGCGCCTGGTCTCGAGACGCGCCGACGGTCTCCCCTGCGCCCGTCACGAAGCGCTCGCGCAAGTCCGTTAAATCGTCCTCGGTCTCCCACTTGCTCAAATTCTTGCGATACTTGTCCGCCGTCAACCAGTCCAACCCCGCGAAATGCACGCAAATTCGCAGCACCTGCTCCTGAAACAAGACCGTCCCAAACGTGTTCGCCAGGATCGGCTCGAGGGACGGGTGCGCGTAAGTGATCGCCTCGCGCCCGCCCTTGCGGTGCTTGTACGGCCCGACCGTGCCGGACTGGATCGGGCCGGGCCGGAACAAGGCGACCTGGTGCGCGAGTTCCGTCATGTTCCTCGGTTTGTTCTGCGCCGAGAGCGCGATCTGGCCCGGACTCTCGAGCTGGAACATCCCGAGCGTGTCACCCCTGCCGATGCGCCACCAGACTTTCGGGTGATCCGGCAGGGCGCGAACATCAACTCTCAAGCCTTCCATCTTCTCGATCTCCTCGATGGCTTTCTCGATCGCCGAGAGCATGCGGATGCCGAGGAGGTCGTACTTGATCAAACCCAACGCTTCGGTGTCGTCCTTGTCGAAACCCAGTAAGCGGATGCCGCCCGTACTCGTCTCGAGCGGTGAGTAGTGGTAGAGGCTCTCGCTCGAGAGGATCACCCCGCCCGAGTGCGGCGCGACGTGCCGCACGAA
>CAXTKV010000295.1:0-3746 GCA_964244895.1 uncultured Deinococcales bacterium
GGCACGAAAGAACTCCCGCCGCGCAAACCCACGCTCGAGTACATCTCGAGCCTGATCGATACGGCAGGTGAACTCGGGTTCAGCAGCCTTCTGACCGCTGTGAATTATCACAGTTACCACGAGAATTTCACGGTGGCGACGGCGGCGCTGGCGCGCACGAAAAACGCGGGTTTGCTGATCGCGGTGCGTCCAGGTATGTTCGATCCGGCGATCTACGCCAAGATGGTCAGCACGCTGGCCAACCTCTTTCCCGGTCGGGTTCGGATCAATATCGTGACGGGTTCCAGCACCGCCGAGAACGCCATGTACGGCGATTTCGACCCGCACGAGCAGCGTTACGAGCGCACCAGGGAATTCATGCAGTTGCTGCGACAATTCTGGACGCAATCCGGCCCGATCCATTACGAGTCCGAACGCTACAAGTACGTTGGGGCGGTGCTCGAGCCGAAACCATCCGAACCCGTGCCGCTGTACTTCGGTGGCGCGTCCGAACCCGCCATGCGCATCGCGGCGGAACTCGCGGATTGCTACCTGATCTGGGGCGAGCCGTTCGAGATGGTGCAGTCTCGAGTGACGCGAATCCGTGAACTCGCCAGGGAATTCGGGCGAGAAGACAAGATTCGCATCGGCATTCGCACGCACGTCGTCGTGCGAGAGACAGAAGCTGAAGCCATCACCGCCGCCAACCGCATGATTTCCAGGGTTGACCCGCAGGTGCGCGAGAACTTCGTCAAATCGTACAGCAAGGTGGATTCCACCGGGCAGGGCAACCAGATCAAGATGCTGCAATCCGCGCTCGAACGTGGCGATCTGTTCATCGAGCCGCACCTCTGGGCGGGCGTCGGCATGGCGCGATCCGGCGTGGGCGTCGCCATCGTGGGCGACCCCGATCAGGTCGCCGCCAAGATTCAGGGCTACCGAGACATCGGCATCGACACGTTCATTTTCTCAGGTTACCCGCACCTAGACGAATGCCGACGCTTCGGGGAACTCGTGTTGCCGCAGTTCAAAGGCGATCAGGCCAAAGAAGAACGCAAGCTCTTCGAGGTCGGGGTCGCGCCGACGATTTAAGAACACCGTCCAGCACGGTGTTTCTCGAGATTCAAGAATTTGTGTGTGGGACGGTGTTCTCGGGATCAACAAGGTTTTCCCTCTACACAAATCTGTAGGGGCGCTGCTTGCGACCATGTCCATCAGGTGCGTTTTATGGTCAAGACGCTGCGCCCTGCCGTGCGCTTGATCGCTAACGAGAATCATCGTCTCACATGTGGTTCTCGATCTGCGTCCTGAACGGTGTTTTCATGTACCAACGAAAAAGCCGGGGCTCGAGGCCCCGGCTTCAGATTTCTATTCGTTTACGCGCCGACGGTGACTTTAACGCTCGGTCCCATCGTGGTCGAGAAGAACACCGTGCGAACGAACACGCCCTTGGCGGTCGTGGGTTTCGCACCCTCGAGCGCAGAGTAGAACGCGCGGAAGTTATCCGAAAGCTTGTCGGGCTCGAAGCTGGCCTTGCCGATGGGCGCGTGAACCACGCCCGTCTTGTCGTTGCGGAACTCGATCTGACCGGCTTTCAGGCTCTTGACCAGTTCGCCGATGTTCGGGCCGACCGTGCCAGATTTCGGGTTGGGCAGCAACCCGCGCGGCCCCAGGACGCGACCGAGTTTGCTACCGATCGCGGCCATCATGTCGGGCGTGGCGACCACGGCGTCGAAGTCCAGCCAGCCTTCGGCAATTTTGGCGATCATGTCGTCGCCACCCACAAAATCGGCTCCGGCGGCTTCGGCGGCGGACAGGCCGTCACCTTTGGTCAAGGCCAGCACGCGCACGGTCTTGCCCGTGCCGTGCGGCAGCGCGACGGTGCCGCGCACGTTCTGGTCGGACTTGCGGGCGTCGATGCCCAAGCGGACGTGAACTTCTACGGTTTCGTCGAACTTGGCGGACGCGATGGTTTTGACCAGCGCGGCGGCCTCATCGATGGAGTAGACCTTCTTGGCATCGATCTTGGCGGCGAGCGCCTTGTAACGCTTTCCCTTCGGCATTACTTCGGCCCCCCTTCGATCGTCACGCCCATCGAGCGCGCGGTGCCAGCGACCGTGTTGGCGGCGGCGTGAAGGGACGCTGCCGTCAGGTCGGGCTGTTTGGTCTTGGCGATCTCGAGCACCTGATCCCAGGTCAGCTTGCCGACCTTGGTCTTGTTGGGTGTGCCCGAACCCTTGGCAATGCCGCTGGCCTTGCGGATCAGGTAGCTCATCGGCGGGGTGCGCATGATGAACGTGAAGCTGCGGTCGCCGAAGATCGTGATGTCCACGGGGATGATCGCGTCGCCCTGGTTGGCGGTGGCGGCGTTGAATTGCTTGCAGAACTCCATGATGTTCGCGCCGTGCTGACCGAGCGCGGGGCCGACGGGCGGGGCCGGGGTGGCCTTGCCTGCCGGGAGTTGGAGTTTGACTTTACCGACGACTTTCTTTGCCATAATCGTGTCCTTTCGCTCCCCCGGTTACTCGAGCGTTCTCGAGATGGGGTGTTGGCGCGAAGTGGTTACTGAGTGGGGTGAAAGCTGAAAGGTCAAAGGTAAAAGCAGTTTGGGCTTTAACCTTTTCCCTTTCACCTAGCTTCTCTGCACCTGCGCGAAGTCGAGTTCCACGGGCGTTTCGCGCCCGAAAATAGAGACGAGCACCTTGAGTTTGGCGCGATCCTGGTTGACTTCGGCGACGATCCCGGTGAAGTCCGCGAAAGGCCCAGCCGTGACGCGCACGTTGTCGCCTTCCTTGAAGCTGACCTTGACTTTCGCTTTGTCTTTTTTGTCCTTCTCGCGGGTGATGCCCATGCTGGCCAGAATCCGCTCGATCTCTACTTGGGTCAGCGGGAACAGGTCTTCAGAACGTTTCGGGTCTTTGGTGCCGACGAAGCCGGTCACGCCGGGCGTGCCGCGCACGATCTCCCAGGCTTCGTTCAGTTCACCGGTGCCGTAATCGTCTTCGACGTCCATCTGCACGAAGACGTAACCCTGGTAGATCTTGGAGCGTTTGGTTTCGGCGTCTTTCTTGGCTTTGGCCTCGACGACTTCTTCGGTCGGGATCAGCACCTGAAAGATTTTGTTGCCGTACATGTTCAACGATCGGGCTCGAGACTCGATATTCGCGGATACCTTGTCCTCGTAACCGACGTAGGTGTGGACGGCGTACCATTCGATGGCCATCAGCGAACCAGCCTGGCGAGCGCGCGGAAGATCAGATCGCCGACGTACAGGATCAATGTCGAGCCGATCACAAAGATCAGAACCGTCTGCGTGCCCTGGATCACCTCGTCACGGGTGGGCCAGTTGACGCGCCGGAGTTCTTCCCAGGATTCGCGGAAGTACGTGATGATCGCGTTCACGGCGCGACCTCAGATCTTCTGTTCTTTGAACACGACGTGCTTGCGCGCGACCGGATCGTACTTTTTGAGTTCGAGTTTGGCCGTGGTGGTGCGGCGGTTCTTCTCCGTGGCATACGAGAAGCCCGTCCCAGCGCTCGAGACCATTTTGATGATGATGCGGGGTCCGTCTTTCGCCATACATTTCCTCCTGCCCTCCCCCTTGACGCGCGACGGCGTTCTCTTTGGGGTGTGTCCGGCGAGGCGTTGCTCACCGGACTAGCGGGCTTGAAGCCTTGTCAGTGTACACGACTCGAGCAAGCTCGAGCGGTACGGTTTTACTCGAGTATTTCCGTGACGACGCCCGCTCCGACAGTTCTGCCACCCTC
>CAXTKV010000296.1:0-3690 GCA_964244895.1 uncultured Deinococcales bacterium
CCCGGCCCCTGGCGACCCTGAAAATTGCGGTTGGACGTGCTGGCGACGTAATCGCCGCTCGGGGCTTTGTCCTCGTTCATGGCCAGGCACATCGAGCAGCCCGCGCCGCGCCACTCGAACCCGGCCTCGGTGAAGATCCGATCCAGTCCTTCCGCTTCGGCCCTGGCCTTCACGTCCTTCGATCCGGGCACGACGATGCCGTGGACGGTGCTCGAGACCTTCTTGCCCTGCACGACCTTCGCGGCCTCGCGCAAGTCCTCCAGCCGTCCGTTGGTGCAGCTTCCGATAAAGACGGTATTGACGGGCAAGCCCTCGATGGATTGCCCTTGCTCGAGACCCATGTACTCGAGGGCGCTGATTAATGCGCGCTGGTCGGCGGGGTCGCTCAACTCGTCCACCGTCGGGATGTGACCGCGAATGCCCGCGCCCTGGCCGGGGTTCGTGCCATACGTGACCATCGGCTCGAGCGTGTTCGCATCCAGGTGCATTTCCTTGTCGAACTTCGCGCCCTCGTCGGTGGTCAGCGTGCGCCAGTAGGCGACGGCGTTGTCCCAGTCCGCACCTTTGGGCGCGTAGTGGCGGCCTTTGACGTAGTTGAACGTCGTGTTGTCCGGCGCGATCATGCCCGCGCGCGCGCCGCCCTCGATGCTCATGTTGCAGATCGTCATGCGCTCGGGCATGGTGAGTTTCCGAATCGCGCTGCCGCGGTACTCGAAGACGTGCCCGTTGCCGCCGTTCGCGCCGTTCTGCGCGATGATCGCCAGGATGATGTCCTTGGCGGTCACGCCGAAACCCAGTTCGCCGTCCACGTTGATGGCAAACGTCTTGGGTTTGGTTTGCAGCAGGCATTGGGTCGCCAGGACGTGCCCGACCTCCGATGTCCCGATGCCGAAGGCGAGCGCCCCGAATGCGCCGTGCGTGCTGGTGTGCGAATCCCCGCACACGATCGTCATGCCGGGGTGCGTGATGCCCATTTCCGGCCCGACGACGTGAACGATGCCCTGCACGTCGCCGTCGATATCAAAAAGCGTCACGCCGAATTCTTCGCAGTTCTGGCGCAGCGTCTGAACTTGGTTGGCCTGCTCCGCGCCCCACATGGCCAGCGGAATCATGCGGGTCGGGATGCTGTGATCCATCGTGGCGAAGGTCTTGTCGGGTCGGCGCACTTTCATGCCGTTGGCGCGCAGCGTGCTGAACGCTTGCGGGCTGGTGACTTCGTGGATCAGGTGCGCGTCGACGTACAGCACGGCTGGCGCGCCCTCGTCCTGTGCGACGATGTGGGCATCCCAGACTTTCTCGAACATTGTTTTTGTCATGGCGTTCTCCTTGGGTTCTCGAGTTACGAGCGTTGGGCTTTGAGGGTTGGCAATGGGGTGGAGCCGCGAATTTGCAGTTGGCTGGATTCTAAGAGTGCGTTCAAGAGTCGGTCTCTGGATCGCGCCAGGTGCGCGGTGATCTCGCGTTCGGTGCCGATCGGGTCGCGGGATCGGATCGCTAAAACGATGCGTTTGTGTTCCTTATTCGCGCGGTCTCGGGCGGGTTTGGTGCGCGCCTCGAACCATCGCGCCCGAGCCAGTCGGGTCAGCACGTCCTCGAGTGACCGCACCAGAAACGCGTTCCCGGATTGTCGCGCCAGGGACACGTGAAAGTCTGTGGCGTCCCGCATGTACATTTCGATATTCGCGTCAGAGACGGTGTTCTCGAGTTGCTGCCAGAGCGCTTCCAGGTCGGTGTCCGGGGCGCGCTCGATGGTCGCTTTGGCGGCGGCGATTTCGATCACCTCGCGGAATTCGCAGGCTTGCTGGATCTCGCGCAGGTCGATTGGGGCGACGATGTAGCCGCGTCCGTCCCGCGCGACCAATCCCTCGTTTTCGAGCCGCGCCAGAGCGGACCGGACGGTCGTGCGGGATGTTTCCAGGTACGTTTCCAGCTGCCGTTCGGTCAGCGCCTCGCCGGGCGCGCGTTCCAGGCTGAGGATCGCGTGTCGGAGTTTGTCGTAGGCGTTGATCGTCGAGAGCATCTGAATCCTCGTGTGCCATTTGGTATACCAAAAGGTACACCCATGCCGCGTTTTTGTCTACGCGTTTCTCTGAAGTGCGTCTCAGACGGCGCTCTCAAGAACCCTTCAAATCGTCCCGAACGAGAAAACCGGTCCCCTCGTGAGAAATGATCCTGGTCAGAAGCTTTTTTGGGTGTCAGAATGCGCGGGCTGATGATCCCAAATCCCCGAATCTTGCTGACCATGACCCTCGCGTTCGGATTGATCGGGTGCAGAAACGATGCGACTCAGACCCATCCAACCCAACCCGCCGTCTCGAGCGCGACCGCACCCAGCGCGAGTCCGATCACGCTCGAGTTGAAACCAACTCCTGCCCCGACTCAGCCGCTTTCGAGCCCAGCCCCGATGCCCTCGAGCGCGCCGTTTCAGGCCGTATCCGGTTCAGCGTCAACGTGCGCCACGCCGCCACAGACGACCCAAATTGCGCCGCCAGCCACGCCCAAAATCATCACCGGACGCGTCGGGCTGTACGTCGCGCTCTACCCGAAAGGCTCGAGCGACGCCGAACCGTCGAAGGTCATCTCCATCAACCCGACCCTGCAATTTCCGTTGGCGAGCAACTTCAAGCAAGCCGTGCTGCTCGAGGTCTTGCGCCAATCCGACCAGGGAAACCTGAAACTCACGGAGAAATTCAACGTCACTCGCGCCAATCAGTCCCTGGGCTGGTACCCGTATGACGGTTCGCCCGCGATGGAACTGGCCCGTCGCATGATCCAATTCTCGGACAACACCGCCACGGACACGCTCTTTCGGCGCATCGGCCTGGGCTCGTTGCAACCGCTGGCGGACGGCCTGGGCTTGTGCCACACGCGCCTGCAACTGCCGACCAAAGCCTGGTGGACGGCTCAGGCGGGTTTCGGCGGGACGGACTTCCCGAAATACGCGCTGGTCGGGGCATCTCGGGCTTTTGCCAGCGCCCCGTTCGAAAAGCGCCTCGAGATCGCCGAGCGCCTGGATGCCGCCGCGCAGCGCGTCGGGCCGGATACGCTCACCAAGGCCGTCGAGGTCTACTTCGGCGGGCGCAACGGCGGGCCGGACACGATGGCCGAAATCGACCGCAACCTGCAAAACGCCAGCACGCCCTTCGAATGGGCGCGGTTCATCCAGCACGAATTCCTTCAGAACGACCTTTCGAGCGCCAACCGAGCGCGCTTCCGCGAGACGATGGCGCTCGGCAACGGCAAGTATTTGCTGAAGGTGCCGTTCAGGTATTACGGCGGCAAGTCGGGCAACACGGCGCGTTTGCTGACGCACTCCGGTTACCTCGAGACGAAATCGGGCGACCGCCTGATTTACGTTTACCTGAACGACACCAGCCTGAACCTGGCCACGCGCGAGGAAACGCCGATCGTTTACAACTTTATCAGCGAGGCGCTGCGCAAACTGATGCGTCCCAGCGACCTGGTTCCCGACAAAACCAAACCCGGCACGCCGCCCATCGATCCACGCGAACTCGAGTACACGCAGACCAGGAACAGATAGTCCGGCCTCATGACGGGTCGAATCGTGGAACTTCCCGAGCGCGCGAAGATGTGCTAAGGTTTTGCAGGCTTTACGGGGGCGTAGCTCAGAGGGAGAGCGCCTGCTTTGCAAGCAGGATGTCGTGGGTTCGAATCCCTCCGCCTCCACCA
>CAXTKV010000297.1:0-3684 GCA_964244895.1 uncultured Deinococcales bacterium
CGAGGATCGGATGCCGGTGTGAAAGCCGTTAGCCACACTTCGCTTGACACGCCCAGAGACCGATCAGCTTTTTGACCAATCTGATCCTTGGCATCAACACCAACCGCCCGTCTTCGATGTCCCACTGAAGCCCTTCTCCCGCGTTGACACCCAACTGAGAAACCACCTCAGGCGGAATGACGACGTGGCCGTCCCGGTTGGCCCTCAACACGTTGCCGGGTTGTTCTTTCATACGACCTCCTTTGCCACCCCAGCATGAAGCTGACTCCAAAAGGAAAACGAGGCGCGGTCTGATCGCGCCCCGGTCAGTGGCCTCCTCGCGGATTTACGCTGGTGCATCTCGAGCCACGATCAGGCCGTCATCCTCGCCACCAGCCAGAAGGGTATCGATGCTTTTTTGGAAATTTGGGTACACGATGTAGTACCCTCGCTCGGTCACGATCGCCACATCGAAGACGGTTTCAGTCGTCCGGCGGTAGGTCACCGGGTCAACGTTGCCGACCACCGGGCGCATCAGCTTGTTTTGCAGCACGCTTCGCAGGCTCATGCCGTGAACCGTGCAGACGACCGCACATTTCTGTGCGGCCTCTTCAACGCGGATGGCGTCGTTGTCGTACTTCATCTCGTCCAGGACCAGGACCCAAGGCGAGTGGTTGGCGATGGCTTCACTGATGATCAGGTGCTGTTGGCTCGGATCGGGAACGGGCAAGATGCGGGCGTTTCCCATGATCTCGTGCGGCGCGCTCGAGCCGCCGCTCACGTCCCCGGAGGTGTCTACCGTGACCACGTGAGGCCCGAAGAGCGTTTGCAAGAAGTAGATGAAGGATCGCAACTCGGTGGTCTTGCCCGTCCCAGGTGCGCCGATGATCAGCACGGACACCGGAGCCTGTGCGTGGCTTGATGCGGAGAACGATGGCTTCTCGATGATCGGCAGCCCATCAAGGCTCGGATGGCGCAACAACATCGGGTTGACTGCCTTGGACGCCCCGCAAACGGCTCGCGCGAGACGGATGGTCAAACCGGTATAGGTTCCATCTCGGTCGGTGATGCCAGAAAATCGGTGCAACGCGCCGGGGAGTGTTCCCCGCTTATCGAAGGGATTCAGCCCATTCTGGAGCTTCGATTCGATGCGTTGGAACATTGCCTCGGTCGTCACCACGTCATCAATGACTTTCCAGCGTCGCCCGGAGAGCGTGACCGTGGGGTGACGCCCGATGTCGAGCGTGATTTCCTCGATGTCCTCCTGATACTTGAGGATGATCGCGCCAACCCGTTCCGGCGTCATCTCGACCAGTTGGTCCAACTGGTCGAGGCTCGAGGTCATCGCCTTGGCTTGAGTCGTGCGCATGGGTTCAGGCTACAGTGGCCCCAAGGAAAAAAGCTGCGTCAGATCAGCGGCTCCTTACCCAGGTCGTTCTCGAACGAACTTCACAGCGTAAACCATTGCGGTTATGTGGAGCAATCGCCGTCAGGGTTGCTTCGTCCTTGTGAATATGAGAATTACCTATGAACTACGTAAGAAACTCGTGATCCCCGTGATGGCATCCTGCTCAACGGTTTGACGACCGAATCCAACTTTTCGCTCGTCTGTAAAACAACACTGCGGAGTACCTGAATAAATAAATCGAATCGAGCCAAACACAAAAGATAGGTTGATCAATTGCCTATTTCGGCTCGCAGTCGAGTATAAATTCTGTTGTTTCTCCTGGTTTGGTTTCATATGTATTTTCAGCACACATTTTATTGTTTCGAAAGAGTCTCACATGCGCAATGACAGGGCCGGAAAGCATAAAATAAACCCTTTTGCCAGCTATTGTTTTCAATTCTGATCCATTTCTGATGGCATTGATGTTCCCAATGCTATTGCACCTCACATTGCTTAGTGAACTACAGCTGTCATACAAAATTGTAGCCGAGCCTTTTGAAATGTAATCAATTTTGACTTCCGTATTCGCAAAATCGCACGCGATAAATAAGAACGAGAGGCAAGTTCCAAGATAAAGCTTGAACCTCAATTTGTTTGAAGAGTTCATCGAAGTCTCCGATCAAAGGTTATTCGAAAAAAACTAAGCCTAAAGGAAATTGTACAACATGACTAAGCAACACTTGCGAGCGTTTAGCGTCATCCCGGTAGCTTTTCTTTCGATCTGGTTCCTGTCGAGTTGCAGCGCACCGCAGCAAATACCGTCAACCCCATCTGCACAACCACAGACAGTCTACCTCGCGCTCTCGAGCTTGGGCGACAACGTCGGCACGGTCAACATCACGATTCAACCCACATCGAACGTGACCGCCAAGGTCGCCAACGGTGGGCATGCCATCCCACGTAGCATGAGCCTGCGACCCGCCTCGCTGCAACGCCTCGTGGCCCTCGCTAGTCAGAACGCCGAGCAGATGCCCGTGGTCGAGTTGAAGGACATGGCGGTCGGTCAGTACTCGCTGTCAGTCGAGGCGCTCGACGACTCGAGTGGTGTCACAATCTACGAAGGTTCACAACAGCTCGAGGTCAAAGCCCCTTCAGGCGCTGTGGCCCAGGCGGTCGCCCCTCAAGGCTCGATTCGCCCTCTCAGTGCCTCCGACACGCCGAACCTGGTGGCCGTTGAGTTAGAGCGCACCACCGCGCCCATCGTGGTCAAGGCCAGCCTGCCCGGCGACGCCGACGACCTGAGCTTCACGGCCAGGGTCGGCGAGGTTTCGAGCCGCCTCGAGCTACGCGACGGCACGCTTCAAGGAACCCTGCCGGACGTGGCGACTGGGGATCGGTTGACCCTCACGGTCGAAGGCACGGATGACGATAACCTCGTCCAATTTCAGGGCGTAGCGACCGTGACCCTCAAAGACTCGCGCCCCGTGATCCAGTCCGTCCGGCTCGACCGCGTCCCGTCCACCAGCGGGTTCCCGATCCTGACTGCCTTCAGGTTGCCCGACAAGGCGTTCACGAAGCAGCCCGTCTCGCTTGGTCTCGAGGCCCGTGGCGCGAACGGCGGTTCGCTGGGGCGCGTGACGGTGTTCTGGGGCGACGGGACGCAGTTCTCCCAGAACCTGCCCGAGACGGTCACGGCTCTGAACCTCCCGCACACCTACTCGAGCGCGGGACTTCAGGCGGTCGTCGCCTGCTTCTTCAGCCCACAGGGCCTGGCGACCTGCGCGTACCGCTTTCTGAACGTTGTCAACCCGAGCAACCCCGGCAGCGCGAGCAAGGACGGAACCTTGCAGCTCAACCTCACCAACGCGCCGCTCTACGCGACCAGCGTATCCGTCACCCTTGACCCGCAGCAGGTCAACAGCGGGCGAGGGAGCGACAACCTGCCCAAGCGGGTGGTCTCGCTCAAGCGCGAGGGCGCACAGAACTGGTCGGGCAATGTCAAGCTCCGCCGGGGCGTGCCGTACACGCTCACGCCATCACTCGAGATCAATGGCCTTCAGATCAACGAGCAGTCGCCGCCGAAGCGCGTCGTGACCCTCAACAACCAACTCGAGTCGCTCGATGTCGCCCTCGTACCGGCGGCGACAGACGTGACGAAGCTCCCGAACGCCAAGTCAATCTTTGGTACGCTCGGCACGCTGCAGAAGGCAAGCGTCTCTTACAGCATCAATGCCAGAGAGGCGAAGGGCTACGCCCGCCTGATCACCGAAGTCGCGCGGCGGGACAACCCTTCGCCAAAGGGCGAGATCACCTCCCTG
>CAXTKV010000298.1:0-3670 GCA_964244895.1 uncultured Deinococcales bacterium
GCTGGAAACGGTGGAGGTCGGGCCGGAAACGCGCCACACGGCAGCAAAAGCGTTGCTGTTGACCTTGCGGGTCAGCACGTAAGAATTCGCTCCGGAAACGGTGTTCCAGGTCAACACGACCTTCTTGGTGGTCAGCGCGCTGGTGGTGAATCCGGTCGGCGTGTTGAGGGCGACGGTCACGTCCTTTTCAGTGCCGCTCGAGGAGACGCCGTTGCTGAGGGTCTTGATGCGGTAGGTGTAGGTCGCGCCCGCCGTGGCATTGGCATCCGTGTAGCTGGTCGCGCTCGCGCTGCCCAGGCTCGAGTACGCGCCCGCGCCCTGCTTGCGTTCGAGGCTGTACGAATACGTGCCAGGTTCGGTCGGGGCGGTCCAGTCGAGCTTGACGCCCGTTCCGGGGAAACTGGCGGTGATGTTGCTCGGGTTGGATGGCAGCGTCGTCGCGCTCGCCTCGTCCGCGACGCTCGAGCCGGATTCAAGGGCGGTCACGCGGTAGGTGTAGACGGTGTTGGCGATCAGTCCGGAGTCCGCGTAGCTCGTGGCGATCGGGCTGGCGATATTGGCGTAGACGCCGTTGGCCACCTTGCGCTCGAGCGTGTAGCCGCTCGCACCGGACACGGCAGTCCAGCTCAGGTTGATGGCGGTGCTGGATTGGACGGCGGGTAGCAGGTTCAACAGGTTGTTCGGCGTGGTGGCGCTCGCCTCGCCGGAAGGATTCGACGATCCGCCCTCGCCGACGGCGCGCACGCGGTAGGTGTATCTGGTGGTCGGTTGCAGGCCACCGTCCGCGTAGGTCGTGGTCGTGATGCCGCCGCCGACGGACGCGAAGGCCGTTCCATCCGTGCGGCGCTCGAGCGTGTACGCGCTCGCACCCTGCGATGCGATCCACGAAAGCTGAATTCCAGCACTGGAAGTCGTGGCGGCGGTCAGGCCGAGCGGGGTCGGTGGTGGCGGGGTCACGTTCGGGCAGGCCGTCAGGAGCGCCGCGAGCAGGATCAGCAATGGTCTGGGTTTGAACACGATTCGTATCACCTGGTCGTTCTGGAATCCGCGACCAGGGTGAGTGTAACGGGACATTCTCTAGGCCAGGTGAAAACAGCGTTTCGTGCGTGCTGGACGCCGCGCGCGGCACGAAAAAAGGACACCGTCCGGGACGGTGCCCTCGAGATCCCAAAAACGGTGTGTGGGACGGTGTTCCTAGTCCAGGCCCGCCAGCATGCCCAGCACGCTCTCGAGTTCCAGGCTGGCACCGCCGACCAGCGCGCCGTCCACGTCCTCGCGGCTGCAGAGCGCCTTGATGTTGTCGGGTTTGACGGAACCGCCGTACAACAATCGGATCTTGGCGGCCTTTTCGGGGCCGTAGGTGCCGATCAGAAATCCGCGCATGGCGCGCCCCATCTCTTCGGCGTCGTCCGGGGTAGCGGTCTTGCCGGTGCCGATCGCCCAGATCGGTTCGTAGGCGATCACCAGCGAGGCGGCGCTCTCGACCTCGATGCCGTTCAGCGCCACTTCAAGCTGCGCGAGCGTGAAGGGCACGGCCTCGCCGGATTCCCTCGTCTCGAGTTTTTCCCCGACGCACAGGATCGGCACGAGTCCCGCCGCCTGCGCCGCCTTGAGCTTGCGGTTGGCGATCTGATCCGTTTCATGGTGGTACTGGCGGCGTTCGCTGTGGCCGATCACGGCGTAGGTGCAGCCCAGTTCCGTCAGCCAAGCGGCGGCGATTTCGCCGGTGAAGGCGCCCTTGGATTCCGCGCTGACATCCTGCGCCCCGAACGAGACGCCGGAACCTGTCAGCACACCCGAGACGGCGGGCAACGACACGAACGGAGCCATGATTGCCAGGTCGGCGCTCAATGTGGGGGGCAGTTTCTCGAGCAGGTTCTTCGCCCATTCCTGGGCTTCGCGGGGGCCTTTTTGCAACTTCCAGTTGAGTGCCAGCAATGGTTTCATGGGTTCCTTTAATCGAGCAGGTCTGGGTCGGCGTGAATGATGGCTTCTGCGAGAAGTCCCGGATCGGCTTGCACCGCGCGGATCAGTTCGGCGATGCGCAAAAGAGCGTCGCGGTCGTTTCCGTACGCCGCGAACATCGAGCTTTCCGGATCGTACTTGACCCGATCCGCGACCTCTGGGGCTCTCATTCGCACCAGCGCCTCCACGACGCGGCGCCAGCCGTAGCCACCCGCCTCGAGGCCGTGCGGTTCGAAGACCGGAGATGTCGCGGTGTGAACCGGGCCGAACGGATCGAGGATCAGGCTGTACCTCGAGCTCGCGCCATCGAAGGTGTGCTCTACGAGCTGTGCCGGGTCAAACTCGTTCATCGGTTGTCCCCATCGCCCTGAATCTGGTTTCGGGCTTGGCGATCAGCCAGCTTTTGAAGATTCTGGGACGCGACCTCCTCGAGACTGAGGTTCAGTTCGGTGGCGAGTTGCGCCACGTACCAGAGCACGTCACCGAGTTCTTTCTCGAGTTCCTGACGGTCTTCTTCCGAGATGACACCGCGTTTATCGCGAAAGATTTTCTTGATCTTGCCCGCGAATTCCCCGGCCTCGTTGGTCAACCCGAGCGTCGGGTAGACGATCGGGTGATCGGTCTGAACCTCCATCGCGGTGCGGCGAGAGAGCTTCTGGTACTCGTTCAGGCTTGAGACCTTGATGGCTTTTGCGTCCACGATCACCTCTGATCTCGGGAACACCGTCCAGGACAGTGTCTTTATTGTACGTCCTTGACGGTGTTTTTGCTGATTCGTTCCCAGTCGAGTTGCCGAATCCTGCGACCGGGGCTCGCGCAGAACCGTTCTACTCGAGCGCCGCGACTCCGGGCAGAATCTTGCCCTCCAAGAGTTCCAGGCTCGCGCCACCGCCCGTGCTGATGTGCCCGATGCGCGAGGCGAAACCGCTCTCGTTGATCGCGCTGACCGAATCTCCACCGCCGACGACGGTGTACGCGCCCTTGAGGTTGGCCACGGCTTCGGCCACGGCGTTCGTGCCGCCCGCGAAGGCCGGGAATTCGAATACGCCCATCGGGCCGTTCCAGAAGACCGTGTGCGCGCCCTCGAGCGCGGCGGCGAAGGCTTTGCGGCTTTCCGGCCCGATGTCCATGCCCTCCCAGTCGTCGGGGATGGCGTTTGTCGCAAAGATTTTGGTGTTGGCCTCGGCGCTGAACTTGTCACCCGCGACCGTGTCGGAGGGCAGCACGATCTTGTCGGCGTACTTCTCGAGCAACTCGCGGGCCTTGTCCAGGAAGTCGTCCTCGTGGATGCTCTTGCCGATCCGTCCGCCCTGCGCCTTGACGAAGGTGTAGGCCATGCCGCCGCCGATCAAGAGCTTGTCCACAACGGGCAGCAGGTTCTCGATCACCAGCAGTTTGTCCGAAACCTTCGCGCCGCCGATGATCACGACGTAGGGCTTGACCGGATCGTTCAGCAGACGCCCCAGGCTCGAGACTTCTTTTTCCAGCAGATCGCCCGCCGCGTGCGGCAGCAATCCCGCCACGCCGGAGACGCTCGAATGCGCCCGGTGCGCGCTGCCGAAGGCGTCCAGCACGAAGGCATCGCCGAGTTGCGCCAGCTTGCGGTTCAGTTCCGGATCGTTTTTTTCCTCGCCGGATTCGAAGCGCACGTTTTCCAGGAGCGCGACCTCGCCGGGTTTGAGCGATTGCAATTTCTGAGCGGTTT
>CAXTKV010000299.1:0-3649 GCA_964244895.1 uncultured Deinococcales bacterium
CACCTCACGCTCCTCGTCGCAGAGATCAGCTTGCTCGCGCAGCAGTAGCCATGCGAGATTCCGAGTAGGAAGCGCCTGATCCGGGCGCTTTGTCGCCTTCTTACCCGGCGTTAGCTCAGCAGCAAGCCGTTGCTTACGCGCCCAACGCTCGACCGATTTCAGCGAACCCGTGTACCCTCTAGCTTGAAGCTCGAGCCACATGGTTTTCGGTGACCGGCAACCACCCGTCCAGCGCGCGAACAGGTGCGACTCGAACTCATCGAGTTGGCTAGCGATGCGCTTGTTCGGCTCGCGCTCAGTCGGGTTCCCTGGCTTCAGGCTCTCGCGCACCAGCCACCGACTGACACCGAGTCGTTTCGCGGTACCGCTGATCGAGCCGACCTCGGCGAAGGCGGTTCTCAAGCGCTCGTACCGGGCTTGTCGGCGTTCTCGTGCTGCGTCTCGGGCGTCGTTGTCCTTGCTTGAACGCGGAAGCTTAACCGCAGGGCGAACGCCCCGGATGACCTGACCGACCACCTTTCGATCCGCGTCCACGACACGCTGGAGCGCCTCACGTAAATTCTTCAAAAGATGCCAACGGTCCACGACTTGACGCGCTCGAGGCGCGCCCTCGCTGATCCCTTGAGCGTATTCTTTGGAGCGATCACGGGTCACGATCTTCACGTTCTGGCGCGCTTTCAACCACGTTGCGAGCGTGTCTGGTTTGCGATCCGGCAGGAGGTCAATGACCCGGTGCGTCTCGAGGTTGACGATCACCGTGCCGTAACTGCGCCCGCGTTTGAAGGCGAAGTCGTCCACGCCAATAACCTTCAACGTCCCAGGCTCTGGGAGCGACGTGGAGCGAATCGCGTTCAGCATGGTTGTCCTGCCAGCGACGATCCCGAGCTTGCTCGAGGCCCGAGTACCAGCCCGACCACCGAGTTCGATACCGAGACCGCTGAGGGTAGCGCGTTGCCGCTCTGTGCGCTGGGCGTAGCGCCTCGGATCATCGAACCGCTCGCAGAAGATGCGTTTGGGACAGCTTAGATCGTGGCATCGGAAGCGGCGAACCTGAAGCTCGAGGACGACTGCTTTGCCACCGATGGGCAAGTCGGCGACGGTGCGAACGTAACGGCTGTGGATGCTCGAGCTGAGCGAGCCGCAGGCTGGGCAGCAACAGGTTAAGTCTGTGCTGGTCAAACTCGCGTGCCAGCGGTCGTTTGTGAGGTGGGCTTCGAGGAGCGTGAATCCTGCGAGGGAGATGAGCGCGTCTGTCGGCATGGAGCGTATTCAAGCGCGCTGAACGACAAGTGCATCAAACTTCGGTCAGAGCCGAAGTTTCGTGTCCGTCGGTCATCCTGATTACCAACCCAGGAGGACAGCATGACCAAGACGACCACGATTGATCCGAAGCTCGTTGACCAACTCCTCGAGACGTACCAGCAGCCCGAGGACTTGCTCGGCGAGAACGGTTTGCTCAAGCAGCTCACCAAAGCCCTGCTCGAGCGCGCCCTCAACGCCGAGATGACCCATCACCTCGGCCACGCCTATAGCGAGTTCGTCACTAACGATGCGGGCAACAAACGCAACGGCACGGGCAGCAAAACCATCAAAGGCGAGTTCGGTCAACCCGAGATCGAGGTTCCCGAGACCGCGACGCCAGCTTCGAGCCGCGCCTCGTCAAGAAGCACCAGACGCGCCTGCGCGGCTTGGACGCGAAGATCGTCGCGCCGTACGCCAAATGCAGAGGCCTCTTTATTCGTAACTATTTTGGAACTAAATTCAAAAAGCGTTCGAGATCCTCAAATAACACTGCCCGCGTTGAGCCGAATGTGCTTCCTCGAGGTCTCGAGCGGGCCGGGCGATGTCGAAGCCGTAGATCGGGCCGTGCACAGAGACGACACTCGATACCATGGCCTTTTGATGATGAATCTGCTGATCGCGTCGGTCGCGTTCTGCCACGCCTGGGTTCTTCCTCGCCATCCGGGCTGGCCAGTTCGGTGACGCGCACGTCCGCCTCCAACAGGATCGGCTCGGAAAAGCGTGCGAACACGGTTCCGTGCACGGTCGCGTCGGCGACTTTCTAGTCGAACAGCATCCGCACGGCGTCCCTCAACATGATGGCGATCTGAGGCTAGACGGTAAAAACGACTAATCCGGCCCGGCTCAGCGCGTCCAGTTGCTCGACGCTGGCTCCGGTGTCGGTGATCAAGGCGCTGATGGCACTCATAGGTGCGAAGCGGGCGAAGGTGCGCTTGCCCAGCTTGCTGTGGTCAGCCATGACAATCACGCGTTGCGCGGAACCGCACAGCGCACGGGCCACCGCTGCCTCGGGTTCATCTCGCATCGAAAATCCGAACTCTGACGTGAGACCACTGCATCCCACCAGCAAAAGGTCGAAGTGGTACTCGGCGAGTGTCCTCAGAACCCCGTCCCCGACGAGCTCATACGAGTGACGATTGAGCGTGCCGCCGGTCAGGATCACCTGGGTGTGCCCGTGGTTGTAAAGTTCCATGGCCACGTTCAGGGCGTTGGTCAGCACCGTGATGCGTTTTCCTCGCAGACGTCGGGCCAGCTCGGTGCAGGTCGTGCCACCCGAAACCCCGACTGTCATGCCCGGTTCGACCAGCCCAGCGGCGTGCGCGGCGATCCGACGCTTCTCCTGCTCGAGCTGCCGGGCCGCCTGCGTGAAGACGGGAACGTACTTGATGGGCGAGGCGATCCGACTCCCGCCCCAGGTGCGCTCCAGCAGACCGCAGTCTTCGAGCGCGCCCAAGTCTCGCCTGAGGGTGGCGAGCGAAACACCGAACATCTCCTGAAGCGCCTCGAGTCCCATCTCGCCTCGCTGCGTGACCGCCTCGAGGAGTTGAGCCTGACGGGCTCGCGTGCCGCTGTGCTTGGCTGCTACAGCCTCGCTTTCAAGAACGGGGCGCATACGTGGACTCCTTTCGCTCATGATCATTGATTGAAATCGCTCAAGTCAATCATAAAAGGCTTGTAGTCAGTCGTCAACTCAGTTAATCTGACGTCGGTTATTTCGAGCAGCCGCATCGGGCAGCGCACCCGCACGTTCCATGGTGGGCCTTTCGCTGCGCGGATAGCCGTAATGCTTTGTAACTCCGAACCCGGCTCGGATGTTCCCGGTGGCCGCGCCCAATCGAAGCGGATACCGGTTCTCTCAGGAGGAATGTATGAACAAGTACCTGTCGCTCATCGTTGCCAGCCTCACGCTCGCCACGGGAGGTTTGGCGTTCGCGCAAACCAGCGTGCGGGTCACCGTACCCTTCTACAGCGCAACCACGGAGCCCTTCTTCAAGAAGATGGCGGACGAGTTCAGCGCGAAGAACCCAGGCATCAAGATCGATCTCGAGATCGTCAACTGGGACAATCTGCTCCAGAAGCTGACCACAGATATCTCGGCGGGCAAGGCTCCGGACGCCGCGATCATCGGCACGCGCTACGGCATCACCCCATGGCTGGCCTTGCCGCTGGCCGCGCTGCTCGGCGGACTGGTCGGCGGGGTGATCGGGTTCGCCGCCTTCCGCGCCGGGCTGCGCGGCAGCTATTTCTCCCTCGTCACCCTGGCCTTCGCCGAGGCGTTTCGCGTGGTTGCCACCGCCAGTGAGTTCACCCGGGGCGGGCAGGGGATCAACGTGCCGCTGGCCCTCGG
>CAXTKV010000300.1:0-3607 GCA_964244895.1 uncultured Deinococcales bacterium
TTCGCATCCTACGCGCCACAGCGCGGTTTTGATTTGATCAAAATACAGATCAAATTAAAACGGATTTGATCTGATGCCTCGAACCGGGTTCTCGAGGCTCGGCGCTCGAAAAAACCGTTCCAGACGCACTATTTTAATGCTCAGCATTCGCGTCCGCGACGGTCTTTTCACGCGTGAAGCTCCACCCGCCATCCATCACGACCCTTCGAACTCCGGGAGCAGCACCTCGAGCCGCCACAGCAACCGCGCGAACACGCCGGATCGGACGGACTGGTTCCAGGAACCCTCGATGAATCGCTCTGCGCGCACCACGCGCGACCAGACGGCGCTCCAGGTTGAGAAATCCAACCAGTCGAGTTGGCGCACGTCGATCAGCACGGCGTCGGCCTCGTCCGGGCTGTACTCCCAGTGCAGAAAACAATCCTGCGACGCGAGCCGAATGAACTCGAGAAACCACGCCTCGTAGGTTGGAACGCCGTCGCCGCTGATGTCAATCAGCACGCGCGGAAGTTGCTCCAGACGCGGGATGAACGCGATCAGCGCTCGAGCCTGAGCTTGCGTCGGGATCGGGTTTCGGCGGGGCTTCATACCTGAAAAACGCCGACGCGCAAGGCGTCCTGGTGCGGATTCAACGCGCAGACCTCCAAAGAACGGATCAACCGGGATCGGGTCTCGAGCGGATGAATGATCTCGTCCACCCACAACCGCGCGGCGGCGTAACGCGGGTCGAGCGCATCGTCGTAATGCGCTTTAACCTCGTCGTAGAGGCGTTTGAGTTCGTCGTCATCCGGCGCGTGCCCGTTGCGCTCGAGTTGCGCGACCTGAATGTCCAAGAGCGTCTTCGCGGCGGCGTTGCCGCTCATCACGGCGTAGCGCGCCGAGGGCCAGGCGTAAATGAAGCGCGGCCCGTAGGCCTTGCCGCTCATGGCGTAATGGCCCGCGCCGAAAGAACCGCCCGTGATGACCGTCAGCTTCGGCACGACGCTGTTGGAAACCGCGTTGACCATCTTCGCGCCGCGCCGGATGATGCCCTGCTGCTCCGAATCGCGCCCGACCATGAATCCCGTCACGTCGGAAACGAACACCAGCGGTACCCCCGCCTGGTTCGCGTCCAGGATGAAACGCGCGGCCTTGTCGGCAGCTTCAGCGTAGATCACGCCGCCGACCTCGATCTTGCCCGGTTTCCTGATGACGGAGCGCTGGTTGGCCACGACCCCAACGGGGAATCCGCCCAACCGCGCGAAGCCCGTCAGGATCGTCTCCCCGTATTCGGCCTTGAAATCTGCGAAGCTCGAGGAACCGTCCTCTAAAGCGTCCACGACGCGGTGAATCACGTCTCGGGCATCGTAGGGCCTGGAACCATCCGCGCTCACGATACCCAGCAAATCCAGGCTCTCATGGGACGGTGCGTGCGCCACCAGCCGACGTTTCGCCCAGGGTGCGCTGCCCCCATCGGCGTACAGACCCGCGAGTTGCCGGATTCGTTCTATCGCGTGCGCGTCGTCCGGCTCGCGGTAATCCACGGTTCCGGTGATGCTGGCGTGCATGCTCGCGCCGCCCAGTTCCTCGGAATCCACCACCTGCCCGATGGCCGCCTTGACGAGCGCTGGCCCCGCCAGGTACAAGCCGGAACCTTCCGTCATGATCAGCGCGTCGCACATTACTGGCAGGTACGCGCCGCCCGCCACGCAGTTGCCCATGATCGCCGCGATCTGCGGCACGCCCAGCGCGGAGAGGCGCGCGTTCAGGTAAAACACGCGCCCGAAATCGTCCTGGTCGGGGAAAATCTCGTCCTGCAAGGGCAAATAGACACCCGCCGAATCGACGCAATAGGCCACCGGCAGGTGATTCTCGAGCGCGATCGTCTGCGCGCGGATGACTTTCTTGGCGGTGATCGGGTAAAACGCGCCCGCCTTGACGGTCGCGTCGTTGGCCACGATCATCCAATCGCGCCCCGCAATCCGTCCCACGCCCGCGATCGTGCCACCGGACGGACAACCACCGTGATCTTTGTACATTTCAAAACCCGCGTAAGTCATCAGTTCCTCGAACGGTGATCCCGCATCGACCAGCTTTTCGATGCGCTCCCGAGCGGTCAGACGCCCCTTCGCGTGCTGTCGCTCGATGGCTCTGGCTCCACCACCCTGGCGCACCACGGCGGCGCTCGAGCGAAAATCTTCTAAAAGGGCATCCCAGGCGGCCCGGTTGGCCATAAAGGCGGGTTTGGCGCGGTCGGCATCGAAAAGCTCTGGCATTCTTGAAGCATAAATCAACGCGCCAAACGCGGCTAAGTCGCGCTTAAGTCCAAACGATCAGATTGAGGGAACCGTCTTCTTATGGAAGGAACGCCATGTGAGCAATCGAGCCAACAACGCGGCTGCCTTTGGCCTCACCTCGGGAATAGACCATCCGGCACGCGCGCAAAAAACATCGTTCCAGACGGCACAGAAATCGTTTAATCGGGAATAAACGGTTCGCGTCATACGATCGAGGGAGCGACAAAAAACGAATTCGGGTCGAAGTTCAATCAACCTCAACCGGAGGAAAACATGAAGAACACCATCTGGCTCGCCGCCGCCCTCGCGCTTGCGCTGGTCGCATGCCCAACGCCGACACCGACGCCACCGCCACCCGGCCCGACGCCACCACCACCGCCGCCCCCACCGCCGATCGGCACGGATCTGGTCATCAGCGAGGTCGGCAGCACCTACTACTTCGACGGCATCTGCTGGTTCGAGGTCTACAACCCGACCTCGAGCCCGATCACCCTCTCCGATTACCAGCTTCGCGCCAGGAGTATTTCTTCGGTCAACGGGAGCGCCCCGGCCACCAACCCGGCCACGTTCACACTGCCGAGTTTCACCGTCAACCCCGGAGCGTACATCGTGATCGGCGGCAAAGTCACGGCGGATGTCTTCAACACCAACAAATCCGTCTACGTCGCCAACTCGGGCAGCATCGTACCGTACTGGTACGGTAACGGTTTCGTGGAACTCCTCAAAGCCGGTCAGACCGTGGATTTCGTGCGCTTCGGCACGGATACCACCGCGCCCACGACCATCGGTGAGTGGAGCACCAGCAATGCTCCAGCCTTCGATGTCAGCACCGAGAACAGCTACGGTCGTTCGCTGGTGCGCGCTCCAGGCGCGGACACGAACAGCGCGGCGGACTGGTCAACGCGCGATTTCGCCACGCCCGGTGGTCAGAACGACGTTCCGGTGGGCGCAGTCGATGCCGATGGCGACGGTATTCCTGACAGCGCAGAAGTCAGCGGCAGCAGCTTCAACGGCCTGAACCTGTACGCCATGGGCGCGCGCACCGGCAAACGCGACCTGTTCATCGAGGTCGACAACATGACTTCCACCGATGCCGGACTGAACCCGCAAAAAGAGGCGCTCGACAAGGTCGTGGCCGCCTTCGCCGCCAAGAACATCGCCGTTCACTTCGACGCCGGAGAGGCCTTCGCCTCGAGCTTCAATCCCGCGCTCTACAACCTCGGAAACAGCAGCCGACTGCTGCCCTTGTCCACCAGCCTCAGCCTCAGCCCAGCGGCTGGACGGGCCACCAGCGTCTACGCGCTCAAGGCCCAGAACATGGATTACGCGCG
>CAXTKV010000301.1:0-3503 GCA_964244895.1 uncultured Deinococcales bacterium
TGGCGGCGAAGAACAACGTGGACGGCCCCAACTTTCTAGGTGGCGGCATGGCGCGGCATTTCAGCCCGAGCGCGGTCAACGCGTTGACGTTCCAGTCCGCCTTCGTGACGGCCTACACCCCGTACCAGCCGGAGGTTGCGCAGGGCGAGTTGCAGGCGATGTTCGAGTACCAGAGCATGATCGCGGAATTGACGGGTCTGGACGCGAGCAACTCCAGCCTGTACGACGGTGCCACGGCGGTGGCGGAAGCGGCGCTCCTGGCGATGCGCCAGACGAACCGTCACACGGTACTGGTGTCCAGGGGCGTTCACCCGGAATCTCGAGAGACGCTGGACACGTTCCTGGGTTGCGTCGGTGCGAAGATGATTCCGCTGGAACTGGACGGCACGCACACGCCTCGTGCGGACGTGGAACCGGACGTGGCCGCCGTGATCGTGCAGAACCCGAACTTCCTGGGTTCGCTCGAGGACATGCAGGCGCTGTCCGACGCGGCGCACGCGGCGGGAGCGCTCTTTATCGCCGTGGTTGACCCGTTGTCTTTGGCGCTCTTGAAATGTCCCGGCGAGTACGGTGCGGACATCGCGGTCGGTGACGGTCAGGTGATCGGCAACGCCCCGAACTTCGGCGGCCCGAGCTACGGCTTCATCGCGGTCACGGACACGCTGCTGCGCCAGTTGCCGGGGCGTCTGGTGGGTGCGACGAAGGACGTGGACGGCAAGCGCGGTTTCGTGCTGACCCTCCAGGCGCGCGAGCAGCACATCCGGCGCGCCAAGGCCAAATCGAACATTTGCAGCAACCACGCTTTGATGGCGCTTCAAAGCGCCATTTACCTGTCTGCCCTCGGGCCGCAGGGTTTGCGCGAGGTGGCGGCGGCGGGCGTAGTGCGCGCGAGTTCGTTGGAACTGGTGCTGAAGCAGGCGGGGCTTTCCGTGATCACGCAGGGTCGGTTCTTCAACGAGATCGCGGTTCGCTTGCCGAAACCCGCTGCGGATATTCGGGCGGCGCTCGCGGCCAGGGGCGTTCACGCCTGCGTGCCGATTCCCGTCGAGTACGGTTTCGGGCACGCGGGCCTGTTCTGCACTACGGAACTGACCTCGCACGAAGACTTGCTCGCGTTGTCCGCCGCGTTGCAGGACGTGCTGGCGTGATCAACTTCATGGAGCACCGTCCAGCACGCGTTCTCGGGCATGCGCGCTGGACGATGTTCGTGAATCCGGGAGCCAAAACGTGAACTGGATCGCGCTGGTTTCGGCGCTCGGACTGATTGCGGCGGTCGGGCTGAAGTTCGCGGGCGCGACCTCGAGCCTGGTCGGGTTGATCGGTTTGACGGCCATGATCGCGCTGTTGGTCTCGAGTTTCCGCAGCGTGTTCTTTGGAAACGAAGAGGTGGAGTCGTGAAGAGATTACTCCGTCAGGGACGCACCTTAAATATCGCGTTGGGAACGGTGTTTGTGGGCGTCGCGCTGCTGTTTTTTCAGCTCGAGTTCGCGGGAATCGTCCTGATGGCCGCGTCGATGATCGTGCTGGTCGCCGCGTACCATCAGTCGGAACGCGCCTTCTGGCGCTCGCAGTTTGAATGGTGGGACGATGAAGAATGGAACGCCTGGGAGGAAGGACGCGAATGACACTCACGACTGAAAAGCCCGCGCAGCAGGGTTCAAAGGACGATTTCCCGTTGATCTTCGAGCGCTCTCAACCCGGTCGGCGCGGCGTGATCCCGCCGAACGCGAACTTGCTCTCGGAAAACGATCTGGAATCCATGCTGGGCGCGGAAAACATGCGCGCCAGACCGCTCAACCTGCCGGAAGTCTCCGAACTGGACCTGGTGCGGCATTACACGGGTCTGGCGCAGCGCCAGATGAGCGTCGACGGGAACTTCTACCCGCTCGGAAGCTGCACCATGAAGTACAACCCGAAAGTCAACGAGACCGCCGCCGCGTGGTTCACGGATTTGCATCCGTACCAGGACGCCAGCACCGCGCAGGGCGGCCTCGAGCTTCTCTACAACCTCGCCAACGACCTGGCGCAGATCACCGGCATGGACGCGGTCACGCTGCAACCGGCGGCGGGCGCGCACGGCGAATTCACGGGCATCCTGATGATCCGCAAGTATTTCGAATCGAAGGGTGAACTGGCGCAGCGTCGCGTGGTGATCGTGCCGGACGGGGCGCACGGCACCAACCCGGCCACGGCGGCCATGGCGGGTTTCGAGGTGCAGGAAATTCCCAGCAACAGCAGGGGAGAGGTCGACCTGGACGCGCTCGAGGCGGCGCTCGGGCCGCACGTGGCAGCGATCATGCTGACCAACCCGAACACGTTGGGCCTCTTTGAAACCCGCATCCTCGAGATCGCGCGGGCGGCGCACCAGCACGGCGTGCAGTTGTACTACGACGGCGCGAACACGAACGCGATCGTCGGGCGGGCGCGTCCGGGAGACATGGGTTTCGACGTGATCCACCTGAACTTGCACAAAACCTTCACCGTGCCGCACGGCGGGGGCGGCCCCGGAACCGGGCCGGTCGGCGTGAAGAAGCACCTCGAGCCGTTCCTGCCCTCGCCGATCATCGGGAAGCTGACGGACGGAACGTTCGGGCTCGAGTTCGACCGGCCCCAGACCATCGGGCGGGTGCGGTCGCACTTCGGGAATTTCGGGAACCTGGTGCGGGCGTACACGTACATCCGCAGCCTGGGGCCGGAAGGCTTGCGCGATGTCTCGAGCATGGCGGTTTTAAACGCGAATTACATGCGGGTCAAATTTGCGGGGATCGGCTTGCAGACGGCTTTTGAGCGCACCAACATGCACGAGTTCGTGGCCGTGCCGCCGAAGGGCACCAAGACGCTCGATCTGGCCAAGGCGCTCCTGGACTACGGCGTCCACCCGATGACCGTGTACTTCCCGCTGATCGTGAATGAAGCCATGATGGTCGAACCGACCGAGACGGAATCCCTGGAAACCTGCGACGCCTACGTCGAGATCATGCGCGAGATTCTGGAGCGCGCGAAGGCCGACCCGGAATATCTGGCCCACGCCCCGTACACCACGCCCGTGCGCCGTCTGGACGAGGTGGCGGCGGCCAAGAAGCCCGTGTTGACGTATAAGAAGCTCGTTGCCCGGTGAAAGAACACGCGCCGTAGAAACACGATCCATTCTGCGGCGCTGGATTAGACTCTGAGCATGAGCCTTTCGATGGAAGAACTGATTCTCGCGGCGGACGCGGTCAACGTCCGCCTCGAGGTCATTCACGGCATTCCGGTCTGGGAAGCCAGCCCCGCTTACGAACACCAAATTGAAGTTGATCGCATCCGCTCGAGCATTCACGCTCGAGCGGACGCAATCTGCGCGTGCCATCACGTCCCGGACGTTCTTTTTCGATTCCCGGACGGTTCCTTGAAACGCCCCGACATCGCTATTTTGTGCGGTCAGCCCGACCCGAGCGAAGTCCGCAGGGCCATCACCCTCGTCCCCGAAGCTGTAATAGAGATCGTTTCACAGGATTACGAAC
>CAXTKV010000302.1:0-3498 GCA_964244895.1 uncultured Deinococcales bacterium
CCAGCCTCGAGACGATGCCCCTCCGAAGAGACGTTGGCCGACCTGGCCCGAACGCTTGAGCGGATCGTGTTCAGCGTCTACAGCGCGACCGACGACCGGCACGACGCGATCACCCGCGTCCCGGGCAGCTTGCGTCTCACCCTCGAGACCATCCGGCGAGCCGTAGCCCACGGCATTCCCGCCGAACTGCACTTCGTCCCGACCCAATCCAACTTTCAGGAGTTGCCCGACGTGGTGCGCCTCGCGCTCGAACTCGGCGTGCGACGCATCGGCGTACTGCGCTTCGTGCCCCACGGACGCGGGGCGGCGAACGAGGCGAGCCTCGAGTTGAGTGTCTCGGAGTACGCCGCCCTGCGGCAAAGCGTGTTGGAACTGCGCATGGACCATCCCGAAGTGGCGCTCGCGCTGGGCTCGGCCCACGAATTCCTGGACCTCGAAGGCACGGGGGCCTGCACCGCCGCGCTCGACCAGTTGGTCGTCGAGGCGGACGGGAGGATCGCGCCGTGCAGCGGCTTCGGCGAGTACCGGGTGGAGGACGCCAACGGGAACGTCCTCAGCGCCTCGCTCGCCGAGGTCTGGCGGCGCTCGAGCTTCCTCGCCGAGGTGCGCCGCGCCCACCGCCTCGCGCCGGGCTGTACCGGCTGCCTCGCGCAGAAGGCGCTCCATCGCGGTCGCATCCACCCATTCGATCCGGACCCGCTCGCGTTCTCGACCGCGACGCTCGAGGTGGCGTGATGAACGGCGACACCCTCCTCGCGTGCGGTGTGGACATCATCGAGTTGGCCAGTTGGCGACGAAACCTCGCAGTTGGTGGGCAACGTTTCCTCGATCTAAACTTCACCGAACACGAGCTGGCCTGGTGTGGCGGCGAACCGCAGCGCCTGGCCGCACGGTTCGCCGCGAAAGAGGCCGTCGCGAAGGCGCTCGGCACGGGTTTTCGCGACGATGTGCAACCCAGCGAGATCGAGGTGATGACGCTCGACCATGGTCAACCGACCTTGCATCTCCACGGGGCGGCGGCGGCACGAGCGGATGCGTTGGAGCTGAGATCCTGGTCGGTCAGCCTTTCGCACGGGGATATGGCGGTCATCGCATTCGTCGTAGGCTTGACGCGCAAACTCGGGTCGCACTTTGCCCCCGCGAGCCTGGCACTGCCCCTGCCAGGAGATTTCGATTTCGAGTCCATCGCCTCGCTTCACCTTTCACGCCTGGTCGGCGTGAAAGATTAGGAAAGGAGGACGGTATGCAGATACAGGACGAACGCACGCTCTCATTGGACGCCGAGCAGGAACGCCGCCTGGCGGATCGCATCAAGGAGGCCCGAGAGTACCTCGGGCTCTCGCAAGAGTTTGTGGCCGACCACCTCGACATTCCCCGCGCCTCGATGTCCGCCATCGAAACCGCCAAGCGCAAGGTCAGCGGGCTCGAGTTGCAAAAGCTCTCCAAGCTTCTCAAGAAACCGCTCGAGTATTTCTTCGACGATTCGGAATTGCTGCGCTCAACGCAGGGCGGCGAGACAGCCCAGGCGCTCTTCCGGGCCACGCGCGCCCTGAGCAATTCAGATCAGCAGCAGGTGCTGCGCTTCGCGGAATTCCTGCGCCAGGCGGGGCGGGCTCCGGCGGCAACCCTGGACGATCCACAGAAACCGGCGAACTGATCGTGACCCCGCAGGAGCGAAGAGCTGCCAACCAGCGCGGGGTCGAGGCCGCCGCGCGCGAACACGTGCGGCTGGGCACCACGCTCACAAGCCGGGTGGACGTCTTCGACATCATCCAGGGCGCGGGCATCTGGCTGATGTTCCAGCCGCTCGGCATCTACGGACTCTACAAGCGCATTCGGGCTGAGCCGGTCGATACCAGCGGCATCCTGATCAACGCCAAGCACCCGCCGAGCTTGCAACGGTTCACCGCCGCCCACGAGTACGGCCATCACGTGCTTGAACACGATGAGAGCGTCGACGGCGAAGAAGAACTCGGACTGACGCGGCAGGCCCAGGTGGATAGCGTCATCGAGGTCGAAGCACAGGCCTTCGCCGCCAATTTCTTGATGCCCGCACAGCTGGTCTACACGGTGTTGCGCCAGATGAGTCTGCCTCGAACAAACGCCACCCTCTCTGGGCGTCAGGCCTACTTGATCTCCCTCGAACTCGGCGCGAGCTACACCGCGACGCTGACGCAACTCAGGACGCTTGACGTCATCACAAGTGCGACCTGGAATCGCCTGTTGGACGAGAAGCCGATCGACGCGAAGGCCGCGATCATCGGTGAGCGCCCCCAGGACTCGCGCGCAGACACGTGGTTTCTCGAGGCGCGCCAAACCGGACGCACCGTCTACCCGAGGGTGAAGGATGAACTCGTGCTCGATCTTCCCGAGATGCCGTCCACAGGGTATCTGTGGAACCTCCCTGACGATGAAATCCTGACGCCAGACGACGACAACCCGAACGCGGCCTTCCTTGAGCTGGCGCGGGACGAGTTCATCGTTCCGCCCGAGGAGGAAGTTCCTCGCATGGGCGGGGGTGGAACTCGCCACTTCGTGCTGCGCGTCCTCCACTCAGGCAGGCGACGACTCGTGGTTGCCAAGCACCGTCCATGGCAAAACGCGAGCCAGTCGAAAGAAACCTTTGAACTCAACCTCGAGATCGCGCCAAGCCCGACGGGCGGAACAGACAGCGGGTTGAGCGTGCGTCAGCAATCGCTCCTCGTCGCGTAATCATCATGGCTGACGACCCGTCAAAGGCCCTCCAAATCGACCTTCGCGCTTCCTTTTCGGCGGTGCGTGACCAGGGGGCGAGGGGAACTTGTGCCGCCTTCGCCGTCACTGCGGCGCACGAAGCAACTCGCGTCTCGAGCGGCATCACCAGCGTAAACACCGAAGACCTGTGCGAAGAGGTGCTTTACTGGGGTGCGTTGCAGGCGATGGGGTACGCGAGCAACAACGGCATCAGCCTTTCCGCCGCCAGCACCGCACTCGGGCAACCGGGTCAGCCCCTGGAGGCGCTCTGGCCATACGATGACACTCGAGATGCCCTTGACCCTGGATATGTGCCACCGCCCGCAGCGGTGGCTCCAGGCAATTGCTTCCAAGCTCCACTCACATCGATTCCCTTCTCCGTGAACGCGGTGCTGAGCCAACTCTCCAGTGGACACCCTGTCGTTGTCGGGGTGAGGGCTTCTCGAGCGTTTGTACGTGCTCAAGGCGGGCGGATTCCGCCTCCCGCTCCTGGCGATTCGGGTGATGGACACGCGATCCTCATCGTCGGGTATGACGGGCTCGACACGTCAGATGAGGGAGGCACGTTTGTGTTTCGCAACTCCTGGGGCGAAGACTGGGGTGACCAGGGATACGGGTATCTCTCGGCCCGGTGCCTCGAGCAGATCCGTCTCGGACTGTACGTTTGGACCATCAAGTGACCGCTGCCCGACGATGCATGGTCGCGATCTAAATTCAACTATGTGCCTATGCAAATAGATGGAACGGCACGTTTGCGCCGAGTCG
>CAXTKV010000303.1:0-3488 GCA_964244895.1 uncultured Deinococcales bacterium
CGCATGGCTACTGCTGCGCGAGCAAGCTGATCTCTGCGACGAGGAGCGTGAGGTGATCGCGGGTCTCGAGCGGGGCTGCCCAGCCGTGATCCGGGCTCGAGAGCTGGCCTTGCGGTTCGTGCATGGCCTGAGCGACCGGCAACCGAAGGTGCTCGTGCCGTGGGTGCTTGATGCGCAGGCGAGTGGCATTCCCGCGTTGAAGGAATTCGCGGTGGGCCTCGAGCGTGAGATCGCAGCGATCAAGGCGGCGTTCTCGTTGGAGTGGTCGAACGGGCCTGTCGAGGGTGTGGTGAATAGGATCAAGTTGATCAAACGGCAGATGTTTGGGCGGGCCTCGTTCGACCTTTTGAGGCGGCGGGTGTTACTGGCTGCGTGACGACCTCGTGCATCAAACTTCGGTCAGAGCCGAAACTTCATACACCCTCTGGCGTGGGTGTGGTAACTCCAGGGTAATGGAGGACGCTTTGCTTATCCAGAACTCACGTTCGTGACTTCCGATGCGAAGCGCGGCGGCACGTAGAGCTTCGCACCATGGCTCGCGGCCTCATTGAAAAACGCCTTTGACGCCCGAGCGGTAATGCGGTCCTCGGGCGTGAACACATCCTCGGGTGCGAAGGCATTCACGGCGACGTTCGCATCTACGACGAAGGTTTCTTGGGCTCGCCTCGCGCTCACCCACCCCGCGCCTTGCGGATGGCGCGGAAGCCGCCCTTTTTCAGGACGGTCATCACGTCGATTTCCGCGAAGACCCCGCGCAGCTTGGCGGCGGCTCTCGAGTTCGCTGTGCTTTTCTTGCCCGATGCGCGGGCTTCTTGCGTGCTGGTTTTGGCGTGTGCTCGAGCGGCCTGAGTCATGATGCGAGCGTAGCACGTTTACGTAAATACGTGCTACCGTGACCGTCATGAAGATCACCACGAAGCCCAGCGCTCGAGCGTCCACCAAAGCCGCGCCTCGCGCGATGGACCGCAAGACCTCGAGCGCCCCGGCGAAAGCGCCGACGGTCGCGGTCACGGACGAACGCCGGAACGTGACGATCTCCTTAAACGCGGAGTTGAGCCGGATCGCGGCGGCCCAGGCCAAGCGCGAGGGCGTGTCATTCTCGAGCGTGATCGGTGAACTGTTAGCCGGGTGGCTCGAGGGTCGCTTCGAGCTGTCCGAGAATTGAAGGCTTGAGCCGCAGTACGGTGTCGGAGGCCACGTGGAATTGTTGAAAAACAGGCGCGCATGGCGCAAATGGGCGAAGGATAACTTCCTTCTCGAGTCATCTGAACCAAACCTGTATCCGTGCTTTGCCGAAAAACACTGCACATCGTGCGCGTACGAGGAATCCGAAGCCAGGTTTTTGTACCGAGCCGATCTCGAGATGATGCTGGCGAAGATCGGGCGCTCACGGTGAGCAGCGAGACTGCAAGGTAAGTCAAAATCGCGTAAACGCCGTGCGTAACGGCTTAAAGCACTCCTGGTTAGAGGCAGAACCATAACTGCTTTTTTCCAGCGCTCGAGGTTCGAGCACCGATTTTTGCGTGCTGGACGGTGCATATTCCGTTTGATTGTGGACAGGTTTCCAGATCAAAGTGTCCACTCTGCCGGACGAACTGGACAGCGACAGCCTGACCAGAACTGCCCAGCAACAGAACGAACCCGTCCACTCGCAGAGCAAAGCGGCGCAAGGAAACCACGTGGTCATGTGAAGCCCACATGCCACAGAAACGGGTCTCCATGCGCAAAATCCGAGAAGTCCTCCGCCTCAATCACCTACAACTCAGCACCCGACAGATCGCCGAGAGTTGCCGCATCAGCAAAAGCATCGCGGACGAGTTTGGCGTGTGCGAAGCGAGTGCGTCGGCGCTTTTTGTACGCTTGCAGTCCCCGCGTGTCGGTGAGGTGGTTGTCGTTGAGAAATTCGTAGGGCATCTGCGAGTGTAACGCACAATCCCAGTGCGTTTACGCTTCAGGTCGAACGCTTCTTGAAGTGTTCGTTTGGTACAGAGTGAATTGACTAAGGATGGCACTTTTCGCACGCAGGGTTGATACCGTTGGCGAAGTCACGCCTGAAGTACAAGCTGGGCAAACCTCGGCGTTCGGGTCTTGGCCCTGGGCGCCTCTTCCAGCCAGTTGAACACCCGAGAAACATTCATGCCCGCCGCCGTCGCCACCGACTGTAGGCGGGTTTTCGCCATGCCCCTGTACCGCGTCGCCCGCAGCCCTTGGGAGCGCACAGAGTGCGAGATCGTACCCTCGATCCCAGCCCGCTTCGCGTACAGCGCCTTCCACTCGTCCGTTTCCTGTAGCGCCCGTCTAGCGCGCAGCAGATCGTGCGACGCTCGAGGCCGGAACGTCAGCCCTCGACCAAGGGTTTGGGCTTTTGTGCAGTGGCGTCTCGACCGACATACTTGACAATCCTGCCGTGAGAATTCCGCGTGGATCACTGGCAATCCTTGCTTGCTCGAGGATTCAAGCCACAGCTTCGAGGTCTTCCCCCGAGGGCAGGTCACCGTCTGCTGTTCCCAGTTGATCTTGAAGTCATCCAGGGCGAAGCCCTTCCCGGCGAGCACCTGCCAGGTACTGTTGTGCGCCATCGGGCCGATGATCTCGATGCCCTGATCGCGGCATTCGAGCACAAGACCCGCGCTGACGTAGCTCGCGTCAAGGAAGTGCTGGCCCGGGATGACCTGATTTCTCCTCAGCTGCTCGTGAACCTGCCTCGCGGCCAGCATGTCTTGGGCGGAGGCTTTGGTGACCATGACATTGGTGATCACGCTGGGCGCGTTGTCATCGCACGACTCGGTGAGGTGAACCTTGTACCCGACCCACGACTTCTCGCGCTTTGTGCCGTAGCGCGCCTCGAGATCAAAGGGCGACTGCACTCGATCACTTGCTAGAACGGTCGACATGCGCCAGACGACCTGGCCATCAACGCGCTCGTACTGCTGCGTCCAGACACGCTGGAGCGCGTTCAGCGCAGGTAACTCGAGCCAGCAGCTCATGGCTTGATCGCATTTGATGGACTCGAGGAGATCAAACCCGTCCTGTCCGATGGCGACGGCTTGCGCGGCGCGAGCCTCCTGGCCCTTGACGAGGCGGTGTTCTTCAACGCGATGGACGAACCAGTCGAACCAGCGTGTTTGCATCCTTGGCCTCAACCAATCAGGCGCGACTCGGGCGAGTTCATTCAGCGCAGCCCGGAAGGTCTCTCCGACCAACTCGAGGCGGTTCAGGGTTCGCACCGAGCAGAGCACGTGTGTGGCATCGGTGCGTTGCTGACCGCGCAGTTTCAGCAAGCCCTGCTCGCGGAAGCGTGCGAGCATCCTCTCGAGCAAGACGTGCTCGGCGTCCGCTTTGACTAGGCGGGATCGGAACTCGCTGAGGACGGTGAAATCGAAGCCCTGGTCGGTGATCTCGAGGCTCAGCGCGTACTTCCAATCGAGCCGGGTCAGCACGGCTTGGGCGGCTTGCCGGTCCGTGAGGTTCTCAAGGAATTGGAACAC
>CAXTKV010000304.1:0-3367 GCA_964244895.1 uncultured Deinococcales bacterium
GCGCGGCAAGCTGTTCAGGGCCAAACCCCGCCTGGAATCTCACGGCTGATCGCGCTCGAAGCGCCCATAAAACGAATCCTGAACGCTCTAGAAGATCGTTTCAGACGGTATCTCTCGAGCAAAATCGTTACTTTTCGCGTTCTGGACGGTCTCGGTGAGTCTCGAAAAGATCGAGCGGGGCGTACCAACACATCTGGAGGTCGCCGTGGCTGAGTCCAGCAAGACGTTCATCAACCCAGACGCATTGCCAAAACCGATGGGTTACTCGCAACTGGTCGAGGTGTGCGGCGGAAGAACCGTGTACGTGTCCGGCCAGATCGCCCTGGATCAAACCGGCCAAATCGTCGGCCTGGCCGATTTCGAGGCGCAGGCGCGCCAGACCTTCAAGAACATCGAAGCGGCCCTCGAAGCGGTCGGGTTGGGCTTCTCGCACGTCGTCAAGATCAACCTGTACGTGCTGGATATCGCCAACCTGACCACGTTGCGCCGCGTGCGCGACGAATTCGTGAACCTCGAGAACCCGCCCGCCAGCACGCTCGTGCAAGTGGTGGCGCTCCTCAGACCGGAAATCCTGTTCGAGGCCGACGCCATCGCCGTCGCGCCGGAATAGAGGACGATTCATGCCCAGAGTCTGGAAATTCGGCGACAGCATCAACACCGACGACATCCTGCCCGGCAAGTACGCGCCGTTCATGGCGGGCGAGGGTTTCTACAAGTACGCCTTCGCGCACTTCCGCCCGGAATTCGCCGCGGAAGTCAAAGAAGGCGATCTGCTCGTCGGCGGGCGCAACTGGGGATTGGGGTCGTCCAGGGAGTACGCGCCGTTGGCCTTGAAGAAGCTCCGGATCGGCGGAATCATCGCCAAGTCTTACGCCCGGATTCACTACCGCAATTTGCTCAACCTGGGCATCCCCGCGTTTGAATCAAAAGATGTCCCAGATTCGCTCGAGGACGGTGAATTGATCGAGTACGACCGGGACGCGGGACGCATCACTAGGGCTTCCGGCGAGGTGCTGCTTCTGCCGCCACCGCCCGAGTTCCTGCGCGAAGCACTCAAGGCCGGATCGATCCTCGAGTATTACAAAATCCACCAGAAGTTCCCAGGCGAGTAAGAAGCCGTTCCCACAGGCGAGTAAGAAGCCGTTCCCACAGGCGAGTAAGAAGCCGTTCCCACAGGCGAGTCAGGAGCCGTTACACTGTGCCGATGCCGGAAGCCAACACCCAATCCCTGTTCATCACCTGCCCCGTCTGCGGCGAGGAACTCGAGGTCACACCCGACGATCTGGCCACGTTGAGCATCGGTGACGTGATCGTCTGCGATTCCTGCGGCGCGGAACTCGAGATCGTATCCCTCGACCCGCCCGAGTTCGAGCTGCTGGGTTTGCTGACCACCTGCCCGAACTGCGGCGAGGAAGTCGAACTGACCGAGGAAATGCTCAATGAAGGCACCGTCATCACCTGCCCGAATTGCGCCGTCAAGTTTGAAGTCGAGTTCGAGGACGTGGACGAACGACCGCAGGCGTAGCTCGAGAACACCGTCCGGGACGCAATATCTCGAGCTTTAAGAACACCGTCCAGCACGCGAATTATTCGTCCGATCCGGGAAGAATCCCGTATAAGGAAACACCGTTGGAGGTCAGTCATGGCAAGCATCACGTTCGAGAACCCCGAATCCGGCGCGAAGATCACTCTCGAGAACCCCGAACTGGGCGAGATCGTGATCGACGACGAAACTGGCGCGGAATTCGAGGTCGTCAGCCTCGAGCCACCCAAGCTGGAAGCCGCCCCGCAAGAAGCCGAGGACTGGGGCGAGTGAACGCATCCGATCCCGACTGGGACGCGATCCGCGCCGTGCCAGAAGCGGATGGACTGAACGTTCGTGTCTGTTACTGGCTCGGTACGGCGCTCGAAACGTCCCACGGGATCGAAGCGTTTTTTCAGCACCCGAACCCGCGCTGGGAGGGCTTCAAAACCCAGGTGGACGCGCAGCAAGACATCTGGATGCACCAGATCGTCGTCGACCGCGCGGATTTCATGCTCGAGGATTTTGATCGGTACGCCCGCGCCGTTCCGCGAACCTACGCCGAAGACGCGAGACCAGCAGCGACCTTGAACCTCGAGATTGCGAACTGGCCCGAAGCGCAGGGCATCAGCGTTGATCTCGAAGAATGGATTCGCGCGCTCGAGCAGCACGCACCAGAATTTGGGGTCGCGCAAGAACGCGGCGAACTGGTTCAAGGCGTGTACCGCGAGCGCGATCAGCTTTACATCGTCGGTAGCGCAAACGATGGCGTGCGAACCCGCGCGGATCTACTCGAGCATCAACTCAAGACCGCGCGGAATGTGATCGAATCCGACCTCAAAAAATCTTTTCAGGGAGTCACAAAAATTCATGGCTGATCTCGCCGTTGTTTACGACCGCGTCCGCGAGGACGAGAAGATGCTCTGGCGCGCGATGGATGACCTGGGCGTCGAGTACGACAAGGTGTACGCGCCCCAACTGAGTTTCGATTTTCACACCCAAAAGAAACCCGAGTGGAAGGTCGTGATCGAACGCTGCGTCTCGCAATCCAGGGGCTACGCCATCGCCGCCTCGCTCGAGGGTTTCGGCGTGGAAGTCGTCAACCCGTCAAGTGTGATCGCCAACTGCGGCGACAAGCTCGTCACGAACGCGCTCTTGGCGAAGGACGGCATCCCGACGCCGCGCACGCAGGTCTGCTTCGATTCGGAAACCGCGCTCAGAGTCATCGAAGACATGGGCTACCCGGTCGTGATGAAACCGCCCGTCGGGTCGTGGGGACGGCTGCTGTCCTTGATCCGCGACCGTGACGCCGCCGAGACGGTGCTCGAGCACAAGGAAGTCCTGGGTGGCTATCAGCACCAGATTTTCTACATTCAGGAATTGATTGACAAACCGGAACGAGACATCCGTGCGTTCGTGGCAAGCGGCGTGTGTATCGGCGCGATTTACCGCAACAGCGCGCACTGGATCACCAACACCGCCCGAGGTGGCAAGGCCGAGAACTGCCCCGTCACGCCAGAAATGGCCAGCCTCGCCGAACGCGCCGCGAAAAGTGTGGGCGGCGCGGTCGTGGCCGTTGATCTGGTCGAAGCGCCCGGACGCGGCCTGCTGGTGATCGAGGTCAACCACACGATGGAGTTCAAGAATTCCGTCAGCACGACCGGGGTGGATATTCCCCGCAAGATTGCTGAATACGCCATCTCGAGGATCAAGTAATGCGCGAACACCGTCTGGGACGCGAGATTGAGAATGCGTCTGGGACGGTGTTCTCGAGGAAGGCAAAATGAACTGGCGTGACCGTGGGGATGACATTATTGCCGAGTTTGGGTTTGGTGATGATTCCTC
>CAXTKV010000305.1:0-3326 GCA_964244895.1 uncultured Deinococcales bacterium
GGCGGCGACAGGTGCTCGAGGCCGTTGTAGACCTTCGATGGGCGCAAGTTCGCGTACACGCCCAAGCCCTTGCGCAAGCCCAGAATGCCGGACTCCGGGCGCAGGTGGCGCGGCACGTTGACGACCTTGCCCGGATCGCCACCCGCCGAGCCCATCAGCACGGCGTCCGCTTTTTGCGCCGCAGCCAGGGCTTCGGGCGCGAGCGGCAAGCCGTACTGCTCGATGCCCGCCAGACCGAACGCGAAGTGCGTGTACTCGAGATCTGGCGCGACGTGGCGCAAGACCTCTAACGCGCTCTCGATCACTTCGGGGCCGATGAAATCTCCGGGCAGCACGACGACGTTGGGCATGAATGAAACTCCTTATGTCGATCTGGTGAACGTGTTCAGACGATACCGCTTCTCGAGCCTGACCACGAGCATGGGTTCGTGGTGCGCGAGCGGCGAACCGTCGGCGTCGCGCTCGAGCTTGATCTCGTCTGGCGCACTCTCAAGCATTTCGCGCATCCTCGAGATTCGTTCCGGCGTGCAACCCGATTGCTCTGTCCACCACTCGAACTCGAGTCGGTACGGCACGATCCGGTGCGTCACCCACTCGAGGCCCGCATCCCGCGCGAGATCCTGCCATTCCTCGATTGTGCGCTGCGTGAAGTGGCTCGGGTCGCGCGTGCGCTGGTACTCGTCCACCCAGGCTTTGTTCTGCCATTCCTGCGTGATCTGATCGGCCATCGCGAAGCGCCCGCCGAGTTGGAGAACTCGAGCGACCTCTGACAAGAATTTCGGCACGTCCCGGAAATGGTGCGGCGCGTGGCGCGACGTGACCAGCGTGAAACTCGCGTCTGGAAACGGCAAATCCTCCGCGCTCCCCTCGAGAAAACGTGCGTTCGCAACCCCTTCCTCGAGCGCGCGTTTCTGACCCTGCTCGAGCATTTTGACGGCCATGTCCAGCCCGATCACGCTCGAGACGAATGGCGCGATGGCGAGCGCCGTGTTGCCCGTGCCCGTCGCCACGTCCAGCGCAATGTCGTCTGCGTTCGGTGCGGCCAGCTCGAGCAGCGCGGGCAAGCTGGGGCCGAACTTGTGAACGTGACTGCTGGCGTACTTTTCGGCCAGCGCGTTGAAGTGTTGATCGCTCGAGATGGTCATGATCCCTTTCTCGAGAACACCGTCCAGCACGCATTCTCGAGCTTGCGTCTGGGACGGTGTTCTGGTTCAGTACAGTTTCTTGGCCTCGAAATCCGCGATGCTCGCCTCGCGCTTCATGATGTACCCCAGGTCATCCACGCCTTCCAGCAAGCACAACTTGCGGAACGGATCGATCTGGAACGCGTGCGATTCGCCGTTCTCGAACGTGACCGTCTGGGACGGCAAGTCCACGGTGATCGAGAAATTCGGGTTGGCCTCGACGGTGTCGTAGAGGGCATTCACGACTTCTTCTGGCAAGGCGACGGGTAGCAATCCGTTCTTGAGGGAGTTGTTATAAAAAATATCCGCGAACTGCGGCGCGATCACGCTGCGGAAACCGTACTCCGTCAGCGCCCAGACGGCGTGCTCGCGGCTCGAGCCTGAACCGAAGTTGCGGCCCGCGACCAGGATTTGCGCGGCCTTGTACTGCGGCATATTGAGCGGAAAGCTCGGGTTGGGGCTGCCGCCGTCCAGGTTGTAGCGCCAACTCGAGAACAGCCCGTCGCCCATGCCCGCTTTGGTCACGGCGGTCAGGTACTTGGCGGGAATGATCTGGTCGGTGTCCACGTTCTCCGCGCGGAGCGGGACGGCGGTGGATTTGAGGGTTCTGAATTCAGCCATGGCGTTCTCCTTTACAGTCCCAGTTCGTGCCGCAAGAAGGTTGCGGTTCCGTCCGGCCCAGTGAGCGTGAGTTTCGATCCCGCTTGATTCGGTGCAATCTCGAGGTTGAACGTCAAGAAGGGGCAGCACAGCCTTTCCAGCGTGGCGAATTCCGCGAGTTCGAGGACGGTTTTCGCGTCATTGGCGTGCGAGAACGCGATCCCGTTCTCGAGACCGGTGATCTGGGTGGCTCGAGGCAGCAACGAGCGTTTCAACTCGCCGTAGCGCGAGCGTTGCGCCGCGTCGAAAGCGTTCATGTTCCAGGCGAGCGGCACGGTTTCAGGCACGGGATTCTCCTGCGTCCGCGAAGATTCGGGTCGGGAAGCCGTCAATACTTTGCGTGTTCTTCTTGCGCCAGTACGCCTCGATCTCGTCCTGTGATTGCTTTCCGTTGTGCTTGTTCAGGTCGTCGCGTTGGCTCTCAAAATTCATCAGTGGAACGGCCATCCCGCACGAGGTCTGCACGAGATCGACCTCGAGCACAAAGACCTGACGTGCGCCGGGCAACGGCTCGAACAGGCTGTACAGTTCCGTCCATTCCGCATCTCGAGGATGGATTGCTCGAGCCTTCCCGTAGAGCCGCAGGATCATCGGTGCGCCCTCGAATGCGCAGAACATGACCGTCATGCGCGGATTCTCCAGGACGTGCGCGGCGCTCTCGTTGCCGCTGCCCGTGACGTTCAGCCACGCGACCGTGTTCGGGTTCAGCACGCGCAAGCTGTCCATTCCCTTCGGTGAGACGTTGACGCGCCCGTCGGCGGCTGCTGTACCGACGAAGAACATCGGCTGCCGAAGGATGAACTCGTTCAGCACGGGCGTGATCTGTGGAAGCTGTTTTCCCACGTGGCTCCTTTCAAGAACACCGTCCAGCACGGTGTCGATTGATATGCGTCTAGGACGGTGTTCTCGAGATTGGGTCAACTGTGTACGGCATCTTTGAGCTTATTCAGTAACCGCTCAGGGTCGAAGAGAACGTGGCAACCGTCGCCGACGACGCGTCGCGTGCCTGGGTCAATCGGCTTGAGCGAGGCCCAAGCGGGTGTGCTGAACCCGAACTCGACTTTCAAACCGTCCTCGATTTGGGCGTGGCGCGACCAGAGCGGGCCGTAGTCGGCATCTTCCCAGCTCAGCACTCCCAACCCGAGTTCCGCGAGCCAGCCCTCGGCGCGGTACGCGTTGGGCGTGTCCGTAAGGATCGTCAAGTCCATGTCTGAATCTTCGCGTGCCACGTTTCTCGCCCACGATCCGACGAGGCCGACGGCTCGCACATCGTTACGCCGCGTGGCCCAACGTGTGATCGTTTCGAGGACGCTTGAAACCCGCTCGGCTCGCGCCTCGTTCATCAGAGCATCTCTCGAACGTCCACCACGCGCCCACTCACGGCGGCGGCGGCGGCCATGATCGGGGACATCAGCAGGCTTCGCGCACCCGGCCCCTGGCGACCCTGAAAATTGCGGTTGGACGTGCTGGCGACGTAATCGC
>CAXTKV010000306.1:0-3224 GCA_964244895.1 uncultured Deinococcales bacterium
CCGTCGGCCTGTATGACGCGATCGCCGATCCGGGCTGGCTCGCGGCGCTGGCTCGTGGTTTCACGCGTGGCCCACGAGTCGGCTGCGTAACGGGTCTGTGCTTGCCCCACGAACTCGAAACCGCCGCTCAAGTCCTGTTTCAGCTTCGCGCTGAGGACGGCGGGTTCAGCCAGGGGTTCATACCCCAGCTATATGACCTCGGCGTGCATAGACCCAGCGATCCCCTCTTCCCCTACCGGGCATCCTTTTTTGGAGCGGGGATGAACATGGCCTTCCGTACCCGCGTGCTTCGTCAACTCGGTGGATTCTCGACCGCGCTCGGGCCGGGCTGCATCGCCCCGAGCGGCGAAGATCTGGCTGCCTACTTCGAGGTCATCGTCTCTGGGCATCAACTCGCCTACGAACCGGCGGCGGTCGTGCGTCACAACCACCGCGCCGATCTGGAGACGCTTGAACGGCACATGTACGCGTACGGCTTGGGATTCACGGCTTACCTCAGCCATGTCCTCCTTCGGCGACCATCGTGGCTGCTGGGCTTGCTGATGCGAATTCCGACCGCGCTTCGAGCCATCGGCGCTACTCGAGCCGCACCCGGTCGAGGCGATGCGCGAACCCAGATGCTCGCGCGGCGGGAACGGGCAGGCTGGATCGGTGGGCCGGGCGCATATGCTCGCAGTGTCCTCAGCGACCGACAGCTGCGACGCTCCGCGCTGGGCGTTGCCAAACCGATAAGCTGAACACCTTGCTGGCACATCGGAGTCCGCTGTGGTCAGCGGCACGACCGTGGCAACGGCTACGCGCTTTAGCTCACCTCGGACGAATGAGGAATCCATGCTCGAACTGAGCGTCATCATGCCGTGCTACAACTCAGCGGCGCACCTCGCCGAGACCTTCGAATCCTTGTTGGCACAGGACTTCGCGCTTCCCTGGGAACTGATCGTCATCAACCGGGGTTCGACTGACAGCACCGCCCGCATCATCGCGTCGTACCGGGATCGCTTCTCATCTTGTACCGTCGTGTCCGACCCCAGAAACTGTGGCGTCTCCTTTTCGCGCAACGAAGGGGCGTCGCTCGCGAGTTCCGAAAAGCTGCTGTTCGTCGATTCAGACGACCTCTACGACGCGGGCTACCTGAGCGCCTTGCACGCGGCGCTGGACAAGCGCGAATTTGTCTGCGCGAAAGTCGATTTCTTCAAAGCCAACGAACCGTGGCTCGTGGCCGTCTACGCGGGTGAACTCGATGGCGGAACTGAGCACCCGATCGCACCGATGGCGCTCGGGAACAACATCGGGGTAACGAGGGCCGCGCACGCGCAGATTGGCGGTTTCGACGAAGCGATTGGTGCGCTCGAGGACGCGGATTACTCATGGCGCATGCTGAACTCGGGTCGATCCGTCACGAGGGTTGCGAGTGCCGTCGTGCATTACCGCAAAGCCGACAATCTGGGTTCATTGTTTCGCAAGGCCCGTACGGGCGGGTTCTACAATCCAATTGTGATCCAGAAAAACTTCCCCGGAATTGTGCCGCGCGGATTGTGCGTGGCGGGATTCGCCGCACGCGGTTTGCTGCTCATAGCCCGAGCGTTGACATTGTGGACGCGCAGTCGCTTCGCCCGATGGCTTTTGGATTACGGGTATTGGGTTGGAGAGTTGCAGGGTTGCCTTCGATCACACCTGGTGAGCTTCCTGCCAAAAGGCTCGCTGCCCCGAAAGCCGGGTATGCTCGAGTTGCTTTGAGCGCGTCGGGGGCTTCACAATCGGCCACCAGCGCAATAAAAAATCTGCGCCGTTGCGATCATAACCTCGAGCAATGGACGGTACGGCGCACCTTGAGTTCATGCTGAACTTTGCGCTCGCGGTACATGCTGCTCGAGAAAGCGTGTCGCACGGCTGATGCGAACTCGAGGCTTGCGGGGCAAGACACGACGAAAGTTCAAACACACCACCGACTCGAAACACAACTTCCCAATGGCACAGAACAGGCTCGAGCGTGATTTCAGCGCGTCCAAACCAAATCAGAAATGGTTAGCCGACATCACGTACCTGCCAACGCTTGAGGGCTTCCTCTACCTGGCAGTCGTGCTTGACGTGTCCTCAAGAAAGATCGTTGGTTGGTCAGTCCGTGATTCGCTTGAAACCAAGATTGTGCTTCTTGCCCATAAGACAGCACCTAACGGGCTATCCGCGCCGGACGCGCTTGAGATGGCTCGAGTAGCACGTCGTCCTGACGCGGGTTTGCTGCACCACTCGGATCGAGGCAGCCAGTACGCGAGCCATGACTTCCAAGCGATGCTCAAGCGGCTTCAAGTGGTCTCGAGCATGAGTCGAAAGGGGAATTGTTGGGATAACGCCATGTGTGAGAGTTTCTTTGCGACGTTGAAGAACGAATTGGATCTCGAGGGACCGATGCGTTCAAAGGCTGTCACTCGAGGTTTGGTGTTCGAGTACATCAACGTGTTTTACAATCGGCAACGTCGGCATTCGAGCTTGGGGTATGTTTCCCCAGAGCAGTTTGAAACAATTAAGCTCAAGGCTTAACTGAACGTCCGTGAAAGCAGGTCACCCCCACTTCATGGATGTCAATCAGTATGTTGAGTACGGCTTCGGTCTAGCTTGTGGAGTGAAACGAGGTCTGCTGGTGAGCGGTGACCGAACTGTTGACCCCAGCATTCCTGGTGCTTGAGGGTAGAGCCATTGCACGGGCCATCAACACTCTGCCCTGGCGGCTTGCCAGGTCGAATACCGATTCGGTGGTGGGTGCGAACGAACAGCCCGGTTAATGTCAATTCTACTGTCAAACCCTAAAAAGCACAGGACGCGATCTTGAAGAATCGCGTCCTGTGCTTGGTGGGCCGCCCCGGACTCGAACCGGGAACCCGGTGATTAAGAGTCACCTGCTCTACCAATTGAGCTAACAGCCCGAGCGAAAGGGAGTGTATCGCGCGGGTTATGGTGTGTCAAGCTCGCGCAACGCTTCAGGTTTACGTGGCCTCAGGCTGGATTTTGGTTGCGCTTTGGGCTCGTCACGGCTATACTTCCTTCGCTGTCGGGGCGTAGCGCAGTCTGGTAGCGCACCTGGTTTGGGACCAGGGGGTCGGAGGTTCGAATCCTCTCGCCCCGACCAAGAAGATCGGCATTCCTCGAGCAGTGCGGGCATGATGTAGCGGTAGCATGTGAGCCTTCCAAGCTCTTCGCCTCGGTTCGAATCCGAGTGCCCGCTCCAA
>CAXTKV010000307.1:0-3131 GCA_964244895.1 uncultured Deinococcales bacterium
GTTCGAGCGCATCGGTGCGGCCAAACTCCGCGCGATCGTCCAGGCGTTCTACCCGCTCCTCAAGGCGCACCCGTTGCTGACGGACATCTTCCCAGAAGACTTATCCGAAACCATGAACAAGCAAGAGGCGTTTCTGACGGGGTTTCTGGGCGGGCCACCGCTGTACCACCGCTACTACGGCAACCCGATGCTTCGCGCGAGGCACATGAAATTTGAGATCACGCCGGACAGGGCGCGAGCCTGGTTCGCGTGCTTCACGGACGCGACTGAGGCCGTGGACCTCGAGCCCGAGGTGCGCCAGGAATTGCTTGAGGCTGTGGCGCGCACGGCGGCGCACATGGTCAATAGGCCATAAAGAACACCGTCCAGGACAGCGTTATCGAGTTTCAAAGATTTGCGTGCTGGACGGTGTTTGTGGGTAATCAATTTACGGAAGCTGGATCTGAACGGCGACCTTGTAAGACCCCACCTCGCGCACGATGCCCTGAGCGTCTCGGTACGTCACGGACGCAAAGTACGCGTGCGAACCGTTGTCGGCTCGAGACACAGCTACCGTCGCTGCGTACACCAACTGGTTCGCCCTAGGCGAAGGAGTTGCCGTCATCGATTGCGCGATGAGTTTGGCGTTGTCGTCAAAAAACCGAACCGTACCAGCCGAAAGGTTGTCCGTGACCGCCTCGAAGGTCACGGGTGAAGCCGCGATCGGGCCCGGCGTTTGGCTCGAGTTGATGGTCAGTGAAACGGGTGAGATCGGCAACGGGGTGTAGCCGCAATCCGCCCCGACCAATGCGAAACTCACCAGCACCAGCGCGAGCAATGGCGTGATAACGGGTCGGCGCGTGGATTGATTCATCGCAGACACAACTCTAACCAATCTCGAGCCCCTGTGGAGTCATTGCTGGCAGACCGTCCAGCAGGCGAGAATTGGTATCTCGAGAACTGCGTGCTGGACGGTGCTCCTCGAGAACCATTTTGAACTCGAGCCGTTCCCGCGCCAGTAACCACCGACGCACCGAAGCTGCTCCGGTCGCGTGGTAGCGTTTTGCTCGAGAAAAAATCAGTCTGCTCGAGTTCGAGCACCCAGGAGGCCAGCCATGGCGTACAAGAAAATCATCGTGCCGGACGGCGAGAAGATCACCATGAAGGACGGCGTTCTGCACGTCCCCAACCACCCGATCGTGCCTTTCATCGAGGGCGACGGCACGGGCGCGGACATCTGGGCGGCCAGCGTGCGCGTCATGGATGCTGCCGTGCAAAAGGCCTACAACGGCGAGAAGAAAATCAGTTGGATGGAAGTCTACGCGGGCGACAAGGCCAACGAGGTCTACCAGGAAACCGTCTGGCTGCCCGAGGAAACCAACGAGGCCATCCGCGAGTACCTGGTGGGCATCAAGGGGCCGCTGACCACGCCCGTCGGTGGCGGCATCCGCAGCATCAACGTGGCGTTGCGCCAGATTCTCGATCTGTACGCCTGCGTTCGGCCCGTGCAGTATTTTGACGGCGTGCCCAGCCCGGTCAAACAACCCGAACTGGTGGATATGGTGATCTTCCGCGAGAACACCGAGGACATCTACGCGGGCATCGAATTTCAGGCCGGAACGCCCGAAGTCAAGAAACTCATGGCCTTCTTGACGAATGAAATGGGCGTCAAGAACGTCCGATTCCCCGAGACCTCGAGCCTGGGCATCAAGCCGGTCTCCCAGGAGGGCACGGAACGCTTGGTGCGCGCCGCGCTCTTGTACGCGATCGAAAACAAGCGGCGCAACGTCACGCTGGTGCACAAGGGCAACATCATGAAGTTCACCGAGGGATCGTTCAAGAACTGGGGCTACGCCTTGGCGGAACGCGAGTTCGGCGACCAGTTCTACACCTGGAGCCAGTGGGAGCGCACCAAGGCCGCGCAGGGCGAACCCGCCGCCAACGCGGAACAGGACGCGGCTCTCAAGTCCGGCAAGATTCTGGTCAAGGACGCCATCGCGGACGCGTTCTTGCAGCAAATTCTGCTGCGCCCATCCGAGTACGACGTGGTCGCCACGCTCAACCTGAACGGCGATTACCTCTCGGACGCGCTGGCCGCACAGGTCGGCGGTATCGGCATCGCGCCCGGCGCGAACATCAATTACGTTTCCGGGCACGCGGTCTTCGAGGCCACGCACGGCACCGCGCCCAAGTACGCTGGGCAGGACAAGGTCAACCCGTCCAGCGTGATCCTGTCGGGTGAAATGATGTTCAGGTTTTTCGGCTGGACGGAAGCTGCCGACCTGATCGTCAACAGCCTCAAAAAGACCATCTCTCAGAAACGCGTGACCTACGACTTCCACCGTTTGATGGACGGCGCGACGCTCCTGAAATGCAGCGAGTTCGGTACTGCCCTGATCGAAAACATGTGATTTTCGGGAAGACCGTCCTGGACGCATCTGCTCGAGCCTCGAGATTCGTGTTCAGGACGGCCTTCTCGAGCCTCGAGCTGCAGGCGCTGTCCGGTGCGCGGGCGAGTCCGTCGGGCAGATCCTGAGCCGCCGTGTCTCTCGGAACCGATTTCGCCCACGAACACTTCGGCTCGTGTGCCTTCAAATCGTGCGGCGTATCATTTTGCCGATGTCGCGCGCGTTCGTCAAAGAGGATTCGCAAGCGCCGGAACCCGAACGCCCCAGGGCGTACCGCGCCTTCCGCGAAGTCGGCCTGGACGAACTCGAGCCGGAACCGTCCTTCTCGAGCGACGATTTGCTGGCCGTGATTTCCTGGGCTGCGTCGCGTCCGACCGGACGCTACCTGATCCGCGACGCAGAAAACACCAACCTGGCGGAGATCCGTTGAGAACACCGTCCAGCACGGTGTTCTCGTGACGCGCCCCGAGGCCGTCTGGTACGGTGTTCTTCGGTCAGTTATGCTCGAGCCATGAAAATTCTCGTCATCGACGTGGGCGGCAACAACTGCAAGTTCCTGGCCAGCGGCCAGTCCGAACCCCGGCGCTTCGAGAGCGGCCCGTATTTCACGCCGAAACGCATGGTCAAAGGCGTGCTGGAAATGACGACCGACTGGGAGTACGACGTGATCGCGGTCGGCTTTCCCGCGCCTGTGGTCGGCAACCGTCCCGCCCAGGAACCCGTCAACATCGGCAAGGGTTGGGT
>CAXTKV010000308.1:0-2999 GCA_964244895.1 uncultured Deinococcales bacterium
GCGATCAGCTGAAGGCTTACACGGCGCAGGTTCTGAAGAACAACGCCTGGAACAACCTGCCGTCCTCGGATCGCGCGGCCAACGCGGCGAGCGTCAACGCCGCGCCGATCCCCAAACGTCTGGGCGAACCGAGCGTCTTTAAGCACGTCTTTTACATCATCAAGGAAAACCGCACCTACGATCAGTTGCTCGGCGATGTCAAGGAAGGCAACGGTGACGCCAGCCTGACGCAGTTCGGGCAGGAAGTCACGCCGAACCTGCACGCGCTGGTCAAGCGTTTCGGTTTGCTGGACAACCATTACGTCTGCGGCACGAACTCCGCCGACGGTCACCAGTGGAGCACGCAGGCGTTCGTGGACGATTACGTCGAAAAATCCTACGGCGGCTTCACGCGCAGCTACCCCTTCAACGGCGGCGATGCGCTGGCCTACGCGTCCTCAGGTTTCATCTGGGACAACGCCATCAAAGGCGGCAAGAAGGTGCGCGTCTACGGCGAGTACGTCTCCGGATTGCGCGTCTACGGCGAACCCGTGGCCGGTGCCAAAGTGGACGGGCGCGAGATGGGGCCGTGGCTGGACACGAATTTCTTCGGTGGTGGCGTGACCGAGGCGGGCGCGTGGAGCAACTTCTACGACGACGCCTTGATCATGGGCGGTAAAAAGCAGGGTCAGATGCACATCGATCGGCTCGAGGCGCACGCGGACGTGCCCTCCTTGGAAGGCATCATCAACAAGGAATACCCGCCCTACCACATGGTGATCTCGGATCAGTACCGTTTTGAAATCTGGAAGAAGGAATTTGACGCCTACGTCAAGGGCGGCAACCTGCCGGATTTCAACATCATGGCCCTGACCAACGATCACACGGAAGGTCTGAAAGCGAACTACCCGGCCCCGAAGGCGATGGTCGCGGACAACGATTACGCACTCGGTCGGATCGTGGAAGCCATCTCGGGCAGCCCGTACTGGAAGGATTCGATCATTTTCGTGGTCGAAGACGACGTGCAGAACGGTGTGGATCACGTCAACGGGCACCGTGGCCCGGCCAACGTCATCAGTGCTTACAACAAGCCCGGCACGTACAGCGATTACTACACGCAGATCGATTTCATCGCGGCGATGGAGCGCATTCTGAACCTGCCGCCGATGAACCAGATGGACATGGCGGTTGATCCCGCACGTCTGAGCGCGCTTTTCGCCGACAAGCCGAACCTCGAAGGGTTCAAGGCGCTCGAGCCGACGACCAGAATCGAAGAGTTGAACCCGAAACCCGCTGCGCTGGACGGGCTGCCGAAAGCCTGGGCGCAGGCCTCCGCCAGGCTGGATTTCTGGTCGGGGCCCGACATGGCCGATCCAGCTCTGTTGAACCGCGCCGTCTGGTATTCGACCAAAGGCTTCAATACGCCGTATCCGGGCGACCCGAAGGTCTTCTACCCGAGCGACGTTCACGCGTATTTGAAATCCGTCGGGCGCGACATTCAGCACGTGGATACGGACGATGCCCTGCTCGTCAAGGTGTCGGCAAAGCGGCAGATCGGCGGTCGGGCCGCACTCGAGCGGGCCGTCCAGAACCTCGATTCAAAACCGATCACACTCAGGTAAAACGCGCCGCGCAGTCGAACCATGTTGGGTTGAAGGGAGAGGGTCATGAAATTGCAGGAGTACGCCATTCTCGGGCTGATCGTCGCCGGTTTTTTCGCGGGGCCGCTGATCACGTCCAGGTTCGATCCGGCGCAGGCCAGCGGGCAGGTCGCAAAGCCGATCACGGTCGTCCTGAAGCGCGCCGCGCCGGATCGTGCGGGCTGGCCGAAGGAATTGAGCTTCGGCATCATTCCCGCCGAGAACTCCAACGAGATGGGGCAGCGCTTCAAACCGTTGATCGCGCACCTCCAGAAGCGCCTGGGCATCCCCATCAAAGCGTACTTCGGCCCGGATCAGGCCGCCGTGGTGGTCGGCATGCAGGGTCAGAAAATCGACCTGGCGTACCTCGAGCCGCTGTCTTACGTGCAGGCTGCGCGTCTGGGTGGCGCGGAAGCCTTTGCGAAAGAGAACACGATCAAGACCGGACTGGGATTCTCGAGCCTGATCGTCTCGAGGGCGGACAGCCAGATCAAAACGATTGCGGACGCGAAGGGGAAATCGTTCGCGTTCGTCGATCCGGCCAGCGTCTCCGGGTACTTGCTGCCGATGATGCACTTCGAAGAGGTGCTGAACATCAAGCCGACCGCCTACTTCAAGGCCGTGCGATTCGGCGGCTCGCACGAGGCGAACATCGAGGCCGTGATCGAGGGCGAGGTTCAGGTGGCCGCCACCAGCGACCGCGAGGTTGACGTGGCGATCCGCGACGGCGAGATCAAATCCGAGCGCGATCTGAACGTGCTGTGGAAATCCGACCCGATCCCGACCTCACCGATCGCGTACCGCAAAGCTTTGCCGGAATCCCTGAAGGCTGCGATCCGCGATGCGGTGCTGAGTTTTAACGATGCCAAATCGCTCGCGCGCGTCGGACTCAAGGGCTTCGCGCCCGCCAAGGACGCCGATTACGAGGTGATCCGCAAGCTCGAGGAATTCAGAAAGAGCCTGAAATAGGCCTACTGGCCCGACTCAGAGAACACCGTCCGGGACGCGAATCAAAAACACCGTCCCAGACGGTGTCGCAGCAAAGGGGGGAAAGCATGATCAGGCTCGAGAACAACAAACGAATCTCGATGGCGCTCGGTGCGGTGCTGATGGCCGGTGTCGCACTCGGCGCGAACTCGGTGTTCTTCGGCAGCGTCGGGCCGCAGCCCGACGGCACGGGCGTCACGCCGAACAAGTGGACGCTGACCCCGGCGGGCCTTCAGATCGAGGTCGGCGACCGCCCGATGGCCCTCGCGCCCTCGTCGGACGGGCGCTACATCGCCGTCACCAACGGCGGTCAGGGCGTGCAGAGCCTGACGCTGCTGGACACCTACACCAACAAGGTCGCCCAGAAAATCCCGTACCCGGAACCCGAAGCGC
>CAXTKV010000309.1:0-2957 GCA_964244895.1 uncultured Deinococcales bacterium
GATCCTCAAAGGCGTCAATTTGACCATCGGTGGCGGAGAATTTCACGCCATCATGGGGCCAAACGGCAACGGGAAATCGACGCTCGCTAAGGTCATCGCCGGAGCGCCCGAGTACAAGGTCGAACGCGGCGAGGTGCTGCTGGACGGCGAGAACGTCCTCGAAATGGAACCCGACGAGCGCGCCCGCAAAGGCATTTACCTGGCCTTCCAGTACCCCGTGGAAATCCCCGGCGTGACCGTCGCCAACTTCCTGCGCCTCGCCATTCAGGCCCGCACCGGCGAGGAAGTGCAGTTCATGGCGTTCTACACGAAGTTGCAGCGCGCCCTGAAGATTCTGGACTGGGATGAAAGCTGGGTCAACCGCTACCTGAACGAGGGTTTTTCAGGCGGCGAAAAGAAGCGCAACGAGATCCTGCAAATGCTGATGCTCGAGCCGACGTTCGCGCTGATGGACGAGACGGATTCGGGTCTGGACATTGACGCCTTGAAGGTCGTCGCCAAGGGCGTCAACGAGATGCGCGGCCCGGAATTCAGCGCCTTGATGATCACGCACTACAACCGCCTTTTGGAATTCATCGTGCCCGACAAGGTTCACGTCATGGTGGATGGACGCATCGTCAAGACCGGCGGCAAGGAACTGGCGCTGGAACTCGAGGCGAACGGCTACGAGCCGATGAAGGAACTGGTTTCCAAAATGCCGCAACCCGATTTCAACGCGGCGGATTGAATCCGGCCTTCTCGAGAACACCGTCCTAGACGCAACAATAAAACACCGTTCAACACGCGAGATGTGCAGCTTGATCCTCGAGAAACACCGCGCAGAAGGCTCTTCAGAAGGAGAACGCCATGACGCAGCAATACACAGACAACCTGCCCAACCCGGAAGTCGCCGAGATCGGCGAGACCTACGAGTACGGCTGGTCGCAACCCGAGAATTACGCGATCAAAGCGCCCAAAGGCTTATCCCGCGAAGTCGTGGAACTGATCAGCAAATCCAAGAACGAACCCGCCTGGATGCTCGAGTTCCGCCTCAAGGCGCTCGACGTGTACAACTCCAAGCCGATCCCGACGTGGGGCGCGGATCTGAGTGCCCTCGACCTCGAGAACATCTACTACTACATCAAGCCCGCCGAAGCCCTGAACTCCCGCACCTGGGACGACGTGCCGGACGACATCAAGAAAACCTTCGACAAGCTGGGCATCCCCGAAGCCGAACGCGGCATGCTGGCGGGCGTCGGCGCGCAATACGAATCCGAGATGGTCTACCACAACCTCAAAGAGGAGTGGGAGAAGCTCGGCGTGATTTTCTTGTCCATCGAGGACGGCATGCGCGAGCACCCGGAGATCTTCCGCGAGTATTTTGCGACCGTGATCCCACCGGAGGACAACAAGTTCGCCGCGCTGAACAGCGCCGTGTGGTCGGGCGGATCGTTCGTGTACGTCCCCAAAGGCGTTCACGTCGAGGTTCCGTTGCAGACCTACTTCCGCATCAACGCAGAGAACTCCGGCCAGTTCGAGCGCACGCTGATCGTGATCGAGGAAGGCGCGTTCGCGCACTACATCGAGGGCTGCACCGCACCCAGCTACTCCTCGGACAGCTTCCACTCCGGCGTGATCGAGATCGTGGTCAAGAAGGGCGCACGGATGCGCTACAGCACGATCCAGAACTGGAGCCACAACGTTTACAATCTGGTCACCCAACGCGCCGCCGTCTACGAGAGCGCGCACATGGAATGGGTGGACGGCAACCTGGGCTCCAAGGTCACGATGAAGTACCCGGCCACCTACCTCCTGGAACCCAACGCTCGCGGCGAGATTCTGAGCATCGCCATGGCGAACACGGGCCAGCACCAGGATGCGGGCGGCAAGGTCGTTCACTTCGCGCCCAACACGTCCAGCAGCATCGTCTCCAAGTCCATCAGCAAGCACAGCGGGCGATCCAGCTACCGTGGGCTGGTCAAGATTTACGACGGCGCGATCAACGCGAAATCGAACGTGGAATGCGACGCGCTCTTGTTGAACGACGACTCGAGAACTGACACGTACCCGTACATCGAGATCGAAGAAAAAAGCGCACAGGTCGGGCACGAAGCCACCGTCAGCAAGATCAACGACGAGCAGGTGTTCTACCTGATGTCGCGCGGGTTGAGCGAAGAAGCCGCGACCGGGCTGATCGTGCGCGGATTCATTGAGCCGATTGCCAAGGAATTGCCGCTCGAGTACGCGGTCGAGCTGAATCGGTTGATTGAACTCGAGATGGAAGGGTCAGTCGGATAAAGACCGTCGGTGACGGTGTTCTTGTAAGTTTTGAGAGCACCGTCCCACACGCAAATTATGATTCACGTCATCCGAGAAAAAGTCACGCCGGAGCAACTGCGCGAAATGCTCAAAGTTTATTCAGACGACAGGTACGTCAAGCAGGCTGTTGATCTCGAGCAAGAGATCATTACGGGTGGCGGAGTCATGCATTACGAATGCGAACAGTTGTTGCTCGAGGAAGCAGAAAGCAAGCAGCGCAACGTCTGGGGCGCGGGTTGGTATTACGAACGCCAGGAAACGACCTTTGATTCGTACATCAACATTCGCCCCAGTGATGGCAACCGCAGCATCTACCTGGAAGACGAACAGCTCAAGATTCGTATTCGGTCACTTGTTGAACAGTTCTTCGGCGGTGTGCAGCCATGAACGCGACGACGTTTTACCGCAGCTTCTCGAGAATTCCGATTCAGAACCGCATTGGGAATCTTGCGGTCACGCTGAACCGAATCGCGGATTCGCTCGAGCGTCACCAGAACATCGCAGGCACAAGAAGCTACATTCAAGAAGCCATGTGGTTCATCGAATGGACCAGCACAGAATCCAATCTCGAGCGGGCGGAGCAAATGGCGCAACTTCAACGCGAGCTTGGAAATTGGCGAAAGAGCATGGACTTGATTTGGGGCGATCCAATCAAACAA
>CAXTKV010000310.1:0-2951 GCA_964244895.1 uncultured Deinococcales bacterium
CCGCATACAATCCCAGATTGACCGGGTGAACCTCGACGAAATACGTCTCGAGCACGTTCGTGCGCCACTGACCGCTGCCGTTGCCCGCGCGATAATCGAAGCGCAACGGGTGCAATCCAAACCACGCCTCCGCGACCTTCTCGAGGGCCATTGTCTCGGTCGAGCGGCGTTTGCCGACGTCGGCCAGGCTGCGCCCGAGCACAGGCTGAATGCTCTCCGGGAGCCATTTGCGGAGGATGTCGAGCGCGCGGTGGTAATGCTGGATATGACCGGCAGCGCGGTGGTAGATCAGGCGGGTCGCGCTGTAAAGCACGAGCGTTCCCATCGGATCGAGCGACTGTCGTTGGCTCGGGATGTCGTAGTGATACCGTTTGCCCGGCGTGTCGCGCAGGCCGCGATCCAGCCCGCGCAGAGTCTCGAGGTCACGCTGGACGTAGCGTCGATCCACCCGGAGCCGTTCAACGAGTTCGCTGACACGGTAGGGCTTCTGTCGGAGCAAGTCGTCGAGGTCAAACAACCGCCGCGTTTTGCTCGCATCTTCGCTGAGGGCCACTCAATCTCCTCGTTCCATTCGGAATGACTTAACGGTACGGCACGGGTGTCGAGCATCTGTCGAACGACTCGAATTTCCTCGTATTGTTGCAGCCTTCCTGCGCGCCTTTTACTCATGTCGATTCGAGTCACTCGTCGCACTCGATGTCGATGCCCTCATCAGTTCAGTTCCGGGTTACGCCCGCCGCGCAAGATCAACCCCGTCTCGAGCGCCCACTCCTGATACACGCCCTCGAGAAACCGGGTCACGCGCTGGCCCTGATCCCTGGCTCGGGCCACGTCATACGCCCAGTTCGCCCCTGGATCGAGCCGGTACGCGCCGCCCAGGCTTCGCACACTCCCGGACCAGCCGAGCGCCTCGCGCAACTCGCGCACGAAAACGGACAAGGCCTGGGTTTTGCGGCGACGTTCCTGACGGTCAGACGTCTGATGAGGGTAGAGCCGCACCAGCAAATCCTCGACGGTCGCTTGGCCGTCACGCTCGAGCAACAGCACGAGCACCTCACCGGCCCGTCCAGTCGGTTTGAGTGGCACGTCGCGCCTGTTGACCTTGACCTCGAGCAACCCGATGGCGCACACCTCGACCAGGATTCCTGTGGGGCGCGATAACGGCTGAACGTCCGGCAAACCCATCGCCGCGCCCAGCGCGAACAGTTGAGGGAAGCAGTCGCGCTCTTCTCGCGTCCAGAACGCATCGAAGCGCAGTCCCTCGAGTTCGTGAATGGCGGCGTTCGCTTCACCTGTACGGCGACGCAATTCGGCCCGCACAATGCGGACCCGATCGGCGTCTTCACCGCGCACGAGTCCAGTGTGTTCAAGAGCATCGCAGGCCGCTTCGTCGTCTGAGCGCATCAAATGGGCGGCAGCTAGATCAGCGTGAACCCAGCTGTCTTTGCCGGACAAATCGGACGCACCGAGTCTCGCAGCGCGCTCGAGGGGTTCGAGCGCCAGCCCAGGTTCACCTGAAAGGCGCAGGGTGTGACCGAGACCGCGCCAAGCTTGTCGTTGGTCACTCCCATCCGCAGCGATCCGAGTGGCAGCCCTGTACGCCTCGAGCGCGCGCCCCCACTCGCCAAATGCTCGACGCGTCAAACCCAGGCCGAGCAAGGCTACTGGGCGCAGCGTTCGTGCGCCCTCGCGTCGGGTCAAGCGTTGCATCTCGAGGTAGTGCGTTTCAGCCTCGTGAAACAGGCCCGCTCGGGTGCAAGACACACCGAGGTTATGGTGCAGCCAAGCCGTGTAATACACATCCTCACTGAGGAGAGCAAGCGCCTCGGAATAGACCCTGCGGGCGCTTAGGCCATCACCCAGGAGCTCGAACTGGTTGCCCTGCTCAAGCAAGCACAAACCGAGACTTCGGTCCCGAAGAAGCCCTCGGGCTCGAGCGAAAGACTCCAGCCAGTCGGAACGCCCGAGCTGACCGAGGCACGTGCCACGCACGCGCCAAGCCAGGCCGAGCAGGTCTTCCGGTAATCCATCCCATACGGACTCGAGCGTGTTCAAGGCATCGCCGAAACGCTCGGTTTGAACGAGCGCCCAGGCCCGAAAGACACTGAGTCGAGCGTGCGCTCGACCGTGGGCTTCTGCCATATTCAGCCTCTCGAGGATCGGTTGTGCTCTCCTGGCATTGCACCAGACGCGGGCGAACAATCCCGCCCAGAGAGGATCACGAACGAGACCTCCGGGCAAATCCTCGACCAAGCCCGCGAGGATCTCGTGTTCAACAAAACACTTGGCCGCGTCGCTGGCGAACTCGAGCGTGCGCCGCGCGACATCCAACTGGTTCGACGCCACCAGCGAATGCACCGAAAGACCGATATCGGCCAGGGGAACGCGAGGGACGGACGCGAGGCGTTTCACAGTATTGGAAGCCAGTCTACAAGGCAGGCGCGCGCCTGCCTCGTCTCGAATCTTCCCCTACCAACCCGATGTCATGCTCAGCCTCCGCCCGCGCCTCCTTTGGGGTCATCACCGGCCACGATGCTGGTGGGGCTTGCGGCGTGCTGGACGATGGAAGCGACACTGAAGGCGAGTACGGAGAGACAGAGCGCGACGACGAGCCGCGCGACCTTCGCGGTACGCTGCATGGTGCCCTCCTAGGGCTTCGGCGTGGTTCGGTCTTGCGGGCGGGACCGCGCCGGAATGATTGAGGACGGGTTACGTCAGCCGGACGTGTAGGTCGATGGCATCACCTCCAAACACAGGTTTGCAGACGGGCGCGACACTATTTGTCGCACGAGAAATCACGAGGGTTGACGTGCGGATGTCGTCCTAGGCCAGGGCAGCATCCGCACGTCAGCACAATCAAGCAAATCAACTACTGGGCTCACCGAGAGAGCGCCTTGACTCTCATCCAGAAGAGCGCCTTTGGAGATTCGCAAAAACCTGATCTCTACTCA
>CAXTKV010000311.1:0-2894 GCA_964244895.1 uncultured Deinococcales bacterium
CGGAGCTCGAGATTCATCAAGACCGTCCTGTACGCGAATAGCGAACAGCGTGTGGAACGGTGTTCTCGGTTCGAACTCGCGACAATACCGCCAGCCAAGAGCGGGTTTGTAGGGGCGAACCTCGTGCGCGACGGTGGGATTCAGAGACATCCTGTTCTCTCGGTTCGGTCGCTGTATGCGGAGGCTCAATGACTCGAGCTTCATGGACATTCTCCAGGAGCGTTCTTCACATCCGATCAAAAGCAATCACAAAATTGATTGACTTTAAGAATTTCAATGTGTATCTTGATCTCTCAAGATCAACTCGACCGGAGGATGCGCCTTGCTCGACCCGAGACAGAAGCGAATCCAGCAGTTTCTGTACTCGAATGGGGCCTCGAGCATCCAGGCGCTGATCGAGCACACGGGTTCCTCGCCCGCGACGGTGCGCCGGGAACTGGCGCGGCTCGAAGAACTGGGCGTGGTGCAGCGCACGCACGGCGGGGCGGTGCTGACGGAAACGCGCAGCCTGGAAGCGGCCTTCAGCCTGCGCGAACACGAACAGCTCGAGGCCAAACGCGCCATCGCGCGGCTGGCCTACGAACACCTCGAACCCGGCTCGAGCGTGCTGATGGACGCGGGCACGACCGTGCTGCAACTGGCCAGGTTGATCCGACTGACGCCGATGCGCTTGACCGTGATCACCAACGGGCTGGCGCTCGCGCAGGAACTGGCGGGCGTGCCCGAAGTCGAGGTCATCACGGTCGGCGGGCGCTTGCGGGCGGACAACCTCTCCAGCGTCGGGCCGTACGCGGAAGCGGCCTTGATGGAATTTTCGTGCGATCAACTGTTTCTGGGTGCGACCGCCATCAACCGCGAGGGCGTGATGCAGACCCTGGACGCCGCCGAGGCCGCCATCAACCGTTCCATGCTCGAGCGGGCCGAGGAGCGCGTGCTGCTGGCCGATTCCAGCAAGTTCGGGCACCGCGCCCCGTACCGCGTGGCGGGCATCGAGCGCGTCACCAGCGTGATCACGGATTCCGGCCTGAAACCGGATTGGGTCGGGCAGCTCGAGCAGCGCGACATCGGCCTCGAGCGGGCGGAGGTCGCGTGAAGAAGACCGTCTGGGACGCAATCAGTCGAGGCTCAAGAACCACCGTCCAGGACGATGTTTTCGTGGATCGGACGAAAAATCTTGCGTCTAGACCGTTCATCGCGCGAGACGGGTATGTCGGTCTTTCGAGGACACCCGCGTGACCGCCATCACCCGACCCCAGCCGCGTCGGGCTCGAGCGACCGCTCTCGGGCTGATCGCGCTGGTGGTCGCCGCGATGGCGTGGTTCTGGTCGCACCAATCCCCGAAAGGGCGGCTCGAGGGTGTCAACTCTTACGCCGTCTACTACGGCAACAACCGCGATTACGCCGCCATGCTGAACGGCTACGACCTGAGCATCGTGCAACCCAACACGATCAACCTCAAGGATTTGCGCGCCATGACCGCCGCCGGAAAGCGTGCGGTCGCGTACATCACCATCGGCGAATCGGACGGGCCATCGCTCGGGCTGCCGCCCGAATGGGTGCTGGGCGAGAACCGGAACTGGGGTTCCAAGTTCATTGATGCCAACCAGAAAGGCTGGCAGGATCGCGTGCTGGAACGCGCCGCGGACATTATTTCGTTCGGGTTTTCCGGGTTTTTCCTGGACACGCTGGACACCGTTGACCTGTTCCCGAAAACCGAGCCCGGCATGATCCGCATCGTGGAGCGTTTGCGCCAGCGCTTCCCGGACGCGGTGATCGTGCAGAATCGCGGCTTCGCGGTGCTGCCCCGAACCGCGCACCTGATCGACGCCGTGATGTTCGAGGATTACAGCACCAGCTTCGACTTCGACGCGCAGACCTACCTTTCCGCCGACGGTGACGCGAGCGCCGTCTTGCCCTACGCCGAGCGCGGCCTGAAAGTGCTGGCGCTCGATTACGCCACCGCACCCGAGTTGAAAGCGCGCGCCCTGGATCGCGCCCGAAAGGCGGGCTTCATCCCGTTCGTCACGACCATCGGATTGAACGCGCTCGAGCCGTACCAGCCGGAAGGGAGCCGCCCTTGACGACACGAACCGCCACCGACCGCATGGATCGCCCGAAAGGTCGCAGCCTGAAAAGCGACGAAGCCTTCTGGGGTTGGCTGCTGCTCCTGCCGAGCGCGCTGGGCATATTGGTCTTCGCCATCGTGCCGATCTTCGGTTCGTTGGGCGTGTCGTTCACCAACTGGGGCGGGCTCTCAAGACCGCAATTCAACGGCCTGGCCAACTACGCCAGGGCCATCGGGGACGAACGCGCCCTGCAGTACAGCCTGCAAACCCTGATCTTCACGGTTTGCGCGGTGCCGCTCGGGCTGGCGGTGTCGTTGGGCATCGCGGCGATGATTCACAACGTCCGGGCAAACCTGAGCAAATCCGTGTTCCGCACGCTGTACTACCTGCCGATGGTGACGGTCGGCGTGGCCACGGCGCTGTTGTGGCAGGCGTTGTTCGCCGCCATCGGCGTCAACTGGCTGACGCGCCCAGATACGGTGCTGCCGACGGTCGCGTTTTTCAGCGTCTGGCAGGGCTCCGGCTCGAGCGTGATCCTGTTCCTGGCGGCGCTCGCCAACGCCCCCAAGGAACTCTACGAGGCCGCCCAGATCGACGGCGCGCGCCCGTGGCAGTTGTTCCGCTGGATCACGTTGCCGATCATCAGCCCGACGATTTTTCTGGTGCTGATCCTCAGCCTGATCGCCAGCTTGCAGGTCTTCGAGACGGTGCTGTTCATGACCAAAGGTGGCCCGGGAGATTCCAGTACCACGATCGCGCTCTACATTTACCAGTCGGCCTTCAAGTACTTCCGCATGGGCTACGCCACGGCGCTCTCGTGGTTGCTGG
>CAXTKV010000312.1:0-1205 GCA_964244895.1 uncultured Deinococcales bacterium
CGTGCCGTGCCGTTCGAGCGGCCTGAGCGGGCGCTGGCGGGGTCTGGTGGGTGATCTCGCGGTCTTCGCCCCGGATCTCGAGGTGCTCCACGAGGGCTTGATCCTGATGCGCGTGAAGAGGGGAGAGGTGCAAGAGATTTCCGCCGTGTATGGCGGGCGCATCGGGCTGGCCGAGACGCGCGAGCTGGCTTTGGTGGCGAGCGCTGTGGCCCGCGCGGGCGAAACCGCGATGGTCGAGAACCGCCAAGCTTTCCTCTCCGGCGTGCCCTTCCAGGCGCTCTCCGTGCTCGGTCTCGAGCCAGCCGCGATCGCCCGCCTGCGCTGGTTGGGATTGCATAGCGTGGGCGGTCTCTCGTCCTGGACGAAAAAGCAGATCACCGCCTACTTCGGCGCGCACCACAAGGTGATTCTGGCCTTGCTGTTCGGCAACTCGAGTCTCGTCGCGCGCTACCGCCCCCCGCTCGAGTTGACGGATTCGCACGCCTTCGAGGAACTCACCCAGGAGCCCCGAGACGTGGAACCCATCGTTCGCTTGCTGGCTGAGCGTCTGTTCCCGAGATTGCGCGGTCGCTCACCCGGACGGCTGACGGTGATGGCTTTCACACCCGCTGGGGTGCGCCGTGAGACCCTCGCCACCAAAGAGGCCCTCGCCAACCCCAGAATGCTCGAGCGAGCGATCCTGCGGGCGCTGGACGCCTCACACGCCTGCCTGCTGGGTTTCGACCGGCTCGAGGTGCGGTTACTCGAACTCAACCCGATGGGTCACGCGGTCGGATTGTTCACCCGGCCCGGCGCGGCACTCGCGCACGCCCGCGTCAACCACCGCTACCCCGGCGCGCTCAAACGCTGGCGCGAGACGCAACCCTTCACCCAGGCGCGAGACCAGCGCTTCAGCCTGCACGACTGGGAGGACCGGCGTGAAACGCGCGATGCGAAGCGCTGAAGTCCGGCTCGAGGGCGGGCGGATCGTGCGAGTCCAGACTGACCAGCGCACGTACCGAGTGCAATCCACGCTCGAGCACTGGCGGGCTGGGATGCGCTGGTGGCGCGGCGAGTGGCCCAGGGAGTATTTCTGGCTCGAGACCAGTGAAGGGGTCGTGCTCGAGGTTTACGTGGAGGTGTTCGCGTGGACGCTGGCGGCGATTCAGGACTGAAGAACTGGGACACGCGCACGGGACTCGACCGGGACACGCGCACGGGACTCG
>CAXTKV010000312.1:1305-2844 GCA_964244895.1 uncultured Deinococcales bacterium
GGGACACGCGCACGGGACTCGACCGGGACACGCGCACGGGACTCGCGGTCTTATTGACCGTCCACAGCTTCTTTTCCTTCGGGGCGGGCGTCTCGAGCCCGAGGCGGTTGGTCGAGATCGCCGCTCAGAACGGGTTTACCCACCTCGCGCTGACCGATGAACCCGGCGTCTACGGAGCCGTCGAGTTGCACCAGGCCGCCAGGGAGCACGGCCTCACCCCGATCATCGGCGCGACCCTGCCCGTGACCTGGCTGGATGAGACGCACCCGCTGATCCTGTACGCGCACTCGAGGGCGGCCTACGCGCGCTTGAACCGGCTCATCACCCGCGTCAACGACGGCGAGACCCTCAACCTCGAGGTGGTGGCCCACGCGAGATTGATCGCCTTGACCGGGGGTCGCAGAGGAAGGTTCGGTCAATACCTCGAGCGAGATGACCTGAACGCCGCTCGCGCCTGGCTCGAGGTTTTGCGCTCGCACTTCGGGCGGTACGTCTTCGTCCAACTCTTCCACGACCAACACCTCGGCGACGCCAGGCGGGTGCGAATCGCGCACGCTCTGGCGCTCGAGCTGGGCATCATGCCCGTGGCCGCGCCCGAGATCAGGTACGCCAGCGAGGACGGTTGGATCGTTCACGATGCCATGACCTGCGCCAGGTTGGGGATCAACCTCGACGAACCGCACGCCTCGCGCCCGGTCAACGCAGCCCAGGCGATCCAATCGCCCGATCACTATGCCTCGAGGTTCCCGTTCTCGGACGCGCTCGAGAACGCGCGCTGGCTGGCCGGGAAATTGACCTTCGATCTCCTGCCCGAGCGCCTGACGCCGCCCAGCGTGCCCGTACCCGAGGGCCAGACGGCCTCGTCGTGGCTCAAAAAAAGGTGTCTCGAGGGCGTGACGCGGTTGTACCCCGCCAGCCAGCGCGACGCTGCTTTGAAACGACTGAAGTACGAACTCGAGGTCATCGCCGGGTTCGACCTCGAGAATTTCTTTTTGAGCGTGGCCGAGATCACCGACCACTGCCGGGAGCGCGGCATCCTGGCCTTCGGTCGCGGCAGCGCGGCGGGCAGCGTGGTGTGCTATGCGCTCGGGGTCACGGGCGTGGATCCGATCCAGCACAACCTGCTGTTCGAGCGCTTCTTGCACGGCGGCAAATCCATCATGCCGGACGTGGACATCGATATTTCCAGTGCCCGACGCAGGGAAGTGATCAGTTGGGTCGAAGAGCGGTTTGGAACCGATGCGAAGGAGGCGATGGTCGCCAACCGCATCACCTACCGCCTGCCCAGCGCCGTTCAGGACGTGGCTCGAGCCCTCGGGATGCCCCCGGCGCAAGCCACGGCGCTCTCCAAAGCCTTCGGGCGCGATTACCGTGCGTTGCGACCGTACCGGGCGCGAGACGCGATGGTCGTCTTCGACGAGGTGCTCGGTGACGCGCCCGTCAAGAACACTCTTCTGGACGTGCTCGAGCGCATGGAGCGCGGCTTCGTGCGGCACGTCGCGCCGCACTCGGGCGGGGTGATCCTCTCGAGCGAGAGCC
>CAXTKV010000313.1:0-2842 GCA_964244895.1 uncultured Deinococcales bacterium
CGTGCAATCCGGGCTGCTCGAGCAAAGAATAGAGAACGTGTGGTTGGGCCAGGTCGGAGACAGACCCGCCCACGTGTACGTGGCCTGCACCTCGAGCACATCGCCAAAGGCGCGCGTGTCGGTGGTGAATCCGAGAAAACCGACGCAGACGAGCGCGATCAGGAGTTGGCGTGACATGAATCAGTTTACGATTCCATACCGAAAAAGCTCGAGCCTCGAGAAGACCGTCTGGGACGGTGTTTCTCGAGGCTCAAACGATGCGTCTGGGACGGTGCTCATGTCGGAATCCCAGCTCGCCAGGTTCTGACTGCCGTACGAGGTTTTATTTGCGCATGTTCGGTTCGAGGATGCGCTTCCTGAGGCGGATGCTCTTGGGCGTGACCTCGACCAGTTCATCGTCGGAGATGTACTCGAGGGCTTCCTCGAGGCTCATCGGGCGCACGGGCGTCAGTGACACGGCGTCATCCGCGCCGCTGGTGCGCATGTTGGTGAGCTTCTTGGATTTGCAGACGTTGACGTTCAGATCGCCATTGCGTCCGTTCGCGCCAACGATCATGCCGATGTAGACCTCCACGCCCGGTTCGATAAAGAACCGCCCGCGATCCTCGAGCTTCCAGATGGCGTAGGGGAAAGTCTGGCCGGCTTCCATGGCCACCAGCGAACCTTCCTGGCGCGTCTTGATCTCGCCCTGGGCGGGTGCGTAACCGTCGAAGACGTGGTTCATGATGCCTTCGCCCTGGGTCATGGTCAGGAATTGCGTGCGGAACCCGAACAGGCTGCGCGCGGGAATCTTGTACTCCAGGCGCACGCGACCGGAGTTGTTTTCCATGTTGACCAGATCGCCGCGACGCCCACCGAGGGTTTCCATGACCGGCCCCATCTTGGTTTCCGGCACGTCGATCACCAGGTGCTCGTAGGGTTCGTTGGTGACGCCCTCGAGCTCGCGCGTGATGACGCGCGGCGTGCTGACCTGCAACTCGTAACCTTCGCGGCGCATGGTTTCAATCAGGATCGAGAGGTGCAACTCGCCGCGACCGGAAACCACGTACTCGTCGGTCGCGCCTTCCTCGACGCGCAGGGCCACGTTGGTCATGGCTTCCTTGAACAAGCGGTCGCGGATGTGGCGGGTCGTGACGTACTTGCCTTCCTTGCCCGCGAACGGGCTGGTGTTCGGCCCGAAGGTCATGCTGACGGTGGGTTCGTCCACGGTCAGGACGGGCAGGGCTTCGGGATCGGCCAGATCAGCCACGGTCTCGCCGACGAAGACGTCCTCCAGGCCCGCCAACGCCACGATGTCACCGGCGATGACCTGATCCATCTCGACGCGAGCCAGACCCATGTAGGTGAAGGTCTGCGAGACCTTCGCCTTGCTGAACGTACCGTCGCGATGGCAGAGCGTCACGTACTCGCCCTTCTTGACCGTGCCGCGCCGCACGCGACCGACCGCGATGCGCCCCAGGTAATCGCTGTAATCGAGGTTCGTGACCAGCATCTGCAAGGGTTTCTCGAGGTCGCGCTCCGGCGGCGGCACGTGCGTGACGATCAGATCGAAGAGTTGATCCAGGTTTTCAGAAGGCTTCTCGAGATCCATGAAGGCCTTGCCCTCGCGGGCGATGGCGTAAATGATCGGGAAGTCCAACTGTTCATCCGTGGCGCCCAGTTCGGCCATCAGGTCGAAGGTTAAATTCACGACTTCGGTAACTCGGGCGTCCTTGCGGTCGATCTTGTTGATCACCACGATCGGGTGCAAGCCCAGTTCCAGCGCCTTTTTCAGCACGAAGCGCGTCTGCGGCATCGGGCCTTCGGCGGCGTCCACCAAGAGCAAGCAGCCGTCCACCATGCCCAACACGCGTTCGACCTCGCCACCGAAATCGGCGTGACCGGGCGTATCGACGATGTTGATCTTCGTGTCGTGGTACATGACCGCCGTGTTCTTGGCCAGAATCGTGATGCCGCGCTCTCGTTCGAGGGCGTTCGAGTCCATGACGCGATCCATCAATTCCGCGCCCTCGCGGAAGGTGTGCGTCTGCTGAAGAAGGCCGTCCACCAGGGTGGTTTTCCCGTGATCGACGTGCGCGATGATGGCGACATTGCGGAATTCCTGCATAAAGACCTCGAGTGGCCGTGAACCTTGAGCCCATCAGCCGTATCAACCCAAAAAACTCGCCCAGGGCTCGAGATCGCCTCGAGGTTGGGCGGCGAAGTGCGTCACACTCGGCGCTATCAGAATCCGAGCGCCCGAAAGAGTGTAGCACGGCGCGGTCTGCGGGCTCGAGTCCTGGGATACAGCGTCCAGGACGGTGTTCTTCTGGATCGAGAAGAGGCGTCTGGGACGGTGTTGGTGGGTCACAGGTCGCGGGTCGCGGGTCACGGGTCGGTTGCTGGCCGGGTCGGGCTCGAGAAACACCGTCAAGGACGCAAACTCGAGCGTACGCGCTGGACGGTATGCTTGGGGTGGCTCACTTCGGCCTGGAACGCTCCTCGGAATCCAGGATGATTGTGACCGGGCCATCGTTGAGGAGCGCAACCTTCATGTCCGCCTGAAAGATGCCCCGCGCCACCTCGAGCCCCTCGTCGCGCAGACGCTCGCAGAAGGTGCCGTACAAACGCTTGCCGTCATCCGGCGCGGCGGCCTCGATGAAGCTGGGGCGGTTGCCGCCGCGCGTGTCGGCGTACAACGTGAACTGGCTGACGGCCAGCACCGCGCCATCGACCTGCTCGAGCGCCAGGTTCATCTTGCCGTCTGCATCGGGGAACACGCGCAACTTGGCGATCTTGCGCGCCAGGTACGCCGCATCGTCCAGCGTGTCGCCGCGGCGCACGCCCAGCAAGACCAGGAACC
>CAXTKV010000314.1:0-2812 GCA_964244895.1 uncultured Deinococcales bacterium
CTTTCCTCTGCGGACTTTCCTCCGACAACTGCATCAACTCAATCGGGTTCCCGTCGGGATCTTTGATCCAGGCTTGCCAGTTGTGATCCAAGCCCATCTGGGGTTGCACATCGATCACCACGCCGTGATTCTCGAGCATCTTCACGTCATTGTGCAGGTCATCGGTCAGCAAGCACAGGTGCATGAAGCTGCCTGTTAACGCTTGCGGTGGCGTTCCGCCGGGGAAAAGTTCGATGAACCTGTCCCCGCCGACGTGCAGGTACGCCAGCATCAGGCTTCCGTCTTCGTGATTCAACCTGAATTTTTCATGAATGCCCAGCAGGGCGTAGAACTCGAGGGATTTTTGAAGGTCGTGCACGCGGAACGCGGGGTGTCCAACGTCTGTAATCATGGTGTCTCGAGTTTAGCCCATACGGGAACACCGTCCAGCACGCGAATTCAAACTTGCGTGCTGGACGGTGTTCTTTAACCGTTTTCCTCTTGCCACTTCACAATTCCGGCCTCTAAATCCTCTAGGGCCGCGTCCAGGCTGGCGTATTTGCGTTTGCCTTCGAAGATCACGCCGCCCTCGTCGGAAGCGGTGATGAAGGCGTCAGACCAGCTTCCCTGGCCGATTTCGACCAGGCCGTCTTGAATCCAGTTCGTGATGTTCGGGAAGCGTTGCTCGAGATCGGTGGGCATGGGTTTGTTCTCCGTATGGGAATCGAGACATCACTCGCCGTAGGGAATCCAGATGTTCTTGACCTGGCAGGCTTCGCGCAGGTACTCGCGCCCTTCGCCCTGCACGCTGTCCATCCAATCGCGCCCGACGGGGCAGAAGGTGCGTTTCAGGTTGCTCGCGCTGGCCTTCTCGATGGCCTCGATGCCCTCGAGCGATGCGGCGTACCAGATGGCGTCCACGTCCATGTGCTCGGAGAGCGTCTTCGCCAACGATTCCCGAGGCCCGGTGACGATGTTGACCACGCCTGCGGGCACGTCGGAGGTCTCGAGCAGGCCGTAGGAGTCCGTGGCGGCCAACGGGTGCGCCTGGGATGGCACGGCAATCACGGCGTTGCCCATCGCGATGGCGGGCGCGACCAGCGAGACGAAACCCAGCAGCGGGAATTCGTCCGGGCAGACCAATCCCATCGTGCCGATGGGTTCGTGCATGGCCAGCGCCACGCCGCGAATCGGCACGTTATGGACGGCTCCGTCGTACTTGTCCGCCCACGCGCCGTAGGTAAAAAGCCTAGAGATTGCGGCTTCCACCTCGAGCTTCGCTGCTCTGGAATTTCCCGTCATGCTCGAGATTCGACGCACGAAATCGTCCGTTCGAGCCGAAAGGTTTTCCGCGATGTAATACAGGATTTGCGCCCGGTTGTGCGCGGTCGCCCGACCCCATCCCGAGGCCGCGTTCGCCGCCTCGACCGCGTTCCTGATGTCCTTGCGGTTGCCCTCCCCGACCTCGCCCAAGAGCGTGCCGTCCGCGCCGATCACCGGGCTGGAGTACCCCGAATCCGGGCGCACCTGCTTTCCACCGATGAACAATTTCGGCGTCCGGTCGATCCCCGGCACGCCCCAGGCACCGTCCCCATCGTTCCTTGAGAATGCCGTCCCAGACGGTGCTCTCTTGCTCGCAGCTTGCAGCTTGCGGCTCGCGGCCTCCCACCTCAAATACTCGTACATCCCCTCGCGCCCACCCTCGCGCCCGAAACCGGATTCGCGGTAACCGCCGAAACCCGCCGCCGCGTCCAGTTGGTTGGTGCAGTTGATCCACACCACGCCCGCCTTGACTTTCGGCGCGATGTCCAGCGCCAGGTTGATGTTGTCCGTCCAGAGGCTCGCGGCCAGCCCGTAAACCGTGTTGTTGGCCAGCGCTACGGCTTCTTCCGGCGTGCGGAAGCTCATCATCACCACGACTGGCCCGAAGATTTCCGCTTGCGCGATGGTGCTGGCGGGTGACACGTTCGTGAACAGGCTGGGCAAGAAAAAATACCCGTCGGTCGGGCACACCTGGGAGGGCTTGTACAGGACTGACCCTTCCTGGACGCCCTGCTGGACGAGGCGCGTGACCTTATCGAACTGTTCTTTGGACGCGAGCGCGCCCACGTCCACGTTCTTCTGCAACGGATCGCCGACGCGCAAGGTTTCCATCCGGGCGCGCAGTTTCGCCTCGAGTTTCGCCTCGATGCCTTCCTGCACCAGGATTCGGCTTCCGGCGCAGCAGACCTCGCCCTGGTTGAACCAGATCGCGTCCACGACACCTTCCACGACTGAATCCAGGTCGGCGTCCTCGAAGACAATGAACGGTGATTTGCCCCCGAGTTCCAGGCTCAGCTTCTTGCCGGAACCCGCCGTGGCCGTGCGGATGGCGCGACCGACTTCGGTGCTGCCCGTGAACGCGATCTTGTCCACTCCCGCGTGGTTGACGATGGCCTGACCGGTCGCGCCATCGCCCGTCAGGATGTTCAGCACGCCCGGCGGCAAGCCCACCTCCTGGGTAATCTCGGCAAACAAAAGTGCGGTCAGCGGCGTGAACTCGGCGGGTTTCAGCACGACCGTGTTGCCCGCCGCCAGCGCGGGCGCGACCTTCCAGGCGAGCATCAGGAGCGGGAAATTCCATGGGATGATCTGGCCAACCACGCCCACGGGTTTCATGCCGGGAAATTCCGTCTCGAGGAGCTGCGCCCAGCCCGCGTGATGGTAGAAATGCCGCGCCACCAGCGGGATATCGATGTCTCGCGTCTCGCGAATGGTCTTGCCGTTGTCGAGCGTCTCGAGCACCGCGAGCAACCTCGAGTGCTTCTGGACGAGCCGTGCGAGGGCATAGAGA
>CAXTKV010000315.1:0-2807 GCA_964244895.1 uncultured Deinococcales bacterium
TCGTGTTCAACGGCGGGCTGACGCAGTACGTGATCTTTCAGGGCGTGGCCAACTGGAGCATCGTGCTGATCAGTCTGGCCTGGATTCTGCGCCAGTTTCCGTACACGTCCAGGGGTGATCGTTCCGTGCTGAACGGCATCGGAGCCTTCAGCGCGGCGGGCATCTACATCACTTTCGCGGGTCAGTTGCTGCCTTACGGCGTGATTGAACAACTGAATCTGTTGTCCAAAACCCTGGTCGGCGAGTACCGCGCGGGCGCGACCCTGCCGATCATGCTCTACGCCATTCCGGGCGGAATCGCCGCCGGGATGTACACGCGGATGTGCCGCGCCTGGCAGGAAGACCGTGACGAACACGCCCGACTGGTGCTGCGCGCTCAGGGCATCGGCGGCGTGCTGGCGGGATTGGCGGCGGTCGGGTTATCGGTCGGATCGGCCAGCGTGATCGGGATTCTGTTCGGCGGCAAGTACGGCGAGGCGACCATCTTCACGCTGTCCGTGATGGCGTTGGTGCCGTTGATTCAGGCGCTCAGCTTGCCGCTCGGGGATGCGATGGGCAGTTCGAGTCAGTTCGGCGTGCGGACGTGGCTGCTGCTGGTTTACGTGCTGTGCGGGATCGCGCTGTGCGCGGTGCTTCCGCGATTCTGGGGCGTTCACGGAACGGCGCTCTGCAGCGTCGGCATCGAGACGATTTTGTTGTGCCTGTACTTCGCCTTCACCAGACCGCACCTGCGGGCTCAGGCCGCCCGGAACATCGGCGTTCAGCTCGCGCTGGCGTTGGGCAGCATCGGGATCGGGCTGCTGGTTCGCGCACCGCTGGAGAGCGCCGTGGGCGTGATCGGTGGCGGTTTGATCGCCGCCGTGATCGCGGTCGCGGTCTACAGCGCGAGCATCGTCGGCGTCAACCGAGAGGTGCGTGATCTCGCGCTCAAGGCCGTTCGGAAGGTCGCTCGATGAGCGTCGAGATCGCGGGCGGTTTCTCGAGAGCACCGTCTGGGACGCAAATCAGGAATACCGTCCTGGACGGTGTTCCCTGGCAGGTTCAGCCGTGAGCATCGCGCGTCTCGCGCTGATCGGGGCGTTCCCGGTCAACCGTCCATCTCGCGGTGGGGTGGAGAGCGCCAACCGTGCGCTGGTGGAAGAGCTGCTCAAGCGCGAGCCGAAGTTGACCGTGGATGTCCTGAGCATCGGGAACGGTGAACTCGAGACGTTATTCAATGACCGATTGCGCGTCCACGCGAAACTGCCGCAGGATTACCGTCTGGCGCGCCTTCGCGGTTTTCCGAGGGAACGCTCGATCGTCGCCGCGTTCGTGGCTGGTCTGGAACCGGGAACGGTGGTTCAGGCGACCGGGCCGCTGGCCATGCACGCGGTGGCGGCGGCCAGGGAGCGCGGTCTGGCGAGCGTCTTCACGGTTCACGGCATCCTGGAAAACGACGTGCGCTTTGAGACGCACCTCAGCCCGTGGATGCGCGCGCTGCTGGCGCGGCGCATGAAACCCATGACGCGCGCGGCAGCCCTGGGCGCGACCCGCGCCGTGGCGATCAGTTCGTTCAGCGCGGATTACCTGCGCGGGTTGGGTCGGCGCGGCGAGATCCCCGTGATCCCGAATCCCCTGGACAAGCGTTTCGAGGGCGTGAATCACGCGACGCACGCGAACGGGGCGCGCTTGCTGTTCGTCGGGAACGTTCAATCGTTGAAGGGTTTGCACACGCTGATTGATGCCCTCTCGAGCGTGAAGACTCGAGTCCCGACCGTTTCGTTGCGCGTGGTCGGGCCGGTGCTGGACGAAATCTACGCCGAAGATTTGCGCCAGCAGGCCGCGCGGCTCGGGCTCGAGGCGCGCGTCGAGTGGCTGGGGAGCATGGACAAAGCTGCCGTGCTTCAGGAAATGATCCAGGCGGACGCGCTGGTGCTGCCCTCGCAGACGGAGAACCTGCCGCAAGTCCTGCAGGAGGCGGGCTCCATCGGATTGCCGTTCGTGGCTTCCAACGTCGGCGGCGTCAGGGATTTCGTGCCGGATGGTCTCGAGGGCGCGCTGCTGGTCGCACCGAACGATGCACCTGGGCTGGCCTCGAGCATCCTGAACCTGCTTCTGGACGACGCGAGGCGCGAAGGTATCGCTTCCAGGCTGAAGTCGCATGTCGGAGCCAACTTTTCCAACCAACGCATCGCCGCGCAGACGCTGGCGCTTTACGAAACCGTTTTGCTCGAGACGAAATCACCGTCCAGCGCGGCATCGACACCGATGGAGAACACGAGATGACCCAGTCCACCGCCAGCCCCCGAGCCTCAAACCCAGCCGCCATCAAACCGCTGCGGATCGCGTACCTCGCCACCGAAATGGGCTTGGGTGGCGCAGAAATGATCGGGCGCTTGCTGTTCGACGAGTGGCGCGTATCAGGACACGAACCTCACCTGGTGCTGACCTACGAACCCGGCGTGATCGCGAAGCGCATGGCCGAGGACGGCCACGCCGTAACCGCGCTCGGTTTACCGCGCGGCCTGAAAATCCTGGGCAGCGTCGGGAAAATACGAAAAACCCTGCGCGATCTTCAGCCGGACGTGATCGCGCTGATCAACCAGGACGCGCTTTTGCCGTGGGCCTGGACGTTGGGCAACGCGGTGGCGGGCAAAAACATTCCAGTGATCGACGCGGTGCATTCCAGCGCCGCCGGGCCGATCCGGATGACCGACCGCATCCACAGGTGGTTCCTGCCGCGTTTCGACCGGGTGGTCGTGCTGGGCGGGCCGCACGCGCGGTACGCACACGAACGCTTCGGCGTGCCGAACCATAAACTCTCGATC
>CAXTKV010000316.1:0-2779 GCA_964244895.1 uncultured Deinococcales bacterium
TTTAGAAGCCAACCAGGTCTGGGCGGTGCGCGGCTCCAACGGAGCGGGCAAAAGCAGCTTCTTGAAGCTCCTGCGCGGCGAGGTCTGGCCGGATCATGGCGCGGGTGCTCGGGTTTTCAGCATCGTGGGCCACGAACCGCGCGAGAGCCCGATCGGTGTGCGCGAGCGGGTCGCGTTCGTCAGCCCGGAAATGCAGGATCGTTACCTGCGTCTGGAATTGCCCGTGACGGGCCTGGAAACCGTCAGGACGGGCTTTCACCAGACGGATTTCCTGTCACACCCGCTAGAGGCCGCACAACTCGAAGCAGCCGACGCACTGATCGAGACGTTGAAGCTCGGGCACCTGCGCGAAAAACCCGTGTCACAGATGTCCAAGGGGCAACTGCGACAGATCCTGCTGGCCAGGGCGCTGGTCGGAAAGCCGCGCGCGTTGATGCTGGACGAATTCTTTTCGGGCGTGGACGCTGAATCCAGAACCCGGTTGTTTGAAATCGTCGATTCCACCGCGCAGGGCGGCACGCCGATCCTATACACCACCCACCGGCTCGAGGAAACGCTGCCCAGCACCACGCACGAGCTCGAGATCGAAGGCGGGCAGATCGTTCGTCAGGGGCGGGCAGAAACGCGCACCCCGAGCCCGGAAGCCTCGCGAAACTTTTCGAGGCGTATAGGAACACCGTCCCCGACGCCGGAAATCATCCTGAGAATCACCGACACCGACGTGTTCCTGGGTCGCCCACAGGACGACGCGACCGCGCTGGACGGTTCGGGCGATGGCGGTTTCAAACGCGTTCTGCGCGACCTGAACTGGGTCGTGCAACGCGGCCAGCACTGGGTCGTGGTCGGTCACAACGGCGCGGGCAAGAGCACGTTGGCGCGGCTGGTGCGCGGCGAGATCAACCCGGCCCTGGGCGGCAGCATCGAGCGCTTCGGCGCGGAACGCATGGCGCTCTGGGACATTCAGCGCCGGATCGGCTTGATCTCGAACGAGGTGCAGGCCCAACACCGCCTGGACGCGCCCGGCTGGGTGATCGCGGCCTCCGGCTTCGGCGCGAGCCTCGGCTGGACCAGGAAACTCGAGGCGCACGAGAAATCGCGGCTGGACGAACTGCTGGACACCCTCGAGATCGCGCACCTGGCCCACAGGAGCGCCCTGGAAACCTCGCACGGCGAGCTGAAGAAACTGCTGATCGCGCGCGCGCTCGTGACCAGCCCGGAGATCGTGATCCTGGACGAACCCTTCGATTACCTGGACGCGCGCTCTCGAGCCTCGCTCTTCAAGCTGGTGGCGCTCGAATCCATCCGATCCAGTCTCATCGTGGTTGCACACCGCGCAGAAGATATTCCGCCCAGCGCCACGCACCTGCTGGCGCTCGAGGCCGGTCGCGTCGCGTACCGTGGCGCGATCGACGCGAATGAAGCGCAGGACTGGCTGTCCGGGCTCGAGGCGCATCGGGTTTGAGCGTTTGCGATGTTGTGCGCTGAGAACATCGGTCTCGCGTTTCGGTTCGCTCGAGCCGCCCTGTCGCGTACCGGATTCCGACTCGAGAATCAGGACACCGTCTGGGACGGTCTTTTTGAAGATGCAGGAGCACCGTGCTGGACGGTCTTCCGCGATGAGCCCAAGGCGACACTTCGGCGCAAACTGAAACGACGAAACGACTCGCGGGCGTAATCTCGGGGCTGTGGAAAAGCATCTGAACAGCGCCTCAGGTTCGGGCGAAAGAGCGGTGCTCGAGAAACCGGCTGAAGGTTTTTCTTCGGGTCTGCGGATCGCGTTCTCGATGTCGTTCGGGGCGGCGGTCGCGCTCGGGCTGGCGCGGTTCGCCTACGCGCTGGTGCTGCCCGCCATGCGCCAGGATCTGCACTGGACGTACATGCAATCCGGGTTGATGAACACCGCCAACGCCGTCGGGTACTTCGCGGGGGCGCTCCTGGCCGCACCGTTGCAGGCCAGGGGCGCGAGGCGAACGTTCACGCTGGCGTTGTTCACCACGGGATTGGTGTTGATCGCGTCGGGATTCTCGAGCGAGATCGCGTGGTTGCTCTCGATGCGCTTCCTGGCGGGCGCGGGCGGCGGTATCACCTACGTCTCGGGCGGGTTGCTGGTCTCGAACGCGGTCGCAGGGCGGCGCGGCGCGAGCGTCATGACCAGCGTGTACTTCTGCGGCGCGTGGATGGGCATCGTCCTTTCCGGGCTGGCCTTGCCCGGTGCGCTCGAAGCGGGGTTGTCGTGGCAGGGCGCGTGGGTCGCGCTGGGGCTGGCGGCGTTGGCGTGCTTCGCGCCCGCCGCGTTGACCGCCGCGCGCTTGCCGGAACCACCCAGAAAACCCGCAGCGGACGCTGTCCGGGTGTCGTTCCGCGCGATCCTGCCGGGCGTGATCGCGTACTTTTGTTTCGCGCTCGGGTACATCGCGTACATGACCTTCGCCATCGCTTTCGTGCGCCAGAACGGTCACGGCACGACGGAGGTTTCCCTGTTCTGGGGTGCGCTCGGGCTGGCGGGCGGCGCGTCGCCGTTCGTGTGGGGACGACTGATCGAACGCGCTCGCGGCGGCGAGGCGATCACCAGCGTGATGCTGGCGCTGTTCGTCGGTGCGGCCCTGCCGCTCGTCTCGAGCCAATCGGTGGCGCTGTTCGCGTCCGGCGCGCTGTTCGGCGGGTCGTTCCTGGCAGTCGTATCGTCCATCACAGCTTTATCGCGCCGCGCACTGCCCGCGCACACCTGGGGCACGGCCATCTCGGCGCTGACCGCCGTGTTCGGCGCGGGTCAGATCCT
>CAXTKV010000317.1:0-2716 GCA_964244895.1 uncultured Deinococcales bacterium
GCTGCCCTGGTGCCCGAACTCGTCCTCGAGATTGCCCTCGGGATCGATACGCTGAACCCATATGTCCATGCGGACCTCGTCGACGCCGCCCTCGGTATGCCCTCGCACCTCGCGACCGGGCTCGCACCCCAGCTCGAGGCGTGGCTCGGGTCGCCGTTCGGTCGGGCATACTACGCGCAAAGCGTCCTAGAACTCGCGGCAGCTCTGGCCGAGGGTGGCGAACTCGAGGCCGCCTTCCGGCTCGCGGGAGCGGTGTTGGCGCTCGAACCGCCACCTCCAGTACCCGACGGAGACGCGCTGGCGAGCTACCGCTCCGAGCCTCGTGCCCGTCACGACGTCTGGGGCTACGGGCGCTTGCTCGAGGGACCGGTGGGGCGCATCGTCGCCGCGTCGCCGCGCCGGGCGCTCGAGTGGCTCGCCGGACTCCTCGAGGCGGCGATCCTCGCGTCCCGCCCGAAGGCGAAGGAGGAGCAGCCCAAAGACCATTCCAACGTCTGGCGGCCCGCGATCGAGGAGCACGCCAACAACGTGCGCATCACGCCCAAGGCGGCGTTGGTGGGAGCCGTGAGGGCGGCGGCGGAACTCGCTTACGACCAAAGAGAAATCAACCTTCCGGACCTCATCGCCTGGCTCGAAGAGCGTCACTGGCTCGTTTTCATGCGGCTAGGGCTTCACCTCCTCCGCAGATACTCAGGGGCCGCGCCAGCGCTGGTCGCCGCAAGGCTCACGGACCGAGACCTGTTCGACGACCACCCCACCCGGCACGAGTACGCCCTCCTCGCCCGCGACCGCTTTGGCGGATTGACCCCTGAGGCCCAAGGCGTGATCCTGGGCTGGATCGAGGGCGGACCAGACCTCCGGGATCACCCAAGGGTGTTCGAGGAGACCTTCGGTTGCCCGCCGACGCCGGAGGACGCCGCCCGATACGTCCGCGCCTGGCAACACAACCGCCTCGGGTCGTTCTTTGAGGCCCTATCGACGCCCTGGCGCGAGCGCTTCGACGCCCTCGCCACCGAGTTTGGGCCGCCCGAGAACCCCGAGGGCTTCGGCTTCTGGATGACACCCGTTGAGGGGCGTCCAGCGAGCCCCAAACGGGCTGAGGATCTGAACGCGATGCCTATACCGGCACTCGTGGATTTCCTGAGAGGCTGGGTGCCGGGGGATGGCTTCGACTCGCCCACCCGCTTCGACCTCGGGAGCGAACTCGCCGACGCCGTGGCCCGCGACCCCCGTCGCTACGCCGTAGAGGGGGCGGGCTTCGACGGGCTGGATCCCGTGTATCACTGGGCGCTCTTCCACGGCTTCGAGCAGGCGCTGAAGCAGGGTCGGCCCTTCCCGTGGCCCCCCGTGCTCTCGTTGGCCGAGTGGGTCGGTCACCAGCCCGTCGAGGAGGAATGGAGCGACGTCGGCCCACTGCCGCTGACCTGGAGCTGGGCGCGCCGGGCCGTCGCCGACCTCCTCGAAATCGGGTTCGAGTCGGACGAGATCGGCGTCCCGTTCGAACTTCGCGAGGCAGCCTGGCGCGCGCTGGCACCCACGCTGGACGATCCGAACCCCACCCCAGCCCACGAGGCGCACTTCGGCGGTGACAACTCGGACCCCGCGACGCTCGCCGCGAACACGACCCGCGGGAAGGCGATGCGCGCCGCCCTCGCCTACGCGCGCTGGGTCGGACGGCACCTCGCGATCAACGAGGGCGAAGCCGGGTTCGAGCGCATGCCGGAGGTCCGGGCGGTCCTGGAAACGCACCTCGACCCAGGTGAAGACCCTTCGCTCGCCGTGCGCTCGGTCTACGGCCAGCACTTCTCCACGCTCATTCGGCTCGACGGGCCGTGGACTGCGGCCCACACCGACACCATCTTCCCAACCACAGACGCGCACCGCCCCTACCGCGACGCCGCCTGGGACGCCTTGGTCTCCTTCACCCCGCTCCCCTCGGCAGCAATCGGTGTGCTGAGGGACCAACTGATCTGGAGCGTAGATCAGCTCGCGGAGCGCGAACGGGATGCGGAGCCTGGTGAGGTCGACCGCTCGTTCGCCCAGCAACTCGCGCGCCTGTGCTGGGAGGGCATCCTTTCTCTCGAGGATGCCGAGGGACCGCTCGCCCACTTCTTCTCCCACGCGCCGGTGAAGCTGCGGGCCTGGGTGTTCGATCACGCAGGGCGGGTTCTCTACCATGAGAAGGAAGCGCCTCCTGCGGAGCCTCTCGAGAGGCTCCGCGCCCTCTGGAACCAGCGGCTGGAGGCGGCGCGAACCAGCGTGGCCGACGAGCGCCGCGAACTCGCGCCGTTCGGCTGGTGGTTCGCCTCAAAGCACCTCGAAGCGGGGTGGGCGCTCGAGCAGCTCGAGGCGGCGCTCGACCTCGGTGTGGCGGTCGACCCGGACTCCCTCGTCGTCGAACGTCTGGTCGAACTTGGCCCAACTCTGGTCGAGCGGGCCGTAATCTGCCTCACGAGGCTTGTCGACGTTTCGGACGACCCGAGGCGCACCCTGCTTCGCCTGAAACCAGCGCGTCAACTGGTCGAATCGGCCCTTCGCGGACCGGGCGCGACCGACGGCAGTCGCCGTCACGCGAGGGAGTTTGTGAACCGCCGTAGCGCGCTCGGCGACCTCGCGTTCCGGGACCTTATTGTGTAGATCGATGTGCGGTTCCTCATTCCCGACCTGTGCTTGAGTGTTGAATTCCGCCAACCGTCGGCCTGCTGGGCATACGACT
>CAXTKV010000318.1:0-2711 GCA_964244895.1 uncultured Deinococcales bacterium
CCGCCGCCGATCCGATCTGAACCAGCCGGACACCGTGCGGGATGACCTCGAGCAGGTTGGACACGACGGTAACGTTGGCCGCGATCAGTTCCGCGTCCGTCCCGCTCGTGAGGCCGATGCAGTTCACCACCGCGCTCGGTTGGGCATCCTCGAGCCGCCGCCGAAGGGCATCCGGCTCGAGCGGATCGAGCTTCAAAAAGCCGAAGCGCTCGTCTCGAGAAGTCGCGAGTACGTCAATCTCGCGTGCGCGGCAAGCGTTCACCAGGTTGCGCCCGATGAAACCCGTCCCGCCCAACACCAGAATTCTGGGGTTCATGGGTCAAGAACACCGTCCCGGACGGCAATCAGGAGCACTGCGAGGGCCGTTCGCGAGCTGATTCATTCCCGCGTGATCGGCGGCGCGCCGTCGGGCAGCATCAGATCCTTGATCGTCTCGAAAGCTGTGTTGGCCGCGTCGTAATCGTCCGGGCGTCCGATGTCGAACCAGAAGCCGTTCCACTCGAAGGTCGCGGGGTTCGTGCCCTTGGCCAGCAAGTCCAGCACCAGTTCGTCGAACCCGAACGGCACACCTTTCGGGTAGACCTCGAGCGTCTTGCGCGAGAGCCCATAAATGCCCATGCTGACCGAGTAGTAGAGCGTCGGCTTCTCGACGAAATGCACCAACTTGCCGTCCTGTTCTTCCAGCACGCCAAAATCAATCTTGACATCGCGTTTGTAGGTGCCGACCGTCAACGGCGCGCCGACCTGGACGTGGTGGCGCAGCAAATCCGCGTGGTTCATGTCGGTCAGGATGTCGCCGTTCATCAGCAAGAAATGCTCCGGCAGGCGGTGCATCATCGTCAGCAGCGGCCCGATCGTGCCGAGCGGCGTGGGTTCGTCGTGGTAGTCCACTTCCAGCCCGAACTGCGAGCCGTCGCGCACGAAGGCGCGAATCAGCGTGCCCAGGTGCCCGATGGCCAGCGTGACCTTGCTGAAGCCGAAGTTGGCGAGTTGCCGCAGCACGATCTCGAGGATCGCGTACTCGTCCCCGATCGGCACGAGCGGCTTGGGGATGTTCGTCGTGTACGGGCGCAACCGCACGCCCCGCCCCCCGGCCAGCACCACCGCCTGCAAATCGCTCATGCCCGCCCTCTTTCCGCGCCCGCCCAATCGAACCCGATTGGCTTCGGGCGACTGGTTCGAGAACACCGTTCTGGACGCTATTCTACAGACATCGCGCCGGACGGTGCGGGCTCGAGCCGCACGAAACCCGCGTGGTTGCTCGAGAAACACCGTACTGAACGGTGTTTTTGAGGACTCACGGGCGCACAACGTTCAGACATTGTAAATATCCGCCTTGGTGCGCTCGAGGTTGCGCGACTCGCCGAACCAGGCCGCCGTAGCGCGCAAACCCTGATCGAGCGAAACCATCGGTTCCCAGCCCGTGGCTTCCCGCAGACGGCTGGCGTCGCAGACCAGGCGCATGACCTCGGAATCCGTCGGGCGCAGGCGCTCCGGGTCCTGCACGGGACGCACGGGGCGGTTCATGACCGCACCGATGCGTTCGACCAGATCCCGGATCGAGATTTCCGCGCCCGTCCCAGCGTTGAACACCTGCCCGACGACCCGCGACAACGGCGCTTCTCCGACGGCCAGAAAGGCTGCCACAGTGTCCTCGACGAACAAGAAATCCCTGGTCGGCTCGAGCGAGCCGAGCTTGACCGTGATCGCGCTGTCACCCGAAGCCCGGTGCAGTTGCGCGATCACGGTCGGAATCACCGCGCGGGCGCTCTGGCGCGGCCCGTAGGTGTTAAAGGGCCTGAGCGTCACGGCGGGCAGGCCGAAACTGAGGTGAAAACTCTGCACCAGATGATCCGCCGCCGACTTGGAGGCGGCGTAAGGCGATTGCGTCTGCAACGGGTGCGATTCGGGAATCGGAATGATCCGGGCCGTACCGTAGACTTCGGATGTGGACGTGTGCACCACGCGCGGCGTGCCCAGATCTCGGGCCGCCTCGAGCAGGTTGAGCGTGCCCAGCACGTTGGTTTCCACGTAAGATCTCGGCGCACGGTACGAGTACGGAATCGCGATCAGCGCCGCCAGGTGGTAGAGGGCGTCCGCACCATTCAGAAAACCTCGCATCCCCGACGGGTCGCGCACGTCGCCCAGCACGATCTCGACGCGCTCGAGCGCATGCTTCGGCAGCGTCTCGAGCCAGCCCCAGGACGCGAAGGCGTTGTACTGCACCAGCGCCCGCACGCGGTGCCCGCGAGCCACCAGCGCCTCGACCAGGTGCGACCCGATGAACCCCTCGGCGCCCGTGACCGCCACCAGCCCGTTTCCAGCCGCGACCTCGCTCACGCCGGCCTCCTGTTCATTGTCTGGCGCGCGGAGCCCGAATGATGTCCCGGACGGTGTCCCGGCCCAGGAAAAGCATCGGGAGCCGACCCGGTAGGGCTCGAGCGAAACGACACCAGGCGTCTCACCCGGCGACGCTCCCGAGCGAGCGCCAGGTCAGCCAGAGGGTCCAGACCATCAAAAGCGTACCCGCACCCAGAAAAGCGTTCACCAGACCCGCCCCGGCCAGACCCGCTCCGGCCACCAGGACGAGCGCGCCCAGAACGATGGCCCACGGTGCGATCAGTTCGCGCACGCGGTTGCGCCCGACCAGGATCAGGCTCGAGGCGAGCGCCAGACCGAGCGCGGCGTTGGCCGCCAGCAGCTTCGCGTCT
>CAXTKV010000319.1:0-2696 GCA_964244895.1 uncultured Deinococcales bacterium
TCCGCAAGTGGCGCAGAACGACAGCGTCCAGCAGGATCAGGAAAGCTTCATCGCCCAGGTCGATCCGTTCGTCAAGCTGACCGACGGGAAGTTCGTGCTCGAGGCTCAGGCGGCGCGAGCCCTCAGCCCACAGAACCTGGCTCGGGCCAACCAGCATCTCGAGGCGATCAACGCTCAGGTCGCTGTGGGTGCGCTGATCGTTAACACCGACCTGAGCCTGAGCTTGCCGGAGGCGGGCATTTCGACGCTGGCCAACGCCAACGGCTGGAAGTTGTACTGGTGGGGTTTCCGGCTGGCGCTCGATGCGACCCGCACCCGCAAGGTGATCGCGGCGCTGGCCACCGGAGCTTCGGCCAGCGCGCTGATCTCGTTGATTCCGTTTCCGCCGACCGCGATCGGCGGGAAGATCGTGGCGGCCCTGCTGGGCATCGGCACGGGCGCGCTCAGTTACTGCAACGCCGCCGGGCACGGGGTTTACATCTACAGAAGCTGGGTCGGGGTGTCCTGGTGCCGTTCTCAACCGGCCTGAACGCGTTTCACAGCGGACATCGCTGAACGCGCTCGAAACACAGACATCCCGGACGATGCACATCGTCCGGGATGTCTTTAGACTGCTGGAATGAACATCGTCGTGACGGGCTCGAGCGGCAAGGCGGGGCGCGCGGTCGTGCGCGATCTGATCGATCACGGCTACGGCGTGACCGGCGTGGACTTGACGCGGGGCGCGTTTCAGGATCTCGAGCCCGTACCGGACGTGATCCGAGCCGACCTGACCGACTTGGGGCAAGTCGTAGAGGTGCTGCGCGGGGCGGACGCGGTGGTGCACCTGGCGAACATTCCCGCGCCGGGTTTGTTTCCGCCCGCGCGCACGTTCATGGAGAACACCGCCATGAATTACAACGTGTTTTCGGCGGCGGTCGCGCTCGGCTTGCGGCGCGTGGTCTGGGCCTCGAGCGAGACGACCCTGGGGTTGCCGTTCGAGGTTCCGCCCCTGTACGCGCCCGTGGACGAGGCGCACTTTCCGATTCCCGAATCGAGCTACGCCCTTTCAAAGGTCGTCGGTGAGGTCATGGCCGAGGAATTCGCGCGCTGGTCGGGCATTCCGTTCGTGGGCTTGCGAATCTCGAACATCATGGAACCCCACGATTACGCGGCGTTCGCCGGGTATCAGGCGGACGCGCAATTGCGCAAGTGGAACCTCTGGGGCTACGTGGATGCTCGAGACGTGGCGCAGGCCTGCCGTCTGGGGCTCGAGGCCAGCATTGCGGGTTCCGTCAACGCGATCATCGCCGCCGCCGACACGGTCATGAATCGGCCATCGAAGGATCTGATGTCGGAAGTCTTTCCCGGCGTTCCCCTGCGCGAAAATCTGGGCGAATTCGAGACGCTGCTCTCGATCGACCGGGCTCGGGCCGCGCTGGGTTACGCGCCCAAGCATTCCTGGCGCGAGGCCTGATCGCGCTCGAGAGCACCGTTCAGCACGCGAATTAAAAGATGCGTGCAGGACGGTGTCGCGGGGTCGAGGCTCAGGTTATTCGTATACTGCCGGGCGTGAGTCTCCCCTTCACCCTGGCGGTTTTTCGAGTCGAGTCGGGCAACCACGCCGCCTTCAAACGGGCCTGGACGGCGCTCTGCACGGCTTTCCTGGCGTTACCGAAGCCGCCCGCCAGCCCGATGCGCTTGATTCAGAGCGCGGACGACCGAGACGTTTTTCAGTCCCTTGGGGCGTGGCATTCGGATGCCGACATCCAGGCCATGCGCACCGATCCGCAGATCGTGCCGTTGATGCAGGCCATGATGTCGCTCTGCCTGGAAGGGAAACCGGGCGCGTTCGAGCTGCTCGAGACCGTTCCAGACGATGCTCAGCCGGGCTGAACCGTTTTCTCGAGCGCGGTCGGGATCGAGAAAACGGCGAGATTCGGACAGGGCGCTGCGCCCTGTCCGAATCTCGAGTGGTCGTCGTCCGGAAAGAATCGTGGCCCTCAACACTTCAGGCTCGCGGTTCAGGAACACCGTCCAGCACACATCTTTTAATTCGCGTGCTGGACGGTGTTCCTGGCGCTCTACCAATCTCTGGCGCGGTAGGACACGGCTTCCGCCAGGTGGGACTCGAGAATCTGATCCGCCCCGCCCAGATCGGCAATCGTGCGGGCCACGCGCAGCACGCGGTCGAAGCCGCGACCGGAAAGGTTGAGTTGCTTGGCGGCGGCCCGGATGAAGCCTTCCGGCCCGGCGCTCAGGTGCGCGTGTTCGCGCAACGCCTTGCCGATCAGGTTGCCGTTGGCCGTGCCCTGCCGCTCGAGCATCCTGGTGCGGGCCGTGTGGATGCGGGCTCGGGCGACGTTCGAGGGGTCACCCTCCGGGGAGCGGGTCAGTTCGTCCGGAGTCAGCCGAGCCACGTGAACCACCAGGTCGATCCTGTCCAGCAAAGGCCCGGAAATCTTGGCCAGATAGCGTCTCTGCGCGGGGCTGCTGCCGTCCACCCAGTCACCGGATGGGCTGGGGTTCATGGCGGCGATCAGTTGAAAATTCGCGGGAAAGGTCACGGAGGCCCGAGCCCGAGAGATCGTGACCTCGCGGTCTTCGAGGGGTTGCCGGAGGGCTTCGAGGGCGTCCCTCGAGAATTCCGGGAATTCGTCCAGGAACAGGATGCCGCGGTGCGCCAGGCTGACCTCGCCGGGTTTGGGAATCGAACC
>CAXTKV010000320.1:0-2691 GCA_964244895.1 uncultured Deinococcales bacterium
CGCCTGAATCGCACTCAGGAGGTCAGGGGTTCGAATCCCCTCAGCTCCACCAGAAAAACGTTGGACGCGACCTTTTCGGATCGCGTCCAACGTTTTTGATCCGGTTCGAGAAACGCCTCGAGAAATTGTGTGAGAAATCGTTCGAGAAATCGCAAAAATCGCATTTGTGATATCTCCGAAGGCCGCCCAGGACAACAAAAATAGCGTTTTTCTTCAAAATATCGCGCCTGGGACGGTCTTCCCCAAGCTCACGAACGATGCTCTCGAGGCTCGAGAGACGCTTCTCGTCGTACACTCGAGCCACCATGACCAACCCACCGACGCGGCGCACGGCGTTTCGCGCATGCAATCTGTGCGAGGCGATCTGCGGCCTCAGTATCGAACTCGAGCGCGGTCAGGACGGCACTGAGCGCGTGGTTTCGATCCGGGGCGACGAGCGCGATCCCCTTTCCAAAGGTCACATCTGCCCGAAAGCCATCGCTCTGAGGGACGTGTACGACGACCCGAACCGCCTGAAACGACCCGTCAAACGCGTGAGCGATGCGTGGACTGAGATCGGCTGGGATGAAGCCTTCGATCTGGTGGCTGCGAGCCTGAAATCCGTCCAGGAACGCCACGGGCGCGATTCGGTCGGCGTGTATCAGGGCAACCCGAGCGTCCACAATTCCGGCACGATGCTGACCGCGCCGGGGTTCGTCAAGGCGCTGGGCACCAGGAACCGCTTTTCCGCGACCAGCGTCGATCAGTTGCCGCACCACCTGGCGGCGCTGACCATGTTCGGGCATCCGCTCTTGATGCCGATTCCGGACGTGGATCGCACGGATTTGATGCTGGTTCTGGGCGCCAACCCGGTCGCCTCGAACGGATCGTTGATGACCGCGCCCGGCATGCGGGATCGTCTGAAAGGCATTCAATCCAGGGGCGGCAGGGTCGTGGTGATCGATCCACGTCGCACGGAAACCGCGCTGGTGGCGGACGAGCACCATTTTATTCGTCCGGGATCGGACGCGTTCTTGTTGCTCTCGATGGTGCAGACCGTCCTGAGCGAAGGGCTCGAGCGCGTTCAGGAGGGCGGTTTCTACGCTGGTCTGGACGAACTGCGCCGCGCGACGGAAGATTTCGCGCCGGAACGCGTCGAAGCCAGAACCGGAATGGGGGCCGAGACGATCAGACGCCTGGCTCGAGAGTTCGCGCAGACGCCCAAGGCCGTGGCCTACGGGCGAATCGGGCTTTCGACGCAGGCTTTCGGCGGTCTGTGCCAGTGGCTGATCAACGCGCTGAACGCCATCACGGGGCACCTGGACGCCGAAGGCGGCTCGATGTTCGCGCAGCCCGCGCTCGAGATGGTGCGCAGCAGGGAATTCGAGCAGGTCTTCGACCGCGCCCGATCGCGCGTGCGCGACCTGCCGGAATTCGACGGTGAATTTCCGGTGGCGACGCTGAGTGAGGAAATCCTGACGCCCGGCGATGGGCAGATTCGCGCGCTGGTCACGAGTTGCGGCAACCCGGTGCTGTCCACACCGAACGGCGCGCAGCTCGAGAAGGCGCTCAAACAGTTGGAGTTCATGGTCAGCGTGGACATCGCGATCAACGAGACGACCCGCCACGCGCACGTGATCCTGCCGCCCGCGACGGGGCTCGAGACGGCGCACTACGATTTGATCTTTCACGTTTTCGCCGCGCGCAACACCGCCAAGTATTCCGCGCCGACGCTACCGAAAGCGCCCGGCGCGAAGTACGACTGGGAAATCTTCGAGGAGCTGCGCAATCGCCTGACGGGTTCCAGCAAGGCGCCCCGCGACCCGAGAGACAAAATAGAAATCGGTTTGCAGCGCGGGCCTTACGGTCTTTCGCTGGCGGATCTCGAGGCGAACCCGAGCGGCATCGATCTGGGCGCGCTCAGACCGTGCTTGAAAGAGCGTATCTTGACACCGGACGGACGCGTGCAGCTCGCGCCAGAATTGATCCTGAACGACCTACAGCGTGCAGCGCGAGAACTCGAGAATGCCGTCCCGGACGGTGTTTTAACCCTGATCGGGCGGCGAGAACTGCGCAGCAACAACTCCTGGATGCACCACGTCTCGCGCCTGACGCGCGGCGAACCGCGCTGCACGCTGATGGTTCACCCGACCGACGCGGCAGCGCACGGCATCCGGGACGGCCAGCCCGTCAGCGTCGTATCGCGGGTCGGCAGAATCAGCCTGCCCGCGCAAGTCACGGACGCGATCATGCCCGGCGTGGTCAGCATCCCGCACGGCTACGGCCACGCCAGGAACGGCGCGATGCACGGCGTGGACGCGAAATACTCGGGCGCGAGCATCAACGATCTGACGGACGAACTGGCGCTCGATGAATTGACCGGCAACGCGGCATTATGCGGGATTCCGGTCAGGCTCGAGGTGGCAGTCGCGGCGGATTGAGGAACACTGTCCGGGACACGAAATCTCGATATTAGAAGGAACACCGTCCCAGACGGTGTTCCTTTCTTCAGACCGGGGCTATCGACGTGCAAGTTGTTCGAGGGGCAACCCAATTTTGCGCGCCAGCGCTGCGCTCGCCCGTCTGAGCGGCCTCGCAACGAGGGCCGTCGGTGCCGAACCATCGAGCGTGAAGGTGCAATTGTCGAAGGCAGACGGGAGCGCCCCATTTTGAAGATCGCCGATTGTGCCAAAAATAGCTCCGCCTCGATAT
>CAXTKV010000321.1:0-2574 GCA_964244895.1 uncultured Deinococcales bacterium
TGCACAAGAGGTTAATCGGACCAATTAGCGCGGCAACTGACAGGCCGATCAGCGCGCCCAAGATGATGGTCGGGGAGATCATGCCGTCATCCTGTGCAGTGCAACGGGAGTGCGAAAGCCAAATCTCGAGTTTCGTTTCATACGCAAACCTCCTTGAGCATCCGAGGACTTGAGCCATCCGGCTTCCCCTCGTCTGCGTGAAAGGTAGGTCTGCCGTGGTGACGCGAGCGTTACGCCAGCTTGGGTGCAAATGTCCTTGTTTTCGAGAACGCCCCGACACGAGAACACGGTCCCGCACACAAATTGAATCTCGCGTCTGAGACGGTGTTGCCTCGAAGCGCGTCCGAGTTTCTTCAGGCTCGAGACCGCACTTTTACCCCTGACTCCTGATTGCCCCTCACGACTGGGTCAGCACGAAGACGCTGCCCGTCCCGAGTCCGACGCGATCAGATCGCGCTTTCCGTCTCCGTTCACGCTCACTGTCTCGAGCCTGGTCCTGCCGCACGAGGCCAGGATCACCCACAAGAGCGCGAGCAACGAACGCTTCGGCTTTTGGGCACACAGCCCCCGACGCAAGTAGATTTTCGCGTGGGCAGCGGTGCTGTCGAGCGCTGGCCTCGAGCCTTCGAGCGTTTGGATATGGTCGGGTTTTTGATCAAGCACAGTCTTCCTCCTCGAGTGGGTCTTCTCGAGTGGAGGCTAAGTTGACTGTGGTTACGCCGGAATCACGCATGGTGCTCAAGCTCGCGCTGAACAGAGTTATTCGAGCCGTGCGCGAACTCGAGAGCGTGCTGTAAAAGAACACCGTCCTGGACGCAAATTGAATCCTGCGTCCAGGACGGTGTTCTCTCGAGACAAGGACATTTGCACTGGCGCTCGCGTAACGCTCGCGTCACCACGCCAAACCTAAGCTCCGCGCAGACGAGGGAACGTGGACGAGCGACCACACGCCCGAGCTGACGACCCGCGCCCACAGGAGGAAGGGATGACGAATGACCACTGAACTCCGATTGTACCGCCCGCGTTGGCTGGCCCTGCTCGCCATTGTTGTGGCGTTCACGGCCTGCCCAAGCACGCCACCGCCCAGCCTGAGCGTGACGCCAGATTCGAGCACGGTGAGCGCGGGCAGCGCGGCGATCACCTTCACCGCGACCGCCGCCAACACATCGGAGGACGTGCAGTGGTCGCTGTCCGGCCCCGGCTCGATCTCGAGCGCGAGTGGCCCGAGCACGCAGTACACGCCGCCCGCCGCGAGCGCCCTCTCGATCCAGGCGACCGCGACCCTCACCGCCAGCCTGCCCGGTGCGGGCCTGGGCGCGAGCGCGGCGATCACGGTCAATCCCGTCGCCACGAAACCCAACCTGGGAACGCTCGAGGTGAACGTCTCGGGCTTGCCGGTCGGCGTGGACTCGAAGGTGACGGTCGCGGGGCCGAACGGCTTCAGTCAGACGGTCGCAAACTCGAGAACCCTGAGCGACCTCGAGCCGGGATCGTACACGGTCTCGGCGGGTGACGTGACCTCGGGCGGCGCGACCTTCAGCGCGACCGTGACGGGTTCACCCGCCACCGTCAAGGCCGGAGAAACCTCGAGCCTCAGCGTGGCCTACGTGGCGCAGATTCCGGGCCGGGGCGCGCTCAGCGTGAACATCACCGGCCTGCCCGACGGCGCGAAGGCCAACGTGACGGTCAACGGGCCGAACGGGTTCACCAAAACCCTGACCGCCACCGAAGCCATCTCCAACCTCGAGCCGGGGACGTACACGGTGATCTCGAGCGACGTGACCTCGAACGGCAAGACGTTCAAGGCGACCGTCACCGGTTCGCCCGCGACGGTCAGCGCGGGCGCGACCGCGATCTCGAGCGTGACCTACGCCGTGCAGACCGTTCAGCCGGGTTCACTCGCGGTCAGCGTCACCGGGTTGCCCGGCGGGGTGAGCGCGAACGTGATTGTCAGTGGGCCGGGTGGGTTCAGCCGAACCCTAACCTCGAGCGCGAACGTGACCGGACTCGAGCCGGGGAATTACCTCGTGACCGCGAGCGATGTCACCTCGAGCGGCACGCGCTTCGCGGGGACGGTCGCGGGATCGCCCGCCACGGTCAAGTCCGGTGAGACCGCGATCTCGAGCGTGAGTTACGCCGCGCAGGTGGGATCGTTGCAGGTCACGATCAGCGGCCTGCCAAACGGCCTGAACGCCGATGTCGCCATCGCGGGACCGGACGGATTCAACCAAGCGCTCACCGCCTCGCGCGCCCTGAGCGGACTGAACCCCGGCGCGTACGCGATCACCGCCAAGACCGTGCGCCAGAGCCTGAGCATCGTGGACGCGCTCTTCGACCCGGTGGTGACGGGTTCGCCCGCCACGGTGACGGCAAGCGGAACGGCCTTCTCGAGCGCGACCTACGCGCAACGCCCTGGCACGGGACAGCTTTGGGTTCCGAGCGATTTCCGCCTCAGCGGCTACGCGGCGTCCTCGCTGGCCGGTTCCGGTGCACCCGCGCCGACGACGGCGCTCGCCCCCCCCGGCATCTTCGTCGGGGCGGCGTTCGACGCGAGCGGCAACCTCTGGACGACGG
>CAXTKV010000322.1:0-2516 GCA_964244895.1 uncultured Deinococcales bacterium
CGAGGACACTGGGCTGCTCGAGGACACTGGGCTGCCCGAGGACACGGAATTCGTGGCTGCGATCTGCGTTTCGATCTTGGGTTCTGCCGCGCCGACGGTGGCTTTCGAGGTGACGGCGTCCACTCGGACGGGCGGAGCCTCGAGCGTGGTTTCGATCTCGGATTTGAGATCGTTCATGCCGCTCTTGAACTCGCGCAGGCCGCGCCCGAGGTTCTTGCCGAGTTCCGGGATGTTTTTTGCGCCGAACAACAGCGCACCCAGCACGAAAATGACGGCTAAGTCTGGGATGCTTCCGATCATGTTGACCTCCTGGTCGAGTACCTTCTGCGGAGTCTGATCGGGCAAGATGAACGCCAGAGGAAACGGTCTCGAAGTCCGTTACGTTCGCGAGCAGGGTCTGGTACGACATTTTTCGCGCTTTCAGAACTGCCTCCTGGACGGGCTTCCGGCACGAACCGATCGCATCTGTCAAGCTGAGGTCATGGATGATCTGAACTTCCTGTTGCGCCTGCTGGTCGCGCTGGCCTTCTCGAGCGCCATCGGTTGGGAGCGCGAGTCGAGGCGCAAACCTGCTGGGTTACGCACGCACGCGCTGGTCGGGGTCAGCGCTGCAATGTTCGTGGTGCTGGCAGAAATCATGATCCTGAAATTCAACACCCTCGGTGGCGGCATCAAGCTCGATCCGATCGCGGTCATCGGTGCGACGGTCAGCGGCATCGGGTTTCTGGGCGCGGGTTCGATCCTGGTCGGCGGCTCGGGTCGAGCGCACAATCTGACCACCGCAGCCTCGTTGCTGGCGACCGCCGCGATTGGCCTGGCGGTCGGGCTCGAGCGTTACGTGCTGGCGGGCGGCTGCACGCTGATCGTGCTCGGCGTGATGCGCGCCATGCGTTTGCTCGAGGCGCGAATCGGTGCGCCCGAAGTGCCGGACGCGCCAAAATCGTGAATCCCAGACGGGATAAGCTGACTGCATGTCCAGGCTCGAGACGGTCATTCGCGGCGCTCGCGTGGTCGATGGCAGCGGCAACCCGTGGTTCTATGCGGATGTCGGGATTTCCGGCGACCAGATCGCGGCCATCGCGCCGCCTGGCAGCCTCGAGAACGCGGAGCGCGCGGTGGACGCGAACGGATTGGTGGTCTGTCCGGGCTTCATCGATATTCAATCGCACAGCATCGCACCCCTCATGCGCGATGGTCGCTGCCTGAGCAAGATCACGCAGGGTGTGACCCTGGAAGTCATGGGCGAGGGCTGGACGCCCGCACCGTTCGGCGGGCTGATCGCGTCACCGTTCACGACCAGTCTGGAAGGCACGCTGGACGCGTCCTGGTGGGATCGCGCGCGCGGCTGGTCGCGCTTTTCGGACTGGCTCGAGGCGATGGAGTTGGATGGGGTCAGCCCGAACGTGGCGTCCTTCCTGGCGGGTGGAACCTTGCGGGAATTTGCCTGCGGGATGCGCATGGGCGCGGCCAGCCCGGATGAACTTTCCACCATGCGCCGCGTGATGCGAGAAGCCATGCGAGACGGCGCGATGGGCGTGGCTTACGCGCTGATCTACCCGCCGGACGAGTTCGTTTCCACCGACGAGATCGTGGAAGTCTGCACCGTTGCGGCCCAACTGGGCGGCATTTACATCACGCACATGCGCTCCGAGGGTGACGGGTTGCTCGAGGGGATAGACGAGACCATCACCATCGCGCGGCGCGCCCGAATTCCCGCCGAGATCTATCACCTCAAAGCTTCCGGTCAGCGCAACTGGCACAAGATGCCCGCCGCCATCGAAAAAATTAATCAGGCCAGGGCTTCGGGGCTGGACGTGACCGCCGACCTGTACCCGTACCCAGCCAGCGGCACGGGGCTGGACGCGATTTTGCCGACCTGGGTTTCGGCGGACGGAAAGTTCTGGGACAACATCACAAATCCCGCGTTGCGCGAACGCATCATCGAGGAAGTGCTGGATGGCGCGGGCGACATGAACACGTCCAGACCGGAAAACATCATGCCGATCGGATTCCGACTTCCCGAGCACGCCGGGTACGTCGGGCAGCGCCTGTCGCAGATCGCACAGGCCATGAAGCTCGACTGGGTCTCGAGCGCGATAGAACTGCTGCGCCTGGAACACCAGCGCATCAGCACGGTCTACTTCTCGATGACCGAGGACAACCTGCGGCTTCAGGTCAAGCAGCCGTGGGTGAAAATATCTTCCGACGCGGGCGGGCACGATCCGGCCACCATCAAAGAAGCCGTCCACCCGCGCGGCTACGGCACCTTCCCTCGCGTGCTGGCCAGGTACGTGCGCGATGAAGGGCTGATCACCCTGGAGGACGCGATCCGCAAGATGACCTCAGCCGTGGCCAACCGATTGTCCATCCGCGACCGAGGGCGCATCCAGGTCGGCTGTTACGCCGATCTGGTCGCGTTCGATCCCGCCACGATCCAGGACAACGCGACCTTCGAGCAACCGCACCAGCTTTCCAGCGGCGTGCATCACGTCTGGGTCAACGGTTCGCGCGTGGTG
>CAXTKV010000323.1:0-2463 GCA_964244895.1 uncultured Deinococcales bacterium
AGATTTGCGTACTGGAGCGCGAACAGCCCGGTAGGTGCTCTTCCGTGAGCAAGAACGGTATCGGCTCACGTGTGGATCGCCACCACCCGAGCCGGAAAGCCCGAAGCGCCGCGCGGTTTCGGCCAGGAAGCCATCACCAGCGCACCGTGTTCGGGGACGCGATCCAGGTTCGTCAGAAGTTCAATCTGCCAGCGGTCCAAGCTCAGGATGTAACTCTCGAGCGACCAGTTCGCGTCCTCGCGGCTGGTGGCGATGCCGCCATCCGTGTCGGTCGTCTCGTGCCCGACGGCGGTGATTTTGCGCTCGGTGAACAAGACTTCCAGCACGTCTCTCGACCAGCCCGGAAAGTGCTGAACACCGTTCGCATCGCGGTTCGCCATGCGCTCCGCGCTGGGCCAGCGTTTGCCCCAATCGGTGCGCATGACCACGAACGAACCCGCCGGGATCGGGCCGTACTTCGATTCCCAGGCGCTCACGTCGGCGCGCTGGATGCAGTAATCGGGATCGGCTTCCGATTGCGGCGCGCAATTCAAAACCACCAGCGGCGAGAGCATTTCTGAAACCGCCAGATCCGCGACCGTCCGCCCGCCCTGGTGCATGTGCAACGGCGGATCCACGTGCGTGCCCCACTGCCCGACGAAACCCCACTGGTGAATTTCAAACAGCATCCCGTCGGTGAGCTTGAGGAAGTTAGAGACCGTCTGATCCGGCAGGGCCGGGAACTTCGGTTGGCCCGGAAAGAACTCGTGGGTCAGGTCGGTGAAGGTCGCGGATTTGAGGTGCTGGTCGTACACGTCCCACAGGCTCATAGGCTCTCCTCGGGGAACACGTCTTTGCGGGACTAATTGATTCTCTTGTTCTATCAGTTTTCGAGAACACCGTCCTGGACGCGATAGACAAAATGCGTGCTGGACGGTGTTCTCGCCATCAAATCCCCGCTCGAGGCTCGAGCGGCGAGTTTAGCGTTGCGGCTTGCGGCTCGCGGCTTGCGGCCCGTTAGGGTTTCGGCACGTAGCTCGGCGCGAGTTCACCCGCCAGGTACAGCGCCTTGTTCTTGACACCGATGACCGTCACGCCCTTCGATGGCACGCGGATGCCGGGCGCGTAACTGATGGTTCCGGTCACCGTCTTCAGGCCCTTGGTGGCGGCCAGCGCATCGCGGATCTTCGCGCCGTCGGTGGCTCCGGCGCGTTTGATGGCGTCCGCAATCAGGTAAACGGTGTCGTAACCGAGCGCCGCGAAGGCGTTGTCGGGCAGCTTGCCGTATTCTTTCTTGTAGGCCGCGATGAACGTCCGAACGGCGGGCGTGCCGCCCTTCTCGTCCATCAGGGCGTGCGTGGTGAAGTAGACGTTGTTGGCGCTCGCGCCGCCGACCTCGATCAAGAGCGGCGTGTCGTAGCCGTCGCCGCCGACGATCGGCGAGGTGATGCCCGCCTGGCGCACCTGCTTGACCAGCGTGCCGATGTCGTCCGGCAGGGCGGAAATGAAGAGCATGTCGGGCTTGGTCTTGAGCGCCTTCAGTTTCGTGATCTGCGCGCTGAAGTTTTTATCACCCGTCTTGTAGGTGTCCTCGAGCGCGATCTTACCGCCGCCCTTCCGGTACGCGTCCTTGAAGAACTTGCCCAGCAGCACGGTGTATTCAGAACCCTTGTCGATCAACAGGTAGGAGGTTTTGGCCTTAAGCTTCTTCAAGCTGAATTCCGCGCCGACCGCCGCCTGCACGTTGTCACCGAAGGGCGCGAGGAACATCATGTCGCCGATCTGACTGGGCAGCAGGGGGCTGGTCGCGCCCGCCGTGACGAACGGCACGCCCGCTTTCTGCGCGATCGGGCCGAGCGCCAGGGCGCTGTCCGAATCGGTGAAACCGCCGATGGCCACGACCTTGTCGGTTTCGATCATCTGCGTGGCGACGTTGGTGATCGTGGCCGGGTCTGATTTGCCGTCGTAACTGACCAGTTCGATCTGGCGACCCAGCACGCCGCCCCCCGCGTTGATCTCCTTGACGGCCAGTTTTGCGCCGTTGCTGGCGGGCACGTCCAGCGAACTCATCGAACCCGTGACGTTGTACGCGTTGCCGATCTTGATCGGGTCGCCCTGCGCGTTGCCCGTCAAACCCAGCACCGCCGCCAGCGCAGCCCCTCCGAGACCCAGAGCCAGTACCTTTCTCATCCCTTCTCCTCTCTGGTCGCGCTCGAGGCTCGAGCTTTCGACCCGCGCGAGATCAACGCGATCTCGGCGTCCCCCACGAGACCTTGCGGTCGGAAGACCATCACCAGAATAAAAATCAGACCCAACGCGATCTGACTCGCGCCGAACACGGCGGGAAGCGTCACGGGGCCGATGCTGAAGCCGCGCTCGAGGTTCCGCAGGATTTCACTCAAGACCGTCACGATCACCACGCCCAGCGTCGCGCCCGTCAGGCTGCCCTGACCGCCCAGCACCAGCATGGTCAGTTGTGCGACC
>CAXTKV010000324.1:0-2396 GCA_964244895.1 uncultured Deinococcales bacterium
CGAGGTCGCCGCGTTCGGTGGCCTCGCGCAGGCCGATGACCTCGAGCGCGAGGCTCACCCCGAGCGTTTCGAGGCGAGAGACCCGCACCGCTTCGGAGGCGGCCTCGAGGGTGGGAAGAGCGGGGGTCGTCGGCGGCGCGGCGTGTGGGTTCACGGGATCTCCTTGGCAGTCATCACTTGGGGACGGGTTGCGAGATCGTCCAGGCTTGCTCGAGCGCGTGGTGCAGGGCCAGGCTGGTCTCGGGCGACTCGAGCACCAGCCATTCACCCTTGGAGGGCAGCACGGTGAACGCCCCGACGAGCATCAGGCTGGTCGCGCTGCGGGCGATGCCCTGGTTCGGCTTCGAGCGTGCGCTGGGCAGGGTTCTGACGCTCGCGCCCGCCTTGATCAAGCCAGCGAAGGTGGATGCACTGGCGGCGGGCGTCAGCACGCGGACACGGGCGGAATCGCCCTTGAGCGCCTCGAGCAGCACCGCCTCGAGTCCGGCCCAGGCGAAGCCACCGCCGACGATCAGCACGCCGTCCCGCGCGTGCGTGCGGATGAAGGTGTTGAGTTCCTCGACGCTTCGCGGTCGGTAGAGGTGCATCGCCTCCTGGGCGCTCGAGATCGGCGCGGCCAGCAGCGCGAGGCAGAAGATCAGTCGAAACACCGCTCTTGGCGGAGTTCTCGAGAGGGCCGTTCGGCGCAGAGGGCGGAGGTTCCAGAACACGAGGCCCTCTACTTTCTCGAGTCCGTCCGCAACACGGGACGGTAATCGAAGTGCGGCTCGCCGACCACGCGCGGGATCTGGTAGCCGTCGGGCACGGACACCCAATCGGCGTACAGTCGTGGCCCGACGAAGGGCAACAGGAACGGCGCGACCGGGATGGGCGAGAGCATCGGCGTGGCCGTGATGCCCGAGAGGTCGATGTTCAGATCAATTCCGACCGCGAAGTACAGGATCGGGCGCAGGGCCTTGGCCGCCGTCCCCTCCGGCAGGATCGTGGCGTCGAGTTGGTTCCAGGCTTCATAAAACGGCACGTAGCCGAAGCGCTCCATGTAGGCGAGGTTCGTGACCGGTAGAAGTCGTTTGAACTCCTCGAGTTGCCAAACCCCCGGCGGCGTGCCGACCACGGCGTTGCCACCGACCAGCTCGAGATCCAGGCTCGGGCTGCGTAAGGCGCTCTGGAGGTAGTACGGCAGGGCGTTCAAGCCCTCGAGACTCGAGGACCCCAGGGCGTTCCGGGCGGTGTTGGCCAGATCGATCACCGGCGTGAAATCCGGGTTGAGGTTCATCACGGGGGCGAGCATCACCCCGTCGCCCGGCAGGTTCGAGCGCCACGGCATCACGAACAGGCTCGGGTGGGTCTTGCCCGGCAGGAGGGCCTTCATGGCGTCCGCCTGGTACTCGGTGAGGTAGGTCGTGTGCGCCCGTTTGATCGCGTCGGTGACGCGGTTGGTGGCCTCGTCGGTGTTCCACCAGATCGGGCTCGGGCCGGGGCCGAGGCTGGTCGCGTCGCCCTTCAAGCCGATGTCGTCCGAGCAAAAAAGCCGTGTGCCGAAGAGGTCAACGCAGAAACCGGGAATGTACATCAGCGGCAAAATCTGCAACGAGAGGTCGTCGCAGAAATCCTGATTGTGAACCTTCGGCAGGGGAATGTAATCGTCGAGGGAAAAGCCTTGATCTCGGTCGCTCGTGGGGACCTTGCCGCGCAGACTCTTCTCGAGAACACCGTTCGGGACGTGAACTTTGACCTCGGGCGCATCCGGGTTGACGCCACCGCCCCAATCGACGGCGCAGAAGGCCAGGTAGTAGGCGGGGTTGTTGAGTTCCGTCATGGTGCGCCAGTAGTAACGGTCTTCAAATCGTTGCCAGGCCGCCCGCAATTCACGGGCGCTCTGCTGGCTGTCGCCCTCGAGCGCGAACGGCAGGCTCCACTCGTACTGCGGGCAGGTGCTGGCGTCCGTCTTCTCGCCCTTGACTTCTTTGGCCCGGCACTCGTCGCGGTGCGACTGGTAGGTCTCAAGCTTTTTGGTGTGGATCACCTCGACGAAGGGCACGCGACCGTCGGTCAGCTTCTCGATTCTCGAGTCGGCCAGGCTGAGGATCTGGGTGTTGACGCTGTAATCGGGTTTGTCCGACGAGGCGGACAAGCCTACACTCGATGGGGTTGCGACCGAGGGCAGCGCGGGGAGGCTCGGTTTGGGCAGCGACAGGTTCGGCAGGCTCACGGGCAGGCCCGGCAGGTCGGGCAGGGTGATCGAGGGCAGTTCGATCCCGAAGATGCTGCCCAAACCGATGGTGGCTCCGGCCTGGGCGCTCGAGCCGTGGGCCAGGGCCAGCCCGCAGCTCAGCAGCGTGGTGCGAAATGGTTTGAGGACCGCGCACGGGGGAGTCATGGCCTACCGCACGTCC
>CAXTKV010000325.1:0-2392 GCA_964244895.1 uncultured Deinococcales bacterium
GTCCCGAAAGGCCGCGCCGTTCTCGGTGACGTACAGGGCCTGCTCGCCGTAATCGTTTTTGAGCCGCACCAGCAGGTCGCGCAGGCCGTCCGGGAAGACTTCCCAGTTCAGGAAGGTGCGCTCGAGCCCGGCGGGTTCGACCTGTCCGACGTTCCAGGGTTGGCTCGGGTCGTGGCGGACGTGGCTGCGGGTGTAGTAGTTGATCCCCAGAAAATCCGTCGGCACACCGATGATTTCGAGGTCGCCGGACGCGACCTGCGGCGCGATCGATGCGTAAGCCTCGAGCATGTCGCTCGGGTAGCCGCGCGCGTGCACCGGGTCGAGGTACCAGCGGTTGAAGAATCCATCGAAGGTGCGCGTGGCTCGAGCGTCCTCCTCGGAGTCCGTGACGGCGTAACCGGGCGTCAGGTTCAGCGTGATCCCGACCTTCGCGCCGCTCGAGTTCTCGCGGACAACTGGTACGGCCAGCCCGTGCGCCAGCAGGACGTTGTGGGCCGCCCGCAACGACAGCGCCATGTCCGCCTGTCCCGGCGCGTGAACGCCGACGCCGTAGCCCAGGTAGGCCACGCACCACGGTTCGTTGATCGTGATCCAGTGCTTGACGCGATCTCCGAGCGCAGCGGTCACGACGTGCGCGTACTCCGCGAAGGCGTGGGCGGTGTCCCTGGAACCCCAACCGCCCGCGTCCTGCAAGACCTGCGGCAAATCCCAGTGGTACAGCGTCACCCACGGCGTAATCTCGCGCTCGAGCAGACCGTCGATCAGGCGGTCGTAAAAGGCCAGCCCTTTCGCGTTGACGTTGCCCCGCCCGTTCGGAATCACCCGAGGCCAGGCCACGGACAACCGGTACGCGTTGATGCCGATGCCTTTCATCAAGTCCAGATCGGATTCCCAGCGGTGGTAGTGATCGCAGGCGACATCGCCGGTGTCGCCGCCCTTGACGCGTCCGGGCGTGTGGCTGAAGGTGTCCCAGATGCTCGGGCTGCGACCGTCCTCGTGCGCTGCGCCTTCGATCTGGTAGCTGGCGGTGGCCGTGCCCCAGGTGAAATCGTCGGGGAAGTCGGTTCGTTTTGGGGTGATCATCAATCTCCTGGATGGTGCTCGAACGGCCTGAACGACGGACGAATAGATGGGCTCGAGAAGCAATTCTAGGTCATTTTAATCAGGCACAAAGACCGTTCAGGACGATAAAACTCGAATCAAACAGCGGTATTCTGCGTCTGGAACGATCTATTCTCGAATATGAAATGGTTCAAATATGGCTCCGAGCCCTCAATTTTTGCGCTCGAGGACGCGCCGCAGGGCCTCGTAGGCGGGCTTGGGATCGTAACCGCTGTCATAAATCAAGGGCTCGTTGCCCGAGCGCCACGAGTGCGCGTCGGTGAAACCCCACATCACGAACGCGGTGCAGGCTTTCTGGTTCAGGCAGGTCTGCAACAGGTCGCCGTAGACGCGAGCCTGCGCCTCGAGCCGTTCGGCTTTGGGCGCATTGCCTTTGAGTTGCACGTCAATTTCCGTGAGTTGCACCTCGAGCCCGAGGGCGGCGAAGCGTTCGAGGTTCTGAGGCATTCTGACCGCATCAGCCGAGAAGGTCGAATCCACGTGCGTCTGAAAGCCCACGCAATCGATCGGCACGCCCTGGGCTTTCAAGTCCTTGACGAGCGCGTAGACGCCATCCGATTTGGCGTTAATGCCCTCCGTGTTGAAATCGTTGTAGCAGAGTTTGGCCTTGGGATCGGCGGCTCGCGCCAGCCTGAAGGCGCGCGCGATGTAATCCGAGCCGATGGCGCGCGACCACGGCGTGTCGCGCAGTGCGCCAGCTTCGGTCACCGCCTCGTTGACGACATCCCAGTCACCGATCTTGCCCGCGAAATGCCCGACGACCGTCTTGATGTGCAGCTCGAGCAGTTTCAGCATCTCGTCGCGGGTGGGTGGCTTGGCAGAAATTTCTTTCAGCAACCAGTTCGGCAATTGCTCGTGCCACACCAGCGTGTGACCGCGCACGACCTGATTGTTCTTGAGCGCCACGCCGACCAGCGAGTCCGTCAGGCCGAAGTTGTACTGGCCGCGCGCACCGGAAAGCCCGGAGAACTTCATGGCGTTTTCCGGCGTGATCGCGTTGAAATCCCGGAACAGGATCTTCGCGTAATCCGGCTCGAGCGTGTCGAACAGCACGCCCGCGTCAACGGCGGTGCCGATCAGCAAACCTCTGGCTTCGGCCAGGGAACGCAGTCCGGGAGCGGTTTGGGCTCCGGTCAAACCCAGCGCGGTCAGCCCGATCACGAGCATCACCAAAACAGTTTTTCGCGCGTTCATGCGGCTCCTCAACTCTTGACCGAACCGGAGGTCAAGCCCTCGATCAGTTGCCTGGACGTGAAGATGAACAAAATCA
>CAXTKV010000326.1:0-2333 GCA_964244895.1 uncultured Deinococcales bacterium
GTCGTCCTGGGCGCGCACCAGGTCGCCGTTCGAGAGTTTGACCTCGAGATCGCGACCCTGGCGTTGATCACCGGACGGAAGCGTCAGCAGGCGCTGGACGTTGCCCTCGAAGTATTCGGGTTGATCTCCGGGCGCAGGCGAATCGGTGGGCGGCGCGTTCGGGTCGAGGATCGCGGGTTGTTGGGTTGGCGTGTTTGGTGGTGTCGTCTGCGGGTTCTGGGCGGTTCCGTTCTGCGCCAGACCCGCGCCGATCAACCCGAACACCACCGCGAGCGCCAGCAGCCAGCGCTTCACGCGCGACCTCTCGAGCCGGAGGCCTGAGCCCCAGCGCAATCCGCGCACAAGCCGTACATCGTCAAATGGTGATCCTCGACCAGGAACCCGCCCGGCAGCACCGAACCGGACGGAATGCTGACCGGGCAGGTCTCGAGTTCAAAGACCCTGGCGCAATTGCGGCACCGAAAATGGTGGTGGTGATGCCCGTGCCGGGATGGCTCGAAACGCGCTTCCTCGCCGGGCAGCGTGACCAGCGCGATCCGGTCATCGTCGCGCAACAAGTTCAGCGTCCGGTACACGGTCGCCAGCCCGACCCTGGGCAACGTTGAGCGCGCTCCCTCGAGGATTTCGTTGATCGACAGCGGCCCGCGCGCAGCCTCGATCACGTCCAGGATCACCTCGCGCTGCCGCGTGTTGCGCCGCTGAACCGTGCTGTCGGGTTGAGCCGCTTGAGCCTGCGCCATGTCGCAGAGGATATCAGAAGGGTTAGAGGTCCGAGGTCAGAAGGAAACTCGGCGGCAACTTAGGGAAGAACACCGTCCAGGACAGCGTTTTTCTTTCTCGAGAATGTGCGTGTGGGACGGTCTTCCTTCAGTTTCGAGAAGCCATCGGCGCGATCCCCAGGCGGTGTCGCCTCTCGCTCTCGAGCGAACCATCACTCCTTCGGTGGCATGGGCGTTGTTGCGGTAGCGCTCGAGAACATCGGATGATTCGTTGCACCCCTAAAAACCCACCGCAGCGCGCCCTCGAGCCTTCGGCCTCACCGCCTCCGACCTCTGAGCTCTGATTCCTGACCACCCAGGGTTCTAGGCGAGACAGACCCCGAACGGCCCACGCGATAGAATCGACCTCGTATGAGCCTCGAAACCCTCGAAAATACCGTCAAGCTCTTTGAGCACTTGCCCAAGGAAACCCGAATTCAGGGATTGATCTCGCTGGCGGATTCCCTGCCGAAATTCGTGCCGGATCAACTCGAGCATTACGACGTGGTGGACGTGCGCAAGGATCACGAGTGCCTGGACGTGGTCGGGTTGTACGCCAAGCGCGACGGCGATGGCGTCAAGCTGGCCGCCAGCGTCGGCAAGGAAGTCACGACGCTGACGCGCGCGCTGACGGCCTTGTTCGTCGAGAACCTGACGGGCGAGACGGTCGATCACATCCTGTCGGTCGAACCCTCGATCATTCCGCGCGTGGTCGGGGAAACGCTGATGAAGCAGCGTTCCAACACCGCGTACTACACGCTGCGCCGCATCCACGAAGCCGTGCGCGAACTCGAGAAGACGCCAGCCAGCGCGTGAATAGAGAACAGGTGAACGTGGAAAGGTGAAAGATCAACGTGAAGGTCAATCGCCGGTGATTTGAGTTTGGCTCGGGCCTGTGCTGACGCGTGACCTGCGTCTGGGCATCTTTGAGATTGCATCGATGCAATCTCAAAGATGCCGAGAACACCGTCCAGCACGCAAATTAATTCATGCGTGCCGGACGGTGTTGGTTAAGATTGGGGGCTTCAGGCTCGAGAGACTTCGGGCGCGCAGAGTTCGTGCCAGTCGCGGATCGCGCCCTCGAGATCGTCGCGGTGGCGAACCAGAAACTCCTGAACGCGAGCCATGCTGAGCGCCCGATCCGGCACGCGCTCCGCCAGGGTGCGGGTCAGGCCAGCGTTGGCGCGAGGAAAGAAGCGCCGCACCATGCCCGCGATCTGATCCCTTGAGGCGTTGTCGATCAGGGTGTGAACATCGCAGCGCCCCGGACGGATCAGCGCCGGATCGAGCTTCTCGATGTGGTTGGTGGTCAAGAAGACCAGCCGACCTTCCTGCGCGCCCACACCGTCCAGCGCGTTCAACAGGCCGTTGAAGGACAACCTCGAGCGCTGGCCTTTGGGCTTGTCGCGGCCCTCGAACACGGCGTCGATGTCTTCCAACAGCACCAGGCTGCGTTCCGGCGCGCGGGACAGCAAGTCCTGGACGCGGGCGTCGTCCAGCGTGTCCATCGAGAGGTTCAGCACGCACACGTCCAGGTTCAACTCACTGGCCAGCGCCGCCACCAGGCTGGACTTG
>CAXTKV010000327.1:0-2059 GCA_964244895.1 uncultured Deinococcales bacterium
AGTACCTCAACGACAAAGGCAAGCCTGCTTCCTACACGCCAGACACCTTCATCGGGTACGTCCCAGGAACGCTCGACGCGCGAGGCCAACCCCGGTTGAACACGTTCGTCGAAGTCAAGTACCTCGAGGAACTGCACGCCAAAGCCGCCGAGTTCGCCCCGAAGTTCCGTGCCGCAGCCGCGTTCGCGCGCGAACGCGGCTGCCTGTTTCGGGTGCTGACCGAGGCGCAGATTCGCACACCGATGCTCGAGAACGCCCGATTCCTCTGGGATTACGACAACCTCGTCTGCGATCACTGCGATCAGAACTTGCTGATCACTCGCATCGGCGAGTTCGGATCCGTCACCCCAGCTGATCTGCTCGCCTCCCTCTACGATACGCTCCGTTTTCGCGCGGAGATCCTGCCGGTGCTGTGGTACCTGGTTGCACGCCGTCGCGTGCTGGTGGATCTCGAGCGACCGTTGACGATGATCAGCCCGTTGAGTCTCCCGGTCGAACACCAGGTTCTCGTATGAGCTACGCGACGCACATCACGCCGGGCGTGGTAGTTCAACACCAGGGCAAGACCTACACGGTGACGCGCCTCCTCAGCATCGACCGAGTGCTGGCGCGGGATCACGACACGCGCCGTCCCGTGGACCTGCCCGCGCGGGAGTTGTTCGTGCCGTTCGAAGAGGATGCCCCAGACGCGACGAGCGAGGTGGTCGAGGACCTCAGCCTGGTTCCAGACGAGGACTGGAAGGTGGCCGAGACGCGCTTCGAAGCGATCCGCCCGCTGATCGAACTGCACAAACGCGAGCGATCAAAAAGCGCTGTCAAGGCCAGGGCGGATGAGGTCAAGCGCCATTTCACCACGCTCTACGACTGGCTTCGCGCCTTCGAGGCAACCGGTCGGGTCTCGGCGCTCCTCCCAAAGCAGCGCTCCGACTTTCAGGGCAGCCGCCTATCGGACGAAGCCGAAGCGATTGTGACGGCGGTCATCGACGGCTGGTACTTGACGCGCCAGCGCAAACCCGTGCAGGACGCGTGTAACGAGGTGATTCGTCTTTGTAAGACGGCTGGGCTGAGACCGCCTCACGAGAACACGGTGCGCAACCGCATCGCTGATCTCGACGACCCGCTCCGCATGCGACGGCGCTTCGGCGCGCAGGTGGCCGAGGAAACCTTCGGGGCACACCGAGGCTCGTACCAGGGAGCAACCTTCCCGTTGTCCGTCGTGCAGATTGATCACACGCCGGTGGACGTGGAACTCGTTGACGATGAACACCGATTGCCGATCGGCAGGCCGTGGATCACGCTCGCCATCGACGTGTTCAGCCGCGCGATCGTAGGCTTTTACGTGTCCTTCGACCCGCCGAGCGCGAACTCAGTCGGAGTGTGCGTGGCGAACGCGATCCTCCCCAAGGACGCCCTCCTCGCCCGTCACGAGGTCACCACGCCGTGGGAGTGCCGGGGCAAGATTCGTCGCCTTCACGCGGACAACGCCAAAGAGTTCAAAGGGCGAATGCTCGAGCGGGCGTGCAAAGAGTACGCGATCGACCTCGAGTGGCGACCCGTGGCCCGCCCGCGTTTCGGTGCGCACATCGAGCGCCTGATCGGCACGGTGTTACGCCGGGTGCACACGCTGCCCGGCACGACGTTCTCCAACCCGCGCGAGCGCGGCGATTACGATTCCGAGGCGAACGCCGCGATGACCCTCAAGGAATTCGAGCGCTGGCTGACCGTGTTCATCGTCGAGGTCTACCACCAGCGGTACCACAAGGGGATCGGCACGAGTCCCATCAAGCGCTACGAGGAGGGCCTGCTTGGCTCGGACACGCGACCCGGCACGGGCTTACCAATCCGACGCCACGACGAGGATCGCCTGAGGCTGGATTTCAGCCCGTTCGAGGAACGCACGATCCAACCGGGCGGCGTGTTAATCGATAAAATCCATTACTTTGCCGACGTCTTACGACCCTGGGTCAACGCTACCGAGCCTGGACGCGAGAAGCGCAAACGCAAGTTCGTCTTCAGGCGTAACCCCAGCGACATCAGCGCGGTGTTTTTTTACGACCCG
>CAXTKV010000328.1:0-2026 GCA_964244895.1 uncultured Deinococcales bacterium
CCGAGCGGCCTGTTCGGCCTCGTCGCGCGTGGTCTGAACCCTGGGCAGATCGATGATTTCCGGCCCCCCGTCCGGGTACAACCGCCCGATGGTGCGCCGGGCCACGACCGACACGTTCCCGCACGATGGCCCCATCAGCGCCGCGCCGGCCTCGGAGACCGTCACGCGCGGCGCGAAACCCTGACGCCACAACTCCAGCCCGCGCACCAATCGAGCCAGAGAGTTGTCCGCCAGTTCGTTCGATCCGCACTGGAAACCGCCGCCCAGAATCACGATCGCATCCGCCTCCTGCGGGCGTTCGCTCACGTCCAGCCAGGCCTCGAGCGGCTTCATGGCGGGCGTGAAGATCACCACCGCCACGAAAACCGCCGCCGTCCCGATCAGCCACAACAGAATTCGTCTCGAGACCGGGTGCGCACCCAACGCGCCGCCTGCGCCGACCAGGATGCCCGTCCCGAGCCAGCCCAGGTTGGGGTTCAGGGTCAGCGCGAGCGGCAAGGTCAACAAGCTCAGACCCACGCCGATCATCGCGTCGCGCAGCCAGGTCGGTGGTGTCCAACGCGGGCGCGCTGGTGCGTTCGACCAGTTCGAGCGGCGCTGCGTAAATGGGCGCTGCGTGTACGGTTCTTCTCGGCGTTTATTTCTGGCCATCGGGCACACGATAACCGTTCGGCCTGAGCGCCCTCTCACGTCTACTCTGAACTCGAGATGGATCCCCTGGAATTACGTGACCGCGTTTCTCGAGCTCCAACCCGTTCTGGACTCGAGAACACCGTCTGGCACGATGTTTGCAAAACTATGTCCAGGACGGTGTTCTTCGACTGGAAAGGCGCTGGCACCCTCGAGGTTAAAGTGGTGACATGCCTGTCGAATCGTTCTCCAAGCAGTTTTTTCTTTACTACCTGGGCGTCGAAGAACTCGACTCCGAGGATGAAGCTGAAGAAATCACAGTTCAGTTGATGTTGACACCGGAACACGGATTTCAACTCGAAATAGCCCTGGATACCGCGACGGTGGATCTCTCGTTGATCCACCCGGCTTTCGATGAACCTGAGGAATTGGGTTGGTCAGACACGGCGCACTGGCAGTCGCACGTCTTTCGCGTAGAGGAAGTCGATCAGCTGATCCCTGGTATCGAGGTCAAACCGGCACCAACCAATCCGCAGGCTGTGGCTCGAGTGCTACTGGCACTGTTCACACTGCCTGATTGGGCCAATTCCACCCATCACAGGGCTGCGATGGACGCCGCGCTGCGTTCAGTCGGATTCAGTGATGCCGAAATAGAGGACATGCGCGGCAAAGTTTTTCATCCTCAGATTTTTCGCGCACTCGACGATGCGCAGTGGTTCAATGCGGGCAAGCATTGGGTCGTGGTCGGCGATGGGGCGTGCGGCTTTCGGAACCCCGAGAACCCCGATTTCCCGCACGATGAACTGGCCGAAGTGCTGTCCTCGAGTTCCGGTTAGGACCGCATTTTTGTTTCCCAGTCGTTCTGTGGTTAACATAAGCCCATGCCAGACGCGAGCAGCCCCGGATCGTTGGAACACAATCTCGACGCATCCTTGAAAACACCCAGGAAGTTCGCGCACCTGCATCAGCACACGCAATTCAGCCTGCTGGACGGTGCGGCCAGGATCAAGGACTTGCTCAAATGGGTCGCCAAGACATCCGATTCGCAACCGACCGTCGCCATGACCGACCACGGCAACATGCACGGCGCGGTCACGTTTTACAAGTACGCGCTGGAAAACGGCGTCAAACCGATCATCGGCTACGAGGCCTACGTCGCGGCGGGTTCCAGGCACGACCGCAGGCAGGAACGCCAGGAAAAGGGCGTGGACGGCGGGTACTACCACCTGACGCTCCTGGCCAAGGATTTTCGGGGCTACCAGAACCTCTGCAAGCTCGCGTCCATCGCGTACCTGGAGGGCTATTACTACAAGCCGCGCATCGACCGGGAAGTGCTGGCCCTGCACCACCAGGGCGTGATCGCGCTCTCGGGCTGCCTGGGCGCGGAAGTGCCCAA